>NZ_JBEXGR010000012.1:0-181643 GCF_040607415.1 Micromonospora sp. NPDC005291
ATAAAGCCCGACCAGTCCGGGGTATAAATCATAATTGGCACTGGCTTTTAAAGCACCCTGTTGAGTTCTCAAAGAACAACCACACACCGACCAGAGCCCCACCTCAGTGGAACCCCAACTCGGGGCTTTTCGCACCGTGTCCCTGGCCGCTACCAGCGCCAGGCACTTTTACTACGTTACCCGCTGGTTTCCGCCGTGTCAAACCGATGTTTTGCGGTTCGTCATGCTTCATCCAGTCATGCGGGCACCATGTCTCGACCGGCTTACGCCGCTCTCGTCACGGATTCGGCAGGCCGGCCGTCGCGGTTTCCCGCGACCCGCCCGGTGCCCTGCCGGTTGGTAACCTTACCCGGTCGGTTTCGCCGCACCAAATCCGCCTCGCGGCGTTTCTGGCGGCTCCTCCCGGTCCGTGATCGGTGGGCGTGCCCGCCCGACCCCGAGGCCGTTGACCTGCGCTCCGGCCGCTTTAGGCTTTCGCCTGTTTCGTCCGTTCCGCGCTGGCAGAGAGAAAGTTACGCGTCCGGCGGGATGATCGTCAACTCCGCCGGACGCGTCCCCCGTCACATCGTCGACGGACGGCTATTCCCCCAGCTCAACGCCGGCGAACGAGCGCTTGCCACGCCGCAGCACCAGGTATCGCCCGTGCAGCAGCTCAGCCGGCGACACCCCGGCGTCCACTTCGGTCACCCTTTTGTTGTTGACGTAGGCGCCGCCCTCGGCGATCACCCGGCGAGCCTCCTTGAGGCCACTGACCAGCCCGGAATCGCGGAGCAGACCCGCCACATCCGGCAATTCGCCGGAGAGGCGCACCAGACCGGCTTCGGTCAGCGCCGCGCGCAGTGTCTCCGGGGCAAGGTCGTCCAGCGACCCCCGCCCGAAGAGCGCCTGACTGGCGGCGATCGCCTGTCGGGTTTCCTCGGGGCCGTGCACCAGACTTGTCAGCTCCTCGGCGAGCGCCCGCTGCGCCAAGCGGGCAGCCGGCCGCTCAGCGGTCGCCTTCGCCAGCTCCTCCAACTCGTCGCGCGACCGGAAGCTGAAGTAGCGCAGGTAGCGGTCCACCTCCTGGTCCTCGACGTTGACCCAGAACTGGTAGAACGCGTACGGGCTGGTCATCGTCGGGTCGAGCCAGACGGCGCCGCCCTCGCTCTTGCCGAACTTCGTGCCGTCGGCCTTGGTGACCAGCGGCGTGGTGAACGCCTGCACGGGCCCCGCGCCACGTCGACGGACGTAGTCGACGCCGGCGGTGATGTTGCCCCACTGGTCGGACCCGCCGAACTGGAGCTGACAGCCGTGCCGGCGGTTCAGCTCGAAGAAGTCGTTGGCCTGCAACAGCTGGTAGCTGAACTCGGTGAAGCTGATGCCCGTTTCCAGCCGGGCCCGCACGACCTCCCGGGCGAGCATCTTGTTCACCGGGAAGTGCTTGCCGACGTCACGGAGGAATTCGACGATCGACATCTCGCCGGTCCAGTCCAGGTTGTTGACCAACTGCGCGGCGTTGTCCCCGGTGTAGGACACGAAGGGCGCGAGCTGGTCACGGATCCTCTCCACCCAGCCGGCGATCACCTCGGTCGGGTTGAGAGCCCGTTCGGTGTTCTCCTTCGGGTCGCCGATCTGCCCGGTCGCCCCGCCGACCAGCAGCAACGGGCGGTGGCCGGCGAGTTGCAGCCGGCGGGCCATGAGGACCTGCATGAGGTTGCCGACGTGCAGGCTCGGCGCGGTGGGGTCGAAACCCACGTAATAGGTGGCGGCACTCCCACCGTCGAGCAGCTCGCGCAGCTCGTCGAGGCCGGTCGAGTCCTGGATCAGGCCACGCCAGAGCAGGTCATCGGTCAGGGAGGCCCGCCCGGGGGGCGGGAGTCTGCTGTCAGTCACGGTCACCGATTCTCCCCCATCGCCGGTGCCGACCCGTACCGGGTTTCGCGCAACCCGCCCCGGTTACGCTTGCGCCTTGTTGATCGAGGAGGGGTTCGCCGTGGAGATACCGGACATGACAGGTGGGTTCGTCGCCCTGCTCGGCCTGAAGTTCGAGGAGGCGAGCGCCGACCGGGTGGTCATCAGCTGGCAGGTCCGACCGGAGCTGCACCAGCCGTTCGGTATCCAGCACGGCGGGGTGTACTGCTCGGTCGTGGAGACCGCGGCCAGCGTCGGCGGCTCGCTCTGGCTGGCCGACCGGGGCACCGTCGTGGGGGTGTCGAACCAGACCGACTTCCTGCGGGCGGTGCGCGACGGCGAGCTGAGGGCGGTCGGCACGCCGGTGCACCGGGGACGCAGCCAGCAGCTCTGGCAGGTGGAGATCACCGACGCCGATGAGCGGCTGGTCGCCCGTGGTCAGGTCCGGCTGCAGAACCTCTCCCGCGACTGACCGGCCGCTCCCGGCAGGTCAGCTGCGGGCCTCGTCCAGCACCGGCTCGGTGTCCGCGTCGGTATCAGCGTCGGCGTCCACGGCGTCTTCGTCGGGAACCCGGCTGAGGCGTACCTCGGTGATGGCCCGGTGGTCGACGTCGGCCACGACCAGCACCCAGCCGTCCAGGGTGATGTCCTCCCCGGCGACGGTGGGGATGTGCCCGAGGTGGGTCAGGACCAGCCCGGCGACCGTGGTGTAGTCGCCGGCCGGCCGCGACGGCAGCTCGACGCCGACGTTCGGCAGGTCGTGCACCGGGAAGGTGCCGGGCAGCAGAAGCGCGCCGTCCGGTTCGCGGCGCACCGAGTATCCGTCCCGGTCGGTCTCGTCGTAGATCTCCCCGACGATTTCCTCCAGGATGTCCTCCAGCGTCACGATGCCGTCGACGGCGCCGCGCTCGTCCACGACCAGGGCGATGTGCTGGCGCTCGGCCTTGAACTGGCGCAGCGCGTCCACCACGGGCAGCGAGTCGGGCAGCAGCATCGGCGGCCGGGCGATGTCGTCGACCGGGCGGTCGTCGGGCACGCCCACCAGATCACGCAGGTGGATCACCCCGGCGGTGTCGTCCAGGCCGCCGTGGCGCACCACCGGCGCACGGGAGTGCCCGGTGGCGGCCAGCACCAGCCGCGCGGCCTCCGCGGTGGTCCCGCTGTCGAGCGTGAAGACCTGCAACCGGGGTACGAGGACCGCGCGCAACCGCCGGTCGGCGATCTCCACGGCGCCGGCGATGATGGTGCGCTGTTCCTTGGTGAAGCCGTGGTTGCCGGCGACGATGTCGCGTAGCTCGTCCGGGCCGATCTCCTCCGGCTGGTGCTTCGGGTTGAGCCCGAACAGGCGGACCACCAGGTCGCTGGTAGCGCCGAGCGCCCACACGGCCGGGCGGGTGAAGGTCGCGAGCAGGTCGAGCGGGCGGGCGACCAGCAGCGCCCAGCGCTCGGCGGACTGCATGGCGATCCGCTTGGGTGCCAACTCGCCGAAGACCAGGGTGACGAAGGTCAGCGCGAGGGTGACCACCACGATCGCCACCGTCTCGGCGGCGTTTCCGAACATCCCGAGCAGCGGTACGAGTGGCTTGGCCAGCGAGACCGCCGCCGCGGCGGAGGCCAGGAAGCCGGCCAGGGTGATGCCGATCTGAATGGTGGCCAGGAAGCGGTTCGGGTCCTTGGCGAGCCGGGCCAGCACCTGCCCCGCCCGGCTGGTGCGCTCCAACCGCTGGATCTGGCTGTCCCGCAGCGACACCAACGCCATCTCACTACCGGCGAAGAGCGCGTTGATCACGACCAGGATTCCGACCAGGGCCAGTTGGCTCCCGTAGCTCTGCACGCCCGGTTCGCTCCCTCGTGGTGGTGGCACCGGCCGGTACGCGCGGCGCCCGCCGGTCGGCGAGCCCGCCCGGCGTAGGCGTGTCTGTGCCCCGTCCGGCGCCGGCTGAATCCTGCCGCGGCGACGCTACGCCGAATCGGTCACCGGTGACGCCGGCAGATCGAGGACGTACGAGTCGCCCTCCGGGCGGAAGCCGAGCCGGTGGTAGTAGGGGGCGACCATCCGGGGCGGGCTCACCACCCGGTGGAAGCCCCGTTCGGTGAACAGGTGACTGCGCCGGTAGACGAACTCGCCCGGGGTGAAGTCCCGGAACTTTGGAGTCACGTAGTCCAGGTCGATCTGGGCGACTCCACGCGCCTCGGCGTGCGACAGCACCACCCCGACCACCTCGTCGGCGGTGACCACCAGGAACGCGGAGCCTCCCGAAGCGTCCGGGTCCCAGTGGAAGTCGGGATTGAACCGGGCGATGTCCGCGGCATGCACCCGCAGCGTGTGCGCGAGGAACTGATCGCCGACACCGACCTCCACCACCTGGTAGGTCTGCTCGTCGTGGCGGGTGGCGAGCATCCCGCGCAGGTACCAGATGTTGATCACCGCGAGAACGATGCTGAGCCCGACCATGGGCCAGACCTCGATCGCGGTGTTGTAGCCGATCAGCACGACACAGCCGACGAGGTTGAGCGCGCGCAGCCTCAGGACGCGCGACTGCAGCAGCGACCAGACCAGCACCGCCGAGCCGGCCCAGCCGACCAGATCCAACCAATTCACTCCGCGAGACTAGTGCCCACCCAGGTCAGAACCATCGGCGGGCAGCTCCAGCAGCCACTCCTCGACGTCTTCGCCACGGCCGTTGGCGTACCCCGAGTCTTCACCGACCACCACGAAGCCGCACTTGCGGAGCACCGCGAGGGAGGCGGCGTTGTCCTTGGCGGCACGGGCGTGCACCGGCCGGGGCAGCTCACGCAGCAGGGCGGCCAGGGCCGCCGTGGCATGGCCCCGGCCCCAGCGGGCCGGGTCGATCCAGTAGCTGACCTCGGTGCGGTCACCGTCCGGGAATGCGGTCACATAGCCGACCACCTCGCCGTCGACCTCGACGGTGCGGACCACATTCGCCGGGTCGGTGAGCACCCGGGCCCAGTGCCGGGCGAACTCACGGTGGTCGGACGGGTCCTTGGCGCCGAACGCGGCCATCCGGTTGGCCTCCGGATCCTGCTGGTGCAGGAAGAACTCCACGAGATCGTCCTCGCGGACCGGGCGCAACCGCACATCGGTGGTCATCCGACGAGGGTACGCAGCGGCGGTGACAGTTCGAGGCCTCCGGCCCGTCGACCGTGCTGGCTCAGGCGGCAACGGCCGCGACGGCCAGCACGGCGGCGGCCAGGGAGGTCGCCACCGACAGCACGCGACGCCACCGCACCCTCGCGTCGACCACCGGCAGGGCGGCCCACCGGGTCGCCGCGAGGGCCACCCCCGCCGCCGACAGGCCGACGCCGACCGGCCACAGCCAGGCCGGCACCACCGACCAGTCCCCCGTGCGGTGCCCGAGCCCGAGGTAGGCGAACGCCCACACCGCCGCCGCCGCCAGGGTCACCCGGTCCAGGCCGCTGCGGCGGACGGTGCGGAGCAGGGAGATCCCGCCGAGGAAGGTGAAGGCCAAGGCGAGACCGGCGCCGATCCACACCGTCACCGATGGTGCCGCCGCTGCGGCCTCCTCCTCCGGCAGCCCGAGCAGCCGCAGACCGATCGGCTCGACGCCCTTGTCGGTGTTGCCGAGCACCACGACCGCCCTGCCGGTGGCCCGCTCGAAGCCGACGTACGAGCGGAACCCGCTGGTCGCGCCGTTGTGCCAGACGATCTCGCGGTCGCCGTGGCGGGTGGTGAACCAGCCGTACCCGATGCGGTTGTCCTCGTCCTCGCTGAAGCGGGCGGTGGCGGCGTCGGCGCCGGGCGCGGTGCCGTCGAGGGTGGCCGCGACCAGGCGGGCCAGGTCCTCGGCGGTGGACCAGGGACCGACGCCGGCGGGGGCGTACCCGGCTCCCAGCCAGGGGTCGAGGGGGCGCCCGCCGGCCCGGCTTCCGTGGGCGCGGTCGGCCGGCAGGTCGTCGGCCCTCGTGGCGACCACGGTCGCGGTCATTGCGAGCGGTCGGAGAAGCCGTTCCTCCAGCAGGTCGGGGTACGCCACGCCGGCCTTCGCGGCGAGCGCCTGGCCGAGCACGGACGGGCCGAGGTTGGAGTAGTGGACCTCGCCCCGCCCGCCGTCGGGGGTGACCCGGTCGGCGGCGGTCCGGACACTGCCGACGTCCTGCCCGGCGTAGGGGTTGCCGCCGGAGATGTTGGACCAGAGGATGCGCGCCCAGCCCAGCGGCGAGCCGGGGGCCAGCCTGGGCAGGCCGGCCCGGTGACTGGACAGCTCGGCCAGGGTGACATCGCTGGCGGGGCCGGTGATGGTGGGCCACGTGGCGCCGAGCCGGTCGTCAGGGCGGACGACACCGGCGGCGGTTTGGTCGGCGAGGAGCATGCCGGTGAGCACCTTGGTGACCGAGCCGATCTCGAACGGGGTGCCGCTCTCGACGGGTCGACCGGCGACGTCCCGGTCGCCCAGGCCTGCGGTGCGGATCTGACCGTTCTCCACCAGGGCGACGGCGAGCCCGCGGTGTCCCTTCGGGTCGGGCACGGCGGCCCGGGCGGCGGCGGCAAGGTCGGAGTCGCCGGTGACCTGCGTGCCGAGCTGGGGGACGCGGGGCATCAGCGCGGCCCCGACGAGGCCGGCGACGAGCGCGACGAGGAGGGCGGTGACGACTGTTCTCCGCATGGTGATCCTTCGGGGTGATGTCCACCGTGGTGGTGCGGCGGTCGGGGGCTTCGACGGTGGCGGGCCGGGTTCAGCGGCCGGCTGCGGCGAGGATGGCCAGCAGTGGCACCACGCGTTCGGCGGGAACGGCGTACCGGCCTCGGCCGGCGCTGCGCAGCCAACCGGCGGCGGTGATCTGGCGCAGGTGATGGTGGAGCTGACCGGTGGTGCCCAGTTCCTCGATCTCGGCCAGCTCGCCGGTGCCCTGCCGGCCGCCGAGAACCTCCCGCAACAGCCGCAGCCGCACCGGGTGGGCCAGCGCGGACAGGGTGGCGGCCAGCTCCGTCCAGTCACCGGCGAGCAGGTCGTCGACGGTGCGCCCGTACTGCCAGTCGTAGTGCTGGTCGGCGACGGCGACGGTGCCGGTGTAAAGCACGGCGCCCGTGCTGTCGGGCGGCAGGCGCTGCTTGAGGCCGTCGAGGGCCCAGAACACGCCCTCGGGCGCGGGCGGCGTTGGCGGTGCCGCCATCAGTCGTTCGCTCAACGCGGCGACCTGTGTCTCCAGCGCGGCGAGCCGCTCTTCCACGATGCTCATACGTCGATACTACGCACATACGTATTTCCGTATGAACCAGGGTTGGCCCTGCGCCCCACGAGGGCCGTCTACCGAGTCGGTCCGTCTCCTCCCGGGTGCGTGACGCGGAGGGTCTTTGGTCCCGGGTCCCACGGGTGCAATGCCTCTGCCCAGGGTGATCGTGCTGCCGGAGGGTGAGACGGGACGGTGTGCCGGTGGCGCGCCGCGCGGGACGGGGAGGTCACTGGTGGCGACGACCGGCGGACGAGGCGGGATCCTGGAGGACCCCGTCGACCTGGGCGTCCCGGTCGGGCTCGACGCGGCCGAGGCCGCCGCCCGGCTGCGGGCGAACGGACCCAACACCGTGGCGCCGCCACCGCGCCGGCATGTGGCCGTACGGGTCCTGAACCAGCTCACCGACCCGCTGGTGGCGTTGCTGGTCGCCGCGGCCGTGGTCACCACTGTGCTCGGCGACTACCCGGACACCGCGGTGATCGTCCTGGTGGTGCTGGTGAACACGATCATCGGCGTGGTGCAGGAGGTCCGCGCGGACCGCGCCATCGCGGCGTTGGGCCAACTCGCCGCCCCCGCCGCCCGGGTGGTCCGTGACGGCCGGGATCTGGCGGTGCCCGCCGCCGAGCTGGTCCACGGCGATCTGGTCCGGATCGAGGCCGGCGACATCGTGCCGGCCGATCTGCTGCTGGTCGAGGCGAACCGGCTGCAACTGGATGAATCCGCGTTGAGCGGAGAGTCGGTGCCGGTGGGACGGACCGCCGGTCAGGAGGCGCTTGCCGGGACGGTGGTCACCACCGGACGCGCGGACGGCACCGTGCTCCGGACGGGCCCGGCGAGCGCGCTGGGCCGGATCAGCGCCCTGGTGGCGGGCACCCGGCCCACCGCCACACCGTTGCAGCGCCGGCTCTCCGCCCTGGGCCGCACGCTCGGGCTGGTCGCGGTCGCGCTGTCCGGGCTGGTGTTCGCGATCGGGGTGATCAGCGGCCGACCGGTGGTGGACATGGCCATCACGGCGGTGAGCCTGGTCGTCGCGGCGGTGCCCGAGTCACTGCCGGCGGTGGTGACCCTGGCACTGGCGCTCGGCGCACGACGGATGGCCGCCGCGCACGCCATCCCGCGCCGGCTGCACGCGGTGGAGACACTCGGCTCGGTGACCGTGATCGCCTCGGACAAGACCGGCACCCTCACCGAGGGGCGCATGGCGGTGCAGCGGGTGGTCACCACCGACGGAGCGCGATACGGGGTCTCCGGCAGCGGGTACGCCCCGCACGGCGGAGTGCACCAGGACGGCGCTGCGGTGGCCGTACCGGAGGAACTCCGCCGGCTGGCGCGGGCCGGGCTGCTCTGCAACGACGCGGCCCTGGCGCCTCCGGACGACGAACGACCCGACTGGGGCGCCGTGGGCGACCCCCTCGAAGCGGCGCTCGTCGCCTTCGCGGCCCGGTGCGGCCTCGACCCGCAGGACACCCGCGGCGCCTGGCCGCGCGTCGCCGAGCATCCGTTCGACCAGACCCAGCGTCGGATGGTCACCGTGCACCGCTCCTGCGACCAGCGCTACCTCGTGGTCTGCAAGGGCGCCCCGGAGAGCGTCCTCGGCGCACCCCTGCTCGACGCCACCGACGGCGAGATCGCCGCGCTGACCCGCACCGCCCACCAACTCGCCGGGGAAGGGCTGCGGGTGCTCGCCGTCGCCGCCGCCCTGGTGGACACGCTGCCGGACCCCGCCGCGCCGACCGGGTTGCGTCCGCTCGGGCTGGTCGCCGTCGGTGACCCGCTGCGCGCGGGCGCCCCCGAGATCGCCGACAGCCTCGACACCGCCGGGGTACGACTACTCTTGATCACCGGGGACCACCCGGCCACCGCCGCCGCGATCGGCGCTCAGCTCGGCCTGTGGCGCGAGGGCGACCCCCTCGCTCGTGGCGACGACGAGTCGGCGACGGCGCACCCGGACACCCGGATCTTCGCCCGAACCCAGCCGGAACAGAAGCTCGACATCATCGCCGACCTACAGTCCCGCGGACACGTGGTCGCGATGACCGGCGACGGGGTCAACGACGCGCCCGCGCTGCGCCGCGCCGACATCGGGGTGGCCATGGGCGGCGGCACCGAGGTCGCCCGGCAGGCAGCCGACCTGGTGCTGGTCGACGACGACCTCTCCACCGTGGCCACCGCCATCGGCGAGGGCCGCCGCATCTACGACAACATCCGCCGGTTCCTGCGCTACGCGCTGTCCGGCGGGGTGGCGGAGATCCTGGTGATGCTGATCGGCCCGCTGTTCGGGTTGGCCGTACCGCTGTTGCCCGCCCAGATCCTCTGGGTCAACCTACTGACCCACGGAGTGCCCGGGGTGGCACTCGGCGCCGAGCCGGCCGAGCCGGGGACGCTACGCCGAGCACCCCGCTCGCCGCAGGAGTCGGTGCTCGGCGCCGGGCTGGGCCGGGACGTCCTGCTCACCGGCGCCCTGATCGCCGCCGTTGTGCTCGGCGCCGGGGTGTTCGCCGCCCACCGGGACCTACCCTGGCAGTCAGTGGTCTTCGTGGTGCTCGGGCTGGCCCAGCTCGGCGTGGCGCTGGCGGTCCGGGCACCCCGGCCTGCGGGCGCCCGACGCGGCAACCCGGGCCTCCTCATCGCGGTCGCGGTGTCGGCGCTCCTTCAGGTCGCCGGGGTGCTGCTCGCCCCGCTGCGGGAGCTGCTCGGCACCGACCCGCTGACACCGACCGTGCTGCTGGCCTGCGCGGCGGTCAGCGCCCTGCCCGGGCTGGCGCTGCGGCTGACCCGCCGCCCGGCCGACACCGCGAGCTGACGCGACACGGTGACGGGACCAATGACCCCCGGTCCCTTGCCGTCCGCCTCTGACCAGCCGGCCGGCACTGCACGAGGATGAGAACGGACGAAGGAGGACGTGATGACCATCAGACCCGGCGCACCCGTGGTGGTAGCTGTGGACGGTTCGGCATCGGCGCTGGAGGCGGTGCGGGTCGCCGCCCGGGAGGCCGTGACGCGAGGCCGCCCACTGCGGGTGGTGCACGCGTTCATCTGGCCGCTCTACGACGTGTCGCTCGCGCCGGCGCCGGGCGCTCCCCTGCACGCCGGTCTTCGCCACGAGGCGGAACAGTTTGTCGCCGAGGCGGTGACCGAGGCCGGCAAGGTCGCGCCAGAACTCACCGTCACCAGCGCGGTGGTCGACGGCGCGGCCACGCCGGTGCTGCTGACCCATTCCCGGGACGCGGTGCTGCTGGTGCTCGGCAGCCGCGGCCTGGGCGGCTTCGGTGGGCTGCTGATCGGCTCGGTGGCGGTGCAGGTCTCCGCCCACGCCGACTGCCCGGTGCTGGTCGTCAAGGGTGAGGGCCGCGCCGACGGGCCGGTCCTGGTCGGGGTCGACGGCTCGGACCTGTCCACCGAGGCACTGAAGTTCGCCTTCGAGGAAGCCTCGTTGCGCGGCACCGATCTGGTGGCCGTGCACGCCTGGATCATCCCGGTCGCGCCGAGCGACCTCCTACCGGTGGCGTACGACGTGGAAGCGCTCGTCGCCGAGGAGGAGCGGGTGCTCGCCGAGGCCCTCGCCGGTTGGTCCGAGCGGTACCCCGACGTGCCCGTGCGGCACCGCGTGGCGTACGGCGCGCCGGCGCGGATGCTGGTGGAGGAGTCGGCCACGGCGCAGCTCACCGTGGTCGGGGCGCGCGGCCGAGGAGCGCTGGCCGGCATGCTGCTCGGCTCGGTGAGCCACGCGGTGCTGCACCACTCGCAGAGCCCGGTGGCGATCGTCCGGCGTCGCCGCGAAGACCGCAAAGACCGCAAAGACTGACACTGTGCCCCCGGCCGCGCCGGCCGCTGCCCGACCGGCGCGGACCGGCGTTCGGTTGGTTCCGTGCCGGCGAGTTCGGCGGCGGGGCGGGGGTGCACCGCCGACAATGAGCTGACCGACCCTGGGAGAGCCGATGAATCGACCTGTCGTGGTGGGTGTGGACGGGTCGCCGTCCAGCCTCGTCGCCGCGGAGCACGCCGCCCGCGCCGCCCTGCTCCGATCCCGGCCGCTACACCTGGTGCACGGCTACCTGCACCCGCTCGGCTACGGCGTGCCGCTCAACCCGTACGACATCGGGGTTCCGGCGCCCTCCGAGGAGGCGCAGAAGATGTTGGAGCGCACGGCGGCCGACCTGGCCGACCGCTGGCCCGGCCTGGTTGTCGAGGTACGCCAGGTCGCTGGCGGTCCCGGCATCACCATGATCGAGGAGTCCCGCCGGGCCGACCTGGTCGTGGTGGGCACCCGAGGGCTGGGCGGGTTCGCCGGGCTACTGCTCGGCTCGGTGGGCGCGCAGGTGGCCGCGCACGCGCACTGCCCGGTGCTGGTGGTCCGCCCGGACGAGCAGCCGGTGCCGGCGGACGCCCCGGTGCTGGTCGGCGTGGACGGGTCCGAGTCGTCGCGGCTCGCCGCGAGCTACGGCGCCGACGAGGCAGCGCTGCGGGATGTGCCGCTCGTGCTGGTGCACGTCGGCCCGCCGGGCGGGGGCCGGCCGGTGCCGGAGGAGCCCGAGGAGTCGCAGGCCGTGTTCCAGGCCGAGGCGGTCCGGCTGCTGGCCGACGCCTCCGCCGCGGTCCGCGCCGAGCACCCCGACCTGGTCGTGCGCGAGCATCCGGTCCGGGCGGCCGGCACGGCCGAGGGGCTCATCGAGGCCAGCGGCACGGCGTCGCTGCTGGTCGTGGGCACCCGGGGCCGGGCCGGATTCGCCGGAATGCTGCTCGGCTCGGTCAGCCAGGCGGCGATCCAGCACGCGCGCTGCCCGGTGCTGGTCGCCCACCCCTACCCGGTCAGCTGACCGTCGCGTCGTCGCCCCGGCCGAGCATCTGGAGGAAATCGGTGGTGAGGGCGAACGGATCGGCGGGGCCACTGGCCGGTGGCCGACGCTCGACCTGGTCGGCCAACTCCCCAGCCCCGCGCAGGATCCGACCGCGCAACGCTCCGTCGGCGGTGCCATCGGACCAGTCCTCCGGGGCGGCGAAGACCGCGGTGGGGACCACCACCGCCCGCAGGTAGCTGAACATCGGGCGGACGGCGTGCTCCAGTGCCAGCGAGTGCCGGGCGGTGCCGCCGGTTGCCCCGATCAGCACCGGCCGGTCGACCAGCGACCCGGCGTCCAGTACGTCGAAGAAGGACTTGAACAGCCCGTTGAACGAGGCGCTGAAGATCGGGGTGACGGCGATGATGCCGTCCGCTCCGGTCACCGCGTCGATGGCCTTGCGCAGCGCTGCCGGCGGGAACCCGGTGAGCATGTTGTTCACCACGTCGTGGGCGTACTCCCGCAGGTCGACGACGTGCAGCTCCACCTCGGAGCCGCGCCGGACCAACTCGTCGCGGGTAGCCGCGGCGAGCTGGTCGGCGAGCAGCCGAGTCGACGAGGGCTGACTCAGCCCCGCGGAGACCACGGCCAGGGTCCGACGGGTCATCGGGCCACCTCCGGTGCCTTGCCCGTCACGTCGTCGACGGCGTGGACGGTGCTGTCCTTGGCGCCGCCGGCCGCGGCGACCAGCGAGGCGTGGGTCGGCGCCTCCGGGACGTGCGCCGGACGCAGCGCGGCGAACTCCTTGCGCAGCACCGGCACGACCTCCTCACCGAGCAGGTCGAGCTGCTCCAGCACGATCTTCAGCGGCAACCCGGCGTGGTCCATCAGGAACAGCTGCCGCTGGTAGTCACCGACGTACTCACGGAAGCCCAGCGTCCGGTCGATGACCTGCTGCGGGCTGCCCACGGTCAGCGGGGTCTCCCGGGTGAACTCCTCCATCGACGGCCCGTGCCCGTAGACCGGGGCGTTGTCGAAGTACGGACGGAACTCCTTGACCGCGTCCTGCGAGTTGCGCCGCATGAACACCTGCCCGCCGAGGCCGACGATGGCCTGGTCGGCGGTGCCGTGGCCGTAGTGCGCGTACCGCTCGCGGTAGAGACTGATCATCCGCTCGGTGTGCTCCTTCGGCCAGAAGATGTGGTTGGCGAAGAAGCCGTCCCCGTAGTACGCGGCCTGCTCGGCGATCTCCGGGCTGCGGATCGAGCCGTGCCAGACGAACGGGGGCACACCGTCGAGCGGGCGCGGCGTCGAGGTGAACGACTGCAGCGGCGTGCGGTAGCGACCCTTCCAGTCGACCACGTCCTCGCGCCACAGCCGGCGCAGCAGGTCGTAGTTCTCGATCGCGAGGGGAATTCCGGCGCGGATGTCCTTGCCGAACCACGGGTAGACCGGCCCGGTGTTGCCCCGGCCCATCATCAGGTCCACCCGGCCGTCGGACAGGTGCTGGAGCATCGCGTAGTCCTCGGCGATCTTCACCGGGTCGTTGGTGGTGATCAGCGTGGTCGCGGTGGACAGCAGCAGCCGCTCGGTGCGCGCCGCGATGTGGCCGAGCATGGTGGTCGGTGACGAGGGAACGAACGGCGGGTTGTGGTGCTCACCGGCGGCGAAGACGTCCAGACCGACCTCTTCGGCCTTGAGCGCGATGGCGACCATCGCCTTGATCCGCTCATGCTCGGTCGGCTCCCGACCGGTGGTCGGGTCGACCGTGACGTCGCCGACGGTGAAGACTCCGAACTGCATGACCAGCTCCTCGCGTGTCGAACCGGATTCCTCCGTGGTACCCGGACGCAGCTCACAACTTATTTGACGAGTCAACTATTCCGTCGGCGGGACGGCTCGCAGTGGCGCCCATCACTCCGGAAACGGACGCTGGGGGCAACCGACCCCGCGATCCGGAAGCCAAACCGGACAAAGCGCTCGATGGCGCGGCGCACAGCCGGGCTGAGCGGCCTGGCCGCCGTTTGCTGGCCACCCTCGTCGTCGCGGCAGGCGATCGACTCCAGGTCCGCGACGTGGGGGCATCTGGTCGCCAGGACACCGCCACGTCGCCGATCTGGAGTGGAAGGCACGGCGAGCGGCCAGGTAGACCGCGAGTGGCACGGGCGCCTCAGCCGCCCGCGACCGAGGGCAGCACCTGCACCTCCGCGTCGTCGCCGACCGGGGTGGCCAGACCGCCGGAGTGCCGGCAATCTTCCCCGTCGACGAAGACGTTGACGTAACGGCGCAGCTCACCGCGTTCGTCACGGATCCGCCGGGCCAGCCGCGGATGATCGGCGGCCAACTCGTCGAGGACCGCCCGCAGCGTCCCGGCGGCGGTGACGTTCAGCCGACTGGCGCCGCCGGCCTCACCGCGCAGCGGACCGGGCAGCAGCACGGTGACCACGCTCAGACCGCCGCGGCCCGGACGCAGAGCACGTCGGGAAGGTGCGCCGCCACCAGGGACCAGGAGTCGCCCTCGTCGCGGCTGGCATAGACCGAGCCGGAGCGGGTGCCGAAGTAGACCCCACCGGGGGTGGCGTCATCAGCGCACATCGCGTCGCGCAGCACCGCCGGGTAGAACGGCCCCTCGGGCAGCCCCACCGACAGCGGCTCCCATTTGCCGCCAGCGTCGGCGGAACGGAACACCCGGCAGCGGTGGTCGGTCGGGAACCGCTCGCTGTCGGCCACCAACGGGAAGGTCCACACCATGCCGCTGCGCCCCGGGTGGGCCACCATCGGGAAGCCGAAGTCGCTGGGCAGCCCGTCGGCGATCGAGGACCAGGTGCGACCGTCGTCGTCGGAGCGGTAGACGCCGTGGTGGTTCTGCGCGTACAGCCGTTCGGGGTTGCCGGCGTCCCGAGCGACCTTGTGCACACACTGCCCGAACTCCGGCCACTCGTCGGGCATGAAGTAGGCGCGGATGCCGGTGTTGCCCGGTGCCCAGCTCGCCCCCGCGTCCTGCGAGCGGTAGACGCCGCCGGTGGACATGGCGACCAGCAGCCGGGCCGGGTCACGCGGGTGAGGCAGCACGGTGTGCACGGCCTGACCGCCGAAGCCGGCCCCCCACTGGGGGCGGTGCGGGTGGTCCCACAGGGAGCGGACCAGCTCGAAGCTGCGGCCACCGTCGGTGGACCGGAACAGCGCCGAGGGCTCGGTGCCGGCCCAGACCACGTCCGGCTCGTCGGGGCCGGCGGGCGTCAGCTGCCAGACCCGCCCGAGGGAGACCCCGGTGTCGGCCGGAAAGGCGACCGGCGCCTGGTCGGGCTCGTCCCAGGAGGCACCGAGGTCGTCGCTGGTGGCGACGCTGGGCCCGAAGTGTGAGCTGGTCACCCCGGCGAGCAACCGCGGGGTGGGGCGGCGCGTGTCGACCGCGACCGCGTAGACACCGGTCATCGGGAAGTGCGGGCCGGTGATCTCCCAGTTGCGCCGGTCGTCGCCGCTGGTGGCGAGAAACAAACCCTTGGCCGTGCCGATCGCGAGCAGCGTTGCCATGACGTCCTCCGAACCGTCGGTGAGCAGGTGCGGTGATTATGGCCACACCCCCCGACACATTCGTCGGACACACGTCGGCGGGTCAGCGCCGGGTGCGGGGCACGTGTCGCCGGTACACACTGACCGTCGGGTCGCCGTCGAGCCAGAACCGCCACGGCAGATCGTGCGCGCCGGTCACACCGACCCGCGGACCGGCGACCACCGCCTCCGGCGGCACCGGCCGCGTCGGCGGACGCAACCGGACCGGCCCGTCGCCCAGCAGATACCCGCCGTACGCCGAACGGTCGATGCCGAGCGTGGCGCAGAGCCGGGCCGGACCGCGGGCCAGGTCCACGTCCCGACGCACGGCCGGTCGGCGATCCCGAGCGGTAGGCAGGCCGTCCACCACCTCCCCGGCGCGCACCAGCACCGCGGCGGCCTCCCCCTCCACCCCGGTGACCACGTTCATGCACCAGTGCATCCCGTAGGTGAAATAGACGTAGGCGTGCCCAGCCGGCCCGAACATCACCGCGTTGCGTGGCGTGCGCCCCCGGTGGGCGTGCGAGGCCGGGTCACCGGCGGTGCCGGCGTACGCCTCGACCTCGGTGATCCCGACGGTGACGCCGCCGGCGTGCAGCTGGCAGCCCAGCAGCCCGCGCGCGGCCGGTAGCAGCGGACCGGCGAGCAGGTCTGCCAGCGCCGCCACGTCGGCGTCGGTGGCGTCCGCGCCGGGCAACAGATCCATGACCCGACGGTACCCAGCCGGGCCGCGAACCCCACGCGCGGACACCCAATCGTTGAACGTTCTGTTGACAATGTTCCGTTGAGGGTGTGTGCTCGGGGCATGACGACGGACGATCCGTTCACCGCGCCCCACCCCGCCCACGCCCGCGCCCACCGCACCCACGAGGCACTGCAGCGGATCAGCGATCGGCACGCCAGCACCGACACCCAGCGTGGGCGCTGGGCCCACCCGTACGTGCTGGACCCGTGGGAGGCGGTGGCCCTGGTCACCGCGTTGGCCGCGGGCGGAGCGGAGCGGGAGCCGGCGGAGGAGCCGGTCGACGCCGCCGACCTCACCGCCGCGCTGACCCTGCTGCCGCACGTCCGCGCCGAGGTGGACGCCCTGGAGGCGGGCCTGTTGACGCTGGCCCGCGACCGCGGGCTGACCTGGCAGGCGATCGCGTACGGGCTGGGCCTGGGCAGCGCGCAGGCCGCCCGACAGCGCTACGAGCGGGTCGCCGCCCGTTCGGCCGAGCAGACCGACTGACCGCCACCCGGCGACCGGACGGGCGGACCGGCGCACAGTGTGCCGACGGGCGGGCACACTGTGCGCACGACGAGGAGGCACCCATGGAGCGCACGGAGATGCTGACGTACTGCCTGGCCAAGCCGGGAGCGTGGCTGGACCGGCCGTGGGAGGGCGACGAGGTGGTGAAGGTCGGCAGTCGGATCTTCGCGTTCCTCGGCAGCGGCGAAGGAAAGCCGACGGTCGGCATCAAGTGCGGGCCGACCCGGGAGGTTGCCGACGAGTGGCTGCACCGGCACCCCGACGACGCCCGGGTGATGGCCTACATCGGTCGGTCCGGCTGGAACACGCTGCGCCTGGACGGCGGGATCGACGACGAGGAGCTGACCGAGGCGGTCGACGCGTCGTACGACATGGTGGTGGCCAAGCTCCCGAAGCGGGAGCGCCCGGCGGCCTGAACCGGCCGGGGCGCCGGCGGCATGCGCCGACGCCACGGCGAGGTCAGCGCGGTACGACTCGTTCGGTGGCCCACTCCCGCCAGCCAACCAGCTGGTCCGCCGCAGCGGCGAGCTGGTCGGCGACCGGGCCGGGGCCGGTGGAACCGGGGGTGGTCCGGGCCGCGAGGGCCGAACGGACCGAGAGCACATCGCGCACCGACGGGTCGAGGTGCGTGCTGACCGCGGCGAGATCCTCATCGGAGACCTCCTCCAGCTCGCACTCCCGGGCCGCGCAGAGCGCCACCAGCCGGCCGGTGATCTCGTGCGCGTCACGGAACGGCACGTTGCGCCGGACCAGCCAGTCGGCAACCTCGGTGGCCAGGGAGAAGCCGACCGGGGCGGCGGCGACGAGGCGGTCCACCCGGACCGTCATCGTGGAGATCATTCCCGCCAGGGCCGGGAGCAGCAGCTCCAGGGTGTCGACCGCGTCGAAGGCCGGCTCCTTGTCCTCCTGCATGTCCCGGTCGTAGGTCATCGGCAGACCCTTGAGCATGGTGAGCACGGTTACCAGGCCGCCGACCAGCCGGCCGGACTTGCCGCGGGCCAGCTCGGCGATGTCCGCGTTCTTCTTCTGCGGCATGATCGACGAGCCGGTGGCGAAGGAGTCGTCCAGCTCCACCCAGCCGAACTCGTGCGACGTCCAGAGCACGACCTCCTCGCCGAGACGGGACAGGTGCACCCCGATCAGGGCGGTGGTGAAGAGGAACTCGGCGACGAAGTCCCGGTCGGCGACCGCGTCCATCGAGTTGGCGAAGGACGTGCGGAAGCCCAGCTCCTTCGCCACGGCCACGGGGTTCAGTGGCAGCCCGGAGCCCGCCAGCGCGCCCGCGCCGAGCGGGCTGATCGCCGCCCGGTGGTCCCAGTCGCGCATCCGCTCCAGGTCACGCAGCAGCGGCTGCACGTGAGCGAGCAACCAGTGCCCGAACGTGACCGGCTGGGCGTGCTGGAGGTGGGTCATGCCGGGCGCGGCGGTGTCGATGTGTCGCTCGGCCTGCTCGACGAGCGCGTCGGCCAGCTCCACGAGCCGGCTGGCCACGCCCCGGGCGTGGTCGCGCAGGTAGAGCCGCAGGTCCGTGGCGACCTGGTCGTTGCGGGACCGGCCGGCGCGCAGCTTGCCGCCGAGGCTGCCGAGGCGCTCCAGCAGCCCGCGCTCCAGCGCGGTGTGCACGTCCTCGTCGTCGATGGTGGGGCGGAACGACCCGGAGGCGCAGGCGGCCTCCAGGTCATCCAGGGCGGCCAGGATCCGGCCCAACTCCTCGGGGTCGAGCAGGCCGGCACCGGCGAGGACCCGGGCGTGCGCCCGGGAACCAGCGATGTCGTACGGGGCCAGACGCCAGTCGAACTGCACGCTCACCGACAGTCGGGCGAGCGCCTCGGCGGGGCCACCGGCGAACCGGCCACCCCACAGGCTGGTCCGGTTGGTGGCGGCGCTGTTCTCGGTGAGGCTCTTGTCGTCCACCCCACCCATTGTGGTCCCCATGGTCGTCAGCCGCCCAGCCGGGCGTCGCGCGCGGCGGCCATCCCGCTCGGCAGGCCCCACAACTGCACGAAGCCCTTCGCCAGGGACTGGTCGAAGGTGTCGCCGGTGTCGTAGGTGGCCATTCCGAAGTCGTAGAGGCTCGCCTCGGAGCGCCGGCCGGTGACGGTGGCCCGGCCGCCGTGCAGGGTCATCCGCACCTCGCCGCTCACGTGCCGCTGCGCGTCGTCGATGAACGCGTCCAGCGAGTCCTTCAGCGGAGAGAACCACAGGCCGTCGTAGACGAGCTCGCCCCAGCGCTGGTCGACGCTCTTCTTGAACCGGGCCAGGTCCCGCTCCACGGTCACCGCCTCCAGCTCCTGGTGGGCGGTGATCAGGGCGATCGCGCCGGGAGCCTCGTACACCTCGCGGCTCTTGATGCCCACGAGGCGGTCCTCGACCATGTCGAGCCGGCCCACGCCCTGGGCGCCGGCGCGCCGGTTCAGCTCCAGGATCGCCTGGTACGGGGTGACCGTCTCACCGTCGATCGCCACCGGCACGCCGCCGTCGAAGGTGATCACGACCTCGTCGGCGTCGCGGTCCTGCGCCGGGTCGGCAGTGTACGAGTAGAGGTCCTCGATGGGGGCGTTCCAGATGTCCTCCAGGAAGCCGGTCTCCACCGCGCGACCCCACAGGTTCTGGTCGATCGAGTACGGAGACTTGGCCGACACGTCGATCGGCAGCCCCTTCTCCTCCGCGAAGGCGATCGCCTTGTCCCGGGTCCAGGCGAAGTCCCGGGCCGGCGCGACGATCTTCAGGTCGGGGGCGAGCGCGTTCAGGCCCACCTCGAACCGGACCTGGTCGTTGCCCTTGCCCGTGCAGCCGTGCGACACGATCGTGCCGCCGTGCTTACGGGCCGCGGTCACCAGGTGCTTGACGATCAGCGGCCGGGACAGCGCCGACACCAACGGGTAGCGGTCCATGTAGAGGGCGTTGGCCCGGATGGCCGGCAGGCAGTAGTCGGCGGCGAACTCGTCGCGCGCGTCGACCACCTCGGATTCGGCGGCGCCGCAGTCCAGGGCACGCTGCCGGATCGCGTCGAGGTCCTCGCCGCCCTGCCCGACGTCGACCGCCACCGCGATCACCTCGGCGCCGGTCTGCTCGGCCAGGTACGGAATGGCGACGGAGGTGTCCAACCCTCCCGAGTACGCGAGGACGACCCGCTCGGTCATGATGTGGTGTTCCCTTCAACGGTGTCTTCCCGGCGGGCCCAGCCGGCGAGCTTCTCACCGAGTGCGGCCCCGCCGACGGCCTCGCGGGCCACGACGAGGATGGTGTCGTCGCCAGCGATGGTGCCGACGATCTCGGGCAGGCCCGCTCGGTCCAACGCGCTGGCCAGGTACTGGGCTGCGCCCGGCGGGGTACGCAGCACGGCGATGTTGCCGCTGGAGTCGACCCCGTTGAGCAGCTCGTGCAGCAGTCGCACCAGACGGGCCGGTGCGGCCTCCGCGTCGCGCAGCGGCCGTTGACCGTCCTCGGGGATCAGGTAGACGGCCGGGCCGTCGCCGCCGCGCACCTTGACCGCACCCAGCTCCTCCAGATCCCTGGAGAGGGTGGCCTGGGTGACGCCGACGCCGTCGGAGGCGAGCAGGTCGGCCAACTCGGTCTGCGACCGGATCGCCTTGTCGCGGATCAGCTCCACGATCCGGGCATGCCGGGCCGCGCGGGTCAACGGCGCCGTCATCGGGGGTCGCCGTTCGCGGTGCCCAGCAGGAACGTCAGCAGCGCCTTCTGCACGTGCAGCCGGTTCTCCGCCTGGTCGAAGACCGCGCTCTGCGGGCCGTCGAGCACCTCATCGGTGATTTCCTCGCCACGGTGTGCGGGCAGGCAGTGCAGCACGATGGCGTCCGGTGCGGCCTGGCCGAGCAGCTCCTTGTTGACCTGGTACGGCAGGAACGGGGTGATCCGGTCCAGCCCGTCGGCCTCCTGGCCCATCGACGTCCAGGTGTCGGTGGCCAGCACGTCGGCGTCGCGTACCGCCTGGGCCGGGTCGGTCAGGACCCGCACCGACCCGCCGGTGCTGGCGGCGATCTGCGCCGCCTGGTCCACCACGGCCGCATCCGGTGCGAACCCGGCCGGCCCGGCGATCCGGACGTGCATCCCGGCCATCGCCCCGGCCAGCAGGTACGACTGCGCCATGTTGTTCGCGCCGTCCCCCACGTACGTCAGCGTGCGGCCGGCCGTGCCACCGCACCGCTCCCGCACGGTCAGCAGGTCGGCCAGCAGTTGGCACGGGTGGAAGCCGTCGGTGAGCGCGTTGATCACCGGCACGCTGGCGCCCGCCGCGACCTCGGCGATCCGGTCGTCGCCGTGCGTACGCAGCACGATGGCCGCGACGTAGCGGGACAGCACGCGCCCGGCGTCGGCCAGCGACTCACCCCGGCCGAAGTGGGTGACCTGCGTGTCCACGACCAGGGGGTGCCCGCCCAGCTCGGCGATCCCGGCGTCGAACGAGATCCTGGTCCGCAGGCTCTGCTTGTCGAAGAGCACCGCCACCGAGCGGGGGCCGGCCAGCGGCCGGTGGCCGAACCGGTCCGCCTTCATCCGCGCCGCCAGGTCGAGGACCGTGGACTGCTCGGCGGGCGAGAGGTCGTCGTCGCGCAGGAGATGCCGGGTCATGAAGTCGTTCCCGTCGTGGTGATGGTCGTGGCGGGCAGCGTGGATGACCCGCGTTCCGCTCCGGCGGCTGCCGGGGCCGTCGCGTCGAGGGCGGCGGGCAGCGCGGCGAGGAAGGCGTCCACCTGGGCGCCGGTGAGGATCAGTGGCGGGGCCAGCCGGACCACACCCGGCTGCACCGGGTTGACCAGGAAGCCGGCCTCCCGCAGAGCCTCGGCGAGCACCGACGCCACCGGCGCGGTGAGCGCCACGCCGAGCAGCAACCCGGTGCCGCGTACCCCCGTGATCAGGGGGTGGCCCAGCGCCTCGATGCCCCGGCGCAGCCGCTCACCGACCCGCTTGACGTTGTCGAGCAGGCCCTCGTTGGCGATGGTCGCCACCACGGCGAGCGCCGCCGCGCAGCTGACCGGGTTGCCACCGAAGGTGGTGCCGTGCGAGCCGGGGGTGAGCAGGTCAGCGGCGCGGCCGAAGGCCAGCGTGGCACCGATGGGCAGCCCGCCACCCAGCCCCTTGGCCAGGGTGACCACGTCCGGCTCCACGCCCTCGGCCTGGTGCGCGAACCAGTGCCCGGTGCGTCCGATGCCGGTCTGCACCTCGTCCAGGACCAGCAACGCCCCGTGCCGGGCGGTGATCCGACGCGCTGCGGCGAGGTAGCCGGCCGGCGGGACGAGCACCCCGTTCTCGCCCTGGATCGGCTCCAGGATCACCATGGCGGTGGCGTCGGTGACGGCCGCGTCGAGGGCGGCGACATCGCCGTAGTCGACGTGGGTCACCTCGCCCGGCAGCGGCCGGAACGGGTCGGCCTTCGCCGGCTGGCCGGTCAGCGCGAGGGCACCCATGGTGCGGCCGTGGAAACCGCCGTTGGTGGCCACCACATGACTGCGGCCGGTACGCCGGGAAAGCTTGAACGCCGCCTCGTTCGCCTCCGCGCCGGAGTTGGCGAAGAAGACCCGGCCGGGCCGGCCGGCGAGCGCCAACAGCAGCTCGGCCAGGGCGACCGGCGGCTCGGCGACATAGAGGTTGGAGACGTGCCCGAGAGTGGCGACCTGCTTCGACACCGCGGCCACCACGGCCGGGTGGGCGTGGCCGAGGGCGTTCACCGCGATGCCACCCACCAGGTCGAGATACTCCCGCCCGGCGTCGTCGACCACCACGGCACCGGCGCCGGAGACCAGCGCCATCGGCGGCGTGCCGTAATTGTCCATCATGGATTGCTTCCAGCGCTGCGCCAACGTGCTCATGACGGAGTGACCATCGTTCCGAACCCTTCCGAGGTGAACACCTCGAGCAACGTGGAGTGCGCCACCCGACCGTCGACGACGTGCGCGGCGGGCACTCCCCCACGCACCGCCCGCAGGCAGGCCTCCATCTTCGGCACCATCCCCGACTCCAGACTGGGCAGCAGCTTGGCCAGATCATCCGCGACGATCTCGGAGACCAGGCTGGTGGTGTCCGGCCAGTCGGCGTACAGGCCGGCCACGTCGGTGAGCACGACCAGCTTGCGGGCCTGCAACGCGATGGCCAGCGCCGCGGCGGCGGTGTCCGCGTTGAGGTTGTGCAGCACCCCGTCCACGTCCGGCGCCACCGTGGAGATCACCGGAATCCGACCGGCCTCGATCAGGTCCGTCACCGCGGACACGTCGACCGACTCCACATCCCCGACCTGGCCCACGTCGACCGGCAGCCCATCCACGTACGCCGGGCGGCGCACCGCGGTGAACAGCCGGGCGTCCTCCCCGGAAAGGCCCACGGCGAACGGACCGTGCGAGTTGATCAGCCCGACCAGCTCGCGGCCCACCTGCCCGACCAGCACCATCCGGACAACGTCCATCGCCTCAGCGGTGGTCACCCGCAGACCACCCCGGAACTCACTGGCGATGCCGAGTCGGCCCAGCATGGCGGAGATCTGCGGGCCGCCGCCGTGCACCACCACGGGCCTGAGGCCGGCGTACCGCAGGAAGACCATGTCGGCCGCGAACGCCCGCTGCAACTCGGGATCGGTCATGGCGTTGCCGCCGTACTTGACCACGACCGTGGAGCCGGAGAAACGCGCCAGCCAGGGCAGCGCCTCGATCAGCGTCTCCGCCTTGACCTGCGCGCGGGTGAGGTCGGTGCTGAGGTTCACCGCGCCAGTCTTCCGTTCGCGACTGCGGGACTCCGCTGCGCTACGTTCCTCGCGCTCACGACGAGTACGCCGAATTCTCGTGCACGTACGCGTGGGACAGGTCGTTGGTCCAGATCGTCGCGGCCGACGTACCGGCGTGCAGGTCGATCCGGATGGTCACGTCCCGCCCGATCAGGTCGACCTTCGAGCGGTCCTCGGCGGCGGCACCGCCCCGGCACACCCACACCCCGTTGACCGCCACGTCCACCTCGTCCGGCTCGAACGCGGCAGCGGTGGTGCCGACGGCGGCGAGGATCCGCCCCCAGTTGGGGTCGTTGCCGAACAGCGCGGTCTTGACCAGGTTGTTGCGGGCCACCGTGCGGCCCACCTCGACCGCGTCGTCCTCGTCGGCGGCGCCGACCACGTCGATGGCGATCTGCTTGGTGGCGCCCTCGGCGTCGGCCACCAACTGCTGGGCCAGGTCGTGACAGGCCGCGGTGACGGCAGCGGCCAGCTCGGCCGGAGTCGGCTCGATGCCGCTCGCGCCGCTGGCCAGCAGCAGCACGGTGTCGTTGGTGGACATGCAGCCGTCGGAGTCGACTCGGTCGAAGGTGACCCGGGTCGCCGCCCGCAGCGCCTCGTCCAGCGTTGCCGGCCCGGCCACCGCGTCGGTGGTCAGCACGCAGAGCATGGTGGCCATCCCCGGCGCGAGCATCCCGGCGCCCTTGGCCATGCCGCCGACCGTCCAGCCGCTACCCCGGGCCACCGTGGTCTTCGGCCGGGTGTCCGTGGTCATGATCGCCTCGGCAGCGGCCGGGCCGCCGTCACGGGACAGCCCTCGGATCGCCGAGCGGACGCCCGGCAGCAGCTTCGTCATCGGCAGCCGCTCACCGATCAACCCCGTGGAGCAGACCGCGACATCACCGGCACCGAGGATCAGCCGTGGACTGACCGAGGTCAGCGCGGCGGCGGTGTGCTCGGCGGTGGCGTGCGTGTCCTGGAAGCCGGCCGGGCCGGTGCAGGCGTTGGCGCCACCGGAGTTGAGCACCACGGCGCGGACCACACCGCCCTGCACGACCCGCTGGCTCCAGAGCACCGGCGCGGCCCTGACCCGGTTGGTGGTGAAGACACCGGCGACACCGGCGTCCGGGCCGTCGTTGACCACCAGGGCGACGTCCGCGCCACCGCTGGCCTTGAGACCGGCGGCCACACCGGCCGCCCGGAAACCCCGTGGGGTGGTGACGCTCAAGGGGTGACTCCCCAGATCGACAGGCCCGTCGTCTCGGGCAGACCGAGCATCAGGTTGGCGTTCTGCACGGCCTGACCGGCTGCGCCCTTACCCAGGTTGTCCAGCGCGCTGAGCACGATCAGACGACCCGAGTCGACGTCGACGGTGGCCTGCAGGTGGCAGGAGTTCGAGCCGAGGGTGGCGGCGGTGTGCGGCCAGCGGCCCTCCGGCAGCACGTGCACGAACGGCGCGTCCGCGTACGCCTGCGCCAGCACCTGCTGCGGGTCGACCCCGCGCGCCGGCACCGCGGTGACCGTGGCCAGGATGCCGCGCGGCATCGGCGCCAGAACCGGGGTGAACGACAGGCCGGTCGCGCCGGTGGCCTGCTTGATCTCCGGTACGTGCTGGTGGGTGCCGACCCGGTACGGCGACAGGTCCCCCAGCACCTCGCTGGCCAGCAGGTGCGGCTTGGCCGCCCGCCCAGCGCCGGAGGTGCCGGAGGCGGCGACCACCACCACGTCGGCGGGGCTGGCCGCGCCGTCGGCGATCAGCGGCGCGAGCGCCAGGGTGATCGCGGCGGCGTAGCAGCCGGTGTTCGCCACCCGGGTGGACCCGGAGATCAGCTCCCGCTGGCCGGGCAGCTCGGGCAGGCCGTAGGTCCACTGCCCGGCGTGCGTGCCGCCGTAGTACTGCGCCCAGGCGTACGGGTCGGCCAGCCGGTGGTCCGCGCCCAGGTCGACGATCCGCACCTCGGCCGGGAGCTGGGCCGCGAGGGCCGCCGACTCGCCGTGTGGCAGGGCCAGGAACACCAGGTCCGCGTCGGCCAGCGTCGTCGGGTCGGTTGCGCCGAGCACCAGGTCGAGCCCGGTGAGCTGCGGGTGCACCACGTCGACGCGGTGCCCGGCCTGGCTGTGGGCGGTGGCGGCGACCAGGTCGAACTCCGGGTGACCAGCGACCAGGCGCAGCAGCTCGCCCCCGGCGTAGCCGCTCGCCCCGGCGACCGCGACTCGGATCCCCATACTCACCTCCGCATGACTATGCAACGAAGGCTAGCAGCGACCAACGGCTCACTGCAACTTCATACAGCCCACTGCATGGAAATGTGCCGCCATCTCAGGGATCCGCCCGTCGTGTCGAGCACACCGCGATGGGACGTAGCGCGATCTCCCCCGCCGATCAGCAGTGGGTACCGACTCATCACCACGGCCCGGCCCTGCTGCATCGGGTCGACCCGCGTCACGGACTGACCGAGCGCGACTTCACTGTCATCGAGAGCTGGCTCAGGCGGGCGCGGTAGAGCGAGCTCCATCCGCCGCAGTCGCCGTGCTTGACGGGCTGTCTTGGCTACTCGGGACCGACGTCGGCGAACTGTGCGCCGCAACGGCGACACCGGTAGCCGGCTGGGCTGCCCTACGGGGACGGAACGCTCGGAAGCAGGTCATCGTCGCGTCCGGTCTGGGGTAGCCCGGCAGCAGCCGCGATGGCCTCAACGGCCTCGTCCAGTCCCGTGGTCTCGGGGAGGACGAGTTCGTCGGGCCAGCCCAGGACGTCGTGGGCGGCGTACCAGCCGCTCATGTGCTCGGCGGTGAACTCACCGGCCTGCGGGCGCGTGAGGTGTCGGCGCAGGGTCTCGGCCAGGGACACGTCGAGATAGCAGAACAGTGACCGGCCGCGGTGGCCGTCCCGCAGGGAGGTCAGCAGGCCCCGATAGCGGCTGGTGTGCATGATGCCCTCCAGCACCACGTGATAGCCGTGGTCCAGCGCGAACCGAACGGTTTGCCCGATCAACGCCGGTGCCGCGCCGCCGGGCTGGTCCCGCTCGCGCAGCAGGATGCGCCGCAGGTAGTCCTGCTCCACCAGGGCGCAGCCCCGACCGTGCCGGCGTCGTAGCTCGCGGGCGATGCTGCTCTTGCCTGAGCCGGAGTTGCCCCGGATGCAGACGAGGATCGTGTCCGGGCTGCCAGTGGGTTCAGCGAGCACGATCCCTCCTCGGCTTCAGCTGTTGAGGACGGTGAGGCCGAGGGCGGCGACGGTCAGCTGGGTGAAGTCAGGAAGTTGGTCTTCGCCGAGGGTGACGCCGCGCAGGTTGTCCAGCGGCGTCTTGAGGCCCTGGAGCCGGCTGCCCCGCAGGTCAGTGCCGTCGAGGTGGCACGAGTCCAATTCCAGTCCAGCGAGGTCACATGACCGCAGCGCGATGCGAGGTAGTCGGCAGGAGGACCACGCGCCGTTGGTGAGAGTGCAATCGGTGAAGGCGACCGAGCCGGCGGCGGCGACGCGGTGGAAGGTGGCGTAGTCGAAGCGGCAGCCGTCGAACAGGACGTCCTTGAGGCGTACGTCGGTGAGCCTGGTGCCGGTGAACCGGGAGCCGGTAATGGCGCAGCGTTCGATGGTGATGCCGGTCAGGGTCGCGCCGGAGAAGTCGGTGCGGGTGATCTCGCAGCCGTAGAGGCTGCCCGCCTCCCAGGTGCTCTCGCTCAGGTCCACGCCGGTGATCAGACTGCTACGGATGCGGGCGTCCTCAAGGTGCGAGCCGTGCCACGCTGCGCCCTCCACCAGGGCCTCGGTGAGGTCTCCGTCCAGGTCCGTCGTGGTGTCGAGGTCGTCCGGTTCGAGGTCCGGCAGCAGGACCTTCACGTCGCCGATCGTGGTGGTACGCATGAGTCCTCAACCTGTGTGGGCGCGGGGTGGGCACGCCACCCCGCGCTTCCCGTGGCCGGGGTTACCGGTTGATCAGCGTATCTACATGGAGAGCGCCGTGCCGCGGCACCAATCTCCAGAAACGCCCGACACGCGCCTTCCCTGCTCGGCGATGCGTGTCACGCGCCGAGACAGTGGTTACCAGACGAGTTCTGCACGCCGGCATTCGACTGCGGGGCTGACCCTCCCCCTGCCGGCTAGCGCTCGCCGCACTCAAATGCGAGACTGTCTATGTAACTAAATGCATCTGGTCAGCTGCGTTTAGCGATGCGGGTGGTTCCGTTGGAACAGCTTCCGTTGTGGGGACCGAGCACCGACGAAGATCCGAGACCAAAGCCAGTCCTGGCACGACCAGCGAAACTCCGTCTCCTGATCACAGTTAAGGCGGCACCCAACCCCTCCGCGCGGTACGGGGAGACGGTCTGCGTCGGGGCACTGGGCATGGACCCGCCCTGGACGGGTTGGATTCGCCTCTACCCGGTCCACTATCGGGACCTCGACGACGACGGCAAGTTCCACAAGTACGACATCATCCACGTCGAGGCACTGCCAGCCAGGCAAGACCAGCGGCGCGAGAGCTGGAAGCCGATCGTGGACACCATCACCACCGAGCGACACATTGCCAGTCGGCAGTCGCGTCGAAACCTCCTCGAACCACTCATTGAAGACTCCATGTGCCAGCTCAACAAACAGGCCCGCGACGACCGGAGCGCACGATCGATCGCGCTGATTCGCGTGGCCGACATCTCGTCTCTTCAGGTCAAGCGACATCCCGGCTGGTCGGCGGAGGACCGCAAGAAGATCGCTGGCTACCTCAACCAGCTCGACCTATTGGAACCCGCCAAGCGCAGCCCGCTTCAAGCACCACGCTTCACCGGCGCCTACCGCTACCGCTGCGCGGACCGTCATTGCCGCGGTCACCAGCAGACACTCTGGGACTGGGAGTTCGTCGTCCTACAACGTCGTCTGGACCAGCTCACCGACGCGGAGGCTGCGGAGCAGCTGAGAAACAAATTCCTCACCCAGCTCTGCGCCGCTGACCACGACGTCGCTTTCTACGTAGGCAACCAAGCGGCAAGACCGCAGTCCTTCAGCATCGGCGGTGTGTACGCACCGAGACGGCCCACCGCTCGGTACCGGTTGCACGTCAACCGATGATGTCGGTCAGCACGTCGGCATGGCACGCATCCTCGACGCGGCACCAGCACGCCAACTGCTTCCCCGTGAGTTCCCGACGCGCTCGGTCAACAAGGGCCGGCTGCTCAACAAGCCACTGTCGATAGAGGCGTAACGCCTCCGCCCGATCATGCTTTCGCAGGCTGAACGGATTGGCCCAGGGAGAACGCCGCAACCCGAACCCCTGCCGCCCCACGTACACGGCACCGGGCGGCACCACCGGGTGATAGAGATCGCCCTGCACACGAACCCGAGGCTGTCCCCCCACGCCGCCAGCGTAATCGCCAACGACCGGCTCCGCGTGGGTGCTCGAAGGAAGCCCGTCGCCCCAGGGCGAGGGGATGCGCCAATGACCCCGAAGGCCCGATGCAGGCTGGCCACCTCAGAAATGGCAATGAGCGAAGGTGTCCACGGAACAACGACATGTTCCAGCAATGCCGCCCCGGTCCAACGGCTACCGAGCACCCGCCGAGCGACCACCCACCATCGACGTACACGAAAAAGGCCCCGACCCGGTGTGAACCACCAGGTCAAGGCCTTGATCGTTGGTGCGCCGCCAGGGACTCGAACCCCGAACCCGCGGATTAAGAGATCGCGGGGCGGGGACGGGTCGATCCCGTTAGGCGCCGCGCAGGGTGGCGCCGACACGCTCCGCCGCGACGGCGACCGCCGCGTCCCGTGCCGCAACCGCCTCCTCGACGGTGAGCGTCCGGTCCGGTGCCCGGAAGGTGAGCTTGTACGCCAGCGACCGGCGACCGGCACCGAGCTGCGCGCCCGAGTACACGTCGAACAACCGCACGTCCTCCAGCAGCTCACCGGCGCCCGCCTCCAGCGCCCGGCGCACCTGCTCCGCCGGCACCGAGTCGTCCACCACCAGGGCCACGTCGATCAGCGCCGGCGGGAAACCGGAGACCGCCGGGGCGGGCGTCACCGGAGCCGCCGGCAGCGCGTCCAGGTCCAGTTCCATCGCGCAGGTACGACGCGGCAGCTCCAACGCCGCCACCGCCACCGGGTGCAGCTCACCGGCATGCCCGACAACCGCGCCGTCGACCCGCAGCTCGGCACAGCGGCCGGGGTGCCACGGGGCGTACTCGGCGGCCCGCACCTCGACCCACTCGTCGGGGATCCCGGCGGCGGCCAGCACGTCACGGGCCGCCTCGATCGCGTCCGCCCAGCCGGCCGGTCGGCCCGACCCCCACCAGCCGGCCGGGTCGAGGTCACCGGTGAGCACCGCCGCGACATGCACCGGCTGCACCGGCACCACCGCGTCGGCGGCCGCGAACTCCGCGTCGGTGGGGCGCCGGTCCACGCCCATCGCCGGCGGGCTGCCGGCACCGACGCGGGGATGGAAGACCGCCCCGATTTCATAGAGCGCCAGGTCGCGGTGCCCCCGGCCGAGGTTGCGCTTGAGGATGCCGAGCAGCGGGCCGAGCAACGTGGTACGCAGCAGCGGCTCCTCCTCGGACAGCGGATTGGCCAGCCGCACGGCGGGCCGGCGCGGGTCGTCGGCCGGGAGGCCGAGCAGGTCGGCCAACTCCGGCGACACGAACGGGTGCGCGAGCACCTCCACGTACCCCCGCTCCGCCAGTGACCCGGCGACCGCCCGGCGCCGACGCTGGCGTGGGGTCAGCCCGCGGCCGGGAGGCGCGGTCGGCAACACCGACGGCACCCGGTCGTACCCGTCGAGGCGGACCACCTCCTCGACCAGGTCGGCCGGATCGGTCAGGTCGGGCCGCCAGGTCGGCGGCGTGACGCTCAGCGCCGTCGCGGCGCCGCTGGCCACGCCGACCGCGCCCGGGTCCTCAGACAACCGGTCCGCGCCCTGCGCGACCGTGCAGCCGACCCGCTCCAGCAGGGCGACCACCCGCGCCGGCGGATACTCGACCCCGACCCGCCGGGTCGGCAGGTCCGCCGGAAGGCTGATCGGGGTACGTGGCCGCACGTGGTCGATGTCGAGGATCTCCACGCTCGGGGTGCCACCGCCGTGCTCGGTGAGCAGCCGCACGGCACGCTCCAGCGCCACCAACGCGACGGCCGGGTCGACGCCCCGCTCCCAGCGCTTCGCGGCCTCGCTGAACAGCTTGTGCCGGCGGGCCGTCCGCCCGACCATCGCCGGGTCCCAGTGCGCCGCCTCGAAGAGCACGTTGGTGGTGCCGGCGACGACCTCGCTGGTCTCGCCGCCCATCACCGCGGCCAGAGAGATCGGGCCGGTGCTGTCGCAGATGACCATGTCGTCGGCGGTCAGCACCCGGTTGACCCCGTCGAGCGTGGTCAGCTTCTCCCCCGCCTCGGCGCGCCGGACCACCAACGGTCCGGCGATCCGATCGGCGTCGAAGGCGTGCATCGGCTGACCCAGCTCCACCATCACGTAGTTGGTGATGTCGACCGGCAACGAGATGCTGCGGATGCCGGCGGTGACGAGCCGCTGCTGCATCCAGGACGGCGTGGGGGCGTTCGGGTCGACACCGCGGACCAGGCGGGCGGTGAACCGGTCGCAGCCGACCGTGTCGCGAACCTCCACCGGGTACGCCGGCGCCTCGGTGCCGCTCGGCGCGGGCACCAGGGCCGGGTCGCGCAGCGGCACGTCGAACGCGTGCGACAACTCCCGGGCCAGGCCGCGCAGGCTCAGCGCGTACCCCCGGTCGGGGGTGATCTCCAGATCGAGCACGACGTCGTCGAGGCCCACCACCGGGCGCGCGTCGTCGCCCGGCTTGGCCGTCACATCCGACCCCAGCACGATGATGCCGGAGTGGTCGTCGCCCAGGCCCAGCTCCTTCGCCGAGCAGATCATGCCCGCGGAGTTGTGCCCGTACGTCTTGCGGGCGCCGATGGCGAAGCCGCCGGGCAGCACACCACCGGGCAAGATCACCACCACCCGGTCACCCGGGGCGAAGTTGCGCGCCCCACAGACGATCTCCTGCGGCTCGCCGGTGCCGTTCGCGTCACCCACGTCCACCCGGCAGAACCGGATCGGCTTCTTGAAGCCGGTGAGCTCCTCGATCTCGCGCACCTCACCGACAACGAGTTGGCCGGTGACGGTCTCGGCCAGGTCCACCGCGGACTCGACCTCGATACCGAGGTCGACCAGGGCCTGCTCCAGGTCGCCGGTGGCCAGGCCGGCGGGAAGGTCGACGTACTCCCGCAGCCAACTGACAGAAACTCGCATGACTTCAGACCACCGTTCCCGTGTCTCGTACCCGCATCGCCTACGCCCCGGTCCCGAGCGCGCGGCTGAACCGCACGTCGCCCTCGAAGAGATGGCGGATGTCGCTGACCCCGTGCCGGACCATCAGGGTCCGGTCGATGCCCATGCCGAAGGCGAATCCGGAGTAGACCTCCGGGTCGACGCCGCAGGCGCGCAGCACCCGCGGGTTGACCATCCCGCAGCCGCCCCACTCGACCCACTGCGGGCCGTCGCGGTGCTCCGGGAACCACACGTCGAACTCCGCCGAGGGCTCGGTGAACGGGAAGTAGTGCGGCCGCCACCGGGTCTTCGCCTCCGGGCCGAACATCGCGCGGGCGAAGTGGTCGAGCGTGCCCCGCAGATGCGCCATCGTGATGCCCTTGTCGACCACCAGGCCCTCGGCCTGGTGGAACACCGGGCTGTGGGTGGCGTCGATCTCGTCGGTGCGGTAGACGCGGCCGGGCACGATCACGTAGATCGGCGGCTTGCGGCTGAGCATCGTGCGGGTCTGCACCGTCGAGGTGTGCGTGCGTAGCACCAGGCCGGAGCCCTCGGGTGCGATGTGGAAGGTGTCCATCAACCCGCGCGCCGGATGGTCGGCCGGAATGTTCAGCGCGTCGAAGTTGACCCACTCCAGGTCGACCTCGGGCCCCTCGGCCACCTCGTAGCCCATCCCGACGAAGAGGTCACTGATCGACTCCATCAGGGTGCTCAGCGGGTGCCGGGCACCACGCGGACGCCGGTCGTACGGAAGGGTGACGTCCACCCGCTCCTCGACCAGCACCCGCTCGGCCTGCTCGCGCTCCACCACCTCGGCGCGGTCGGCGTACGCGGTCTCGATCGCCCGGCGGGCCTCGTTGACCCGCTTGCCGGCGTCGGACTTCGCGGCCGGCGGCAACACGCCGATCTCACGCCGGGCCAGCGAGACCGGTGACCGGTCACCGAGGTGCACCGAGCGCAGCGCGGTCAGCGCGTCCGGATCGGTCGCCGCCGTGAACGCCTTCGTGGCGTCCGCGACAGCCTCGTCCAGGGCGGCGGGGTCAAGCAGGGCGACCTGCTTCGGGTCGTACGGATCGTTGCGGTAGCTCATGGCGTACGGGCACTCCCTCACGGCGGCGCCAGCCCTCAACGGGCGGCTAAGCGAGTCTACGGACGCGCGGCTGCGCCGCAGCCCGCCGGTAGGAGTTGTGCAGGGAGCAGGTCAGGCACGCCGCCCGCCGACACCGGCGGGCTGGCTAAACGAACGCCGTGGCGCGTTCATGGACGGAGACTCTCCCCTGCTGTCAGTCGCGCCGGCTTTCGTAACCTCAGCGCTGTGCTCTCGCTGAAGCGTACAGGCAGACCGCCGCTGCGGCAGCCAGGTTGAGGCTCTCCGCGCGCCCGTACAACGGCACCCGCACCCGGGCGTCGGCGGCGGCGGTCAACTCCGCGGGCAGGCCGTGCGCCTCCGAGCCGAACAGCCAGGCGGTGGGCCCGACGAGCCGACCGTAGTCGGTCAGGTCGTCCAGGTCGCTGTCGCCGTACCCCGTGGTGGCGAAGACAGACAGCCCGGCGGCGCGCAGCGCGTCGACCACCTGGGCCGGGTCGGCGGCGCGGACCACGTCGAGGTGGAAGAGGCTGCCGGCGGAGGCGCGTACACACTTGCCGTTGTACGGGTCGACGGCGTCGCCGGCGAAGACCACCGCACCCGCCCCGGCCGCGTCGGCGGTGCGCAGCACCGTGCCGGCGTTGCCCGGGTCGCGGATCTCGGCGAGCACCGCCACCAGGCGCGGCCCGTTGGCCAGCGCCTGCTCCAGCGACACGTCCAGGTGCCGGCAGACAGCGACCAACCCCTGCGGGGCGACGGTCTCGGCCAACGCGGCCAACCCGTCGTCGGTCACCTCGGAGACCGGCACGTCGGCGTGAGCCGCCGCGGCGGGCAGCTCCGGGTGCCGGTCGAGGGCGGTGGGCGTACCGAAAAGCTCAGTGACCACCCCCGGCCGTGCGAGGGCCTCGCGGACCGCCTGCGGGCCCTCGGCCAGGAACAGGCCGGTGGCGTCGCGGTCCCGGCGGCGCTGCAGGCGGCGGGCGGCGACAACCCTGGGGGTACGCGGGGTGAAAGCCATGATGGGTGGTCCTCCGACACGATTGAGGCGCCCCCCGGACGGCGGTGCCGACACGGGAGACGCCTCGCTCTGGTGCGTGGGGATCAGGCGGCCTGAGCCGCCGCGCCGCCGGTGCCCTCGGCCGTGACCGCGGCCCGGGCCAGCTCAACGATCGCCGCGAAGGAAGCGGCGTCGTTGACAGCCATGTCGGCCAGGATCTTACGGTCGACCTCGATGCCGGCCAGACGCATGCCCTGGATCAGGCGGTTGTAGGTCATCCCGTTCGCCCGGGCGCCTGCATTGATCCGCTGGATCCACAGCTGCCGGAAGTCGCCCTTGCGGTCGCGACGGTCCCGGTAGGCGTACTGCATCGAGTGCAGCACCTGCTCCTTGGCCTTGCGGTACAGCCGGGAGCGCTGACCGCGGTAACCACTCGCGGACTCCAGCAGGGTACGACGCTTCTTCTGGGCGTTCACAGCCCGCTTGACGCGTGCCATCTCAACTCCTTATTACGTAAAGGTGGCGCGCGTCAGCGGCCGAGCAGCTTCTTGATGCGCTTGACGTCGGCCTTGGCCAGCACGACCGTGCCGGTCAGCCGGCGGGTCTGGGTGGAGGGCTTCTTCTCCAGGTTGTGGCGGAGGCCGGCCTGCTGGGCAACGATCTTGCCCTTGCCGGTCACCTTGACCCGCTTACCCATACCCGTGTGGCTCTTCATCTTCGGCATGTGGAACGTCTCTCCCCTGTTACTCGCCGCTGGTGTCGGCGGCGAGGCCGGTGTCACCGGCTGCTGCGGTCTCGCCGACCGCCGCGGTCTCATCGGCTTCCGGAGCGTCGGACTCGTCCGCTGCCCGGTCCCGAGGTGCACCGCGGGACGCCGTAGCGGCGACCGCGGAGGCCTTCACGGCCCGATGCGGAGCGAGAACCATGATCATGTTTCGGCCGTCCTGCTTCGGAGCGGCCTCGACGTATCCCAGTTCCGTGATCTCGGATTCGAGCCGGCGCAGGAGCCGGTAACCCAGCTCCGGGCGGCTCTGCTCGCGACCGCGGAACATGATCGTCACCTTGACCTTGTCGCCCGCCTTGAGGAACCGCACCACGTGACCCTTTTTGGTCTCGTAGTCGTGCGGGTCGATCTTCGGCCGAAGCTTCATTTCCTTGATGACGGTCTGCTGCTGGTTACGCCGCGCTTCGCGCGCCTTCAGTGCGCTCTCATACTTGAACTTGCCGAAGTCCATGAGCTTGCACACCGGCGGGCGCGCCATCGGCGCAACCTCGACCAGGTCCAGATCGACGTCCGCAGCCAGCTGAAGGGCGCGCTCCAGCGGGACGATGCCCACCTGCTCACCCTCTGGGCCGACCAGTCGGACCTCACGTGCCCGGATCTGCTCGTTCACGCGTGGTTCGACGCTGATGGGGCCTCCTCGAGTCGATTCCGCTCTCTTGCCGACCCTGCGGCCCCCAGGTGGGAACCGACTCGAAAAGCAGAAGGCCCCGGCGCATGCCAGGGCCCGCTCGACCGGCCAGCACGATCATACGATCGCGCATCCGGCGCCGGGACATGCCCGAAACCGGGGACCGGACCCGGCCACCGTAGCGGCGACTCGGGTGGGAGCAGGCGCTCCGCTTTCAAGGCTGTCTGCTCGCACGCGGAGACAGCCTGGTCGACTCGACAACACTACACCGGCGCCCCGGCCGGCCTCAAACCGGGACACCCCGGTCCCTGGGTTCCTCCGGGCCGGGACCGCCCTCCGTCGGCCAAGATCCGCACAGTTTCCCCGAAACTGCTGCATCAGCGCACCCGGAGGCAGCAGTTTCGGGGATGTTGTGTGGCTTTGGGCAGCCGGTGTGTAGATTGCGCCAGCGCGGGCGGGTGAGGCGCGGCGGGGTCATGAGGCGCAGGACGGCGGGGTCGCAAGAGGCAGGGCAGCGGGGTCGTCAGGCCCGGCCGGTGAGCGGACAGGCCGGCCGGCGAGCGGACAGGCCGGCCGGCGAGCGGACAGGCCGGCTCAAGCGGCAATGCCGCCCGGGGCGGGCAGCACGGGCAGACCGGCTCAAGCAGCACCACCGGCCGGGGCGGGCGGTGCCGCGCAGCGCGGGGCGGTGCAGCGCGGGGCGAGGGCTGGTTAGCGGCCGACGGCGCGCTCGGCCAGGCGGGCCTGGTGCTCCTGGTGCAGTCGCCGCAGTGCGCGGACCCCTTCGACGGCCAATTCCTTGTCGGCCGCCTGCAGGGCGATCATCGGCAGCAGGTCGTCGTCGTGCAGCTCCAGGGTGGCCCAGGGCGCGCCCCGGTCGAAGCGGATGCCCCGGACGACCTCCCAGGGCAGCTCGTACGAGCTGATGACGTTGCGCACCCGGACACCGCGCGCGTCAGCCTCGACCCGGGGGCGGGTGAACATCAGGAAGCCCAGTGCACCGAAGACGCCCAGGCCGATCATGGCGATCTGGTCACCGCGCTGGAAGCTGCCGTAGCCGTCGCCGGTCGGCCCACTCAACGAGGTGGCAACCAGAGCGAACACCACCAACAGCGCGATCGCCGCGGACCAGCAGACCATCCGGATGCGGCGGGGCTTCAGGCGGATCAGCTCGGTTTCACTCACCCCACCAGTCTGCCACCCGCACCCGCCCGTCGAACGCACCACCCGCCGAGCCACCACTCAATGCGCCACGCCACGCACGACACCTCCCACGCCACGCGCGCCACCCGCCGCAAGCACCGCCACGCCACGCGCCGCCACGCACCGCCACCCGCCGCACGCACCGCCACGCCACGCGCCGCCACGCGCCGCCACGCGCAAGATCGTGCTCGATCCAGGTTGTAGTGGCCTCGGTCAGGGCTGGAGGCCACTACAACCATGTTCGAGCGTGATCATCGCGCGGGTCGGCCCCAGGACAGGCCGCGCGAATGGGAGATCCACTCCAGGTCGGCGACGTGGGGGTCTCCAAGCGGGTGGACACCCCCACGTCGGCGATCCTGAGTCGATCAAGCGGACCGACGGCTACGCGCGCAGCCGGTCAGAGCCGGCAGGCGTGGATGTTGGTGACCAGGATGGCGCGGGCGCCCAGCTCGTACAGCTCGTCCATGATGCGGTGGACATCGTCGCGGAGCACCATCGCCTGCACCGCCACCCAGCCTTCGCGGTGCAGCGGCGACACGGTGGGCGACTCGATGCCCGGGGTGAGCCCGCTGGCCCGGTCCAGCAGACCGGCCGGCACGTCGTAGGCGAGCATCACGTAGCGGCGGGCCACCAGCACACCGTGCAGGCGGCGGAGCAACTGCTCGGCCTGCGGGAGCGCGGGTGCGCCGGCACGACGGACCAGCACCGCTGACGAGCGCAGCAGCGGCTCACCGAAGACCACCAGGCCCGCCTGGCGCAGGGTGGCGCCGGTCTCCACCACGTCCGCGATGACGTCGGCGACGCCGAGGCGTACGGCGTTCTCCACCGCGCCGTCGAGGCGGATCACGTCGGCCTTGACGCCCGCCTCGCCGAGGTGCCGCTCGACCAGCCCCGGGTACGCGGTGGCGATGCGGTGCCCGCCCAGGTCCTGCACGGAGGCGATGTCGTCGGGGCGGGCGGCGAAGCGGAAGGTGGCCTGACCGAAGGTCAGGTCGACGACCTCCTCGGCCGGCGCGGCCGAGTCGATCAGCAGGTCCCGGCCGGTGATCCCGAGGTCGAGGTCACCGGAGCCGACGTAGGTGGCGATGTCCTTGGGGCGGAGGTAGAAGAATTCGACGTCGTTGGCCTCGTCCCGGCAGACGAGGTCCTTGGGGTCGGTGCGCTGGCGGTAGCCCGCCTCGCGCAGCATCTGGGCGGCCGGCTCGGCCAGGGTGCCCTTGTTGGGAATGGCGACACGCAGCATGACGGAGTGCTCCTTCGATCCGGATGGCGATCAACGGGTGGGGGCACTCACAGATGTCGGTAGACGTCCTTGAGCTCGAGACCGCTGGCGAGCATCAGCACCTGGACCTGGTAGAGCAGCTGGGAGATCTCCTCGGCGGTGCGCTCCGGCCCCTCGTGCTCGGCGGCCATCCACGACTCGGCCGCCTCCTCGACGACCTTCTTGCCGATGAAGTGCACCCCCTTGTCCAGGGCGGCGACGGTGCCCGAGCCCGGGGTGCCGGCGGCGGCCTTGGCCTGCAGCTCGGCGAACAACTCCTCGAACGTCTTCACGGAAGAGGATTCTTCCAGCCGGCCGACCGGCGCCCCGCGTCCGGGTCCGCCGAAACCCAGCAAGCGGACAATTCCCTATCAACATGGTGGGACAATCTTCGATCGATGCCCATGGAGCTCTACGCTGTCCGCCATGGCCAGCAGCTCACGTCTCCTCGCGCTCACCCTCGCCGGTGCCGTCGTCGTAGCCACCGCCGGATGCGCGCCACAGGACGAGGAACCGACCCCCACCGTCACCGCATCGCCGTCCTGCGCCAAGGACAGCCTGCCCACTCGTACGCCGGGCAAGCTCACCATCGCCACCGATCAGCCCGCGTACGAGCCGTGGTTCTCCAAGGACAAGCCGGACAACGGCGAGGGCTTCGAATCCGCCGTCGCGTACGCGGTGGCCGAGAAGCTCGGCTACGCCCGCGCCGATGTCACCTGGGCCCGGGTCAAGTTCGACACCGCGATCGCACCCGGACCCAAGGACTTCGACTTCGACATCAACCAGTTCTCCATCACCGAGGAGCGCAAGCAGGCGGTCGACTTCTCCGCGCCGTACTACCTCGTTCGGCAGACGGTCATCGCGTTGAAGTCCTCGAAGATCGCCGGCAGGACGTCGTTGGCCGACCTCCGCGACGCCCGGCTCGGCGCCCAGGTCGGCACCACCAGCTACCAGGCGATCACCGACGTGATCAAGCCGACCGCCAAGCCGCAGGTCTACAACAGCAACGACGACGCCAAGAAGGCCCTGCAGAACGGGCAGCTGGACGGGCTCGTGGTGGACCTGCCGACCGCCTTCTACATCACCGGCGCGGAGATCACCGACGCGATGATCGTCGGGCAGGTGCCGCAGGTCGGCACGCCCGAGGCGTTCGGGTTGCTGCTGGACAAGAACTCGCCGCTGACCTCCTGCGTGACCGGCGCGGTCGGTCGGCTCAGTGAGGCGGGCACGCTGACCCAGTTGGAGCAGAAGTGGCTCGCGCAGGTGGCGGGGGCGGCCGAGCTGCGGTGACCCTTCTGGATCACGTTCCCTCCGAGGCGCAGCTGCGGCGCTGGGCGTACCGGCGTCGGCAGACCTTCTACAGCGTGCTGGTCGCGGCCTCGTCCACGGCGGCGCTCGGCACGCTGCTGGTGATCGCGGTGACCGGTGCACCCGGCTGGGACCGCGTCCGGCAGTCGTTCCTGGACCCGGAGATCGCCTGGGACGCGCTGCCGGCGGTGCTGAGCGGGCTCTGGCTCAACGTCCGTCTGCTGGTCTGCTGTGCGGCCGGCGCGTTGGTGTTCGGGCTGGTGATCGCGGTGCTGCGGACGCTGCGCGGCCCCATCTTCTTCCCGGTCCGGGCACTGGCCGCCGGCTACACCTACACCTTCCGGGGCCTGCCGCTGATCATCGTGCTCTACCTGCTCACCCTCGGCGTGCCCGGGCTGCGTCTGCAGGGCATGCCGCCGGTGCTGGTGCTCGGTGGGCTCGCGTTGGTCCTCACCTACGGCGGCTACCTCGCCGAGGTGTTTAGGGCCGGCATCGAGTCGGTGCATCCCAGCCAACTCGCCGCGGCCCGCTCGCTGGGTCTGACCTACCGGCAGACGATGCGGCACGTGGTCCTGCCACAGGCCGTCCGTCGGGTGGCGCCACCGCTGCTCAACGACGTGGTGGCGTTGCAGAAGGACGTCGGGCTGGTCTCGCTCGCCGGGCCGATCGACGCGGTCCGCGCCGCCCAGATCGCTACCGCCCAGTCGTTCAACTACACGCCGTACGTCGTGGCGGGGGTGCTCTTCGTGCTGCTCGCGATACCGCTGATCGCGGTCACCGACTGGGTGACACTGCGCGCGGCCCGCCGACAGTCGGGAGGATGACCATGGCACTGCTGCGTTGCCGGGGCCTGCGCAAGGAGTTCGCCGGCCACGTCGTGCTCGACCAGCTCGATCTGACCGTCGCCGAGCACCGGGTGGTGGCCCTGATCGGCGCGTCCGGGTCCGGCAAGTCCACCCTGCTGCGGTGTGTGAACCTGCTGGAGGAACTCGACGACGGCACCATCGAGCTGGACGGGGAGGACATCTCCGATCCCCGCGTGGACCCGGACCGGGTCCGTCGGCGGATCGGCATGGTGTTCCAGGCGTACAACCTCTTCCCGCACCTGAGCGTCCTGGAGAACATCACCCTCGCGCCGCGCCGCGTACACCGGCGGGCACGGGCGGAGGCGGAGGCGCAGGCCCGGGACCTGCTCGACCGGGTGGGGCTCGGCGCCAAGGCGGACGCCTACCCCGACCGGCTCTCCGGCGGGCAGCAGCAGCGGGTGGCGATCGTCCGGGCGCTGGCGAACTCACCTCGACTGATGCTGCTCGACGAGGTGACCTCCGCGTTGGACCCGGAACTCGTCGGCGAGGTGCTGACGATGATCCGGGATCTGAAGGCCGACGGCATGACCATGGTGCTGGCCACCCACGAGATGGGCTTCGCCCGGGAGGTCGCCGACGAGGTCTGCTTCCTCGACGCGGGCCGGGTCATCGAGAGCGGCCCGCCCGAGCAGGTGCTCGGCGAGCCGACCCAGCCTCGCACCCGGCAGTTCCTCCACCGGATCATCGAGGCCGGTCGCCTCTGAACACCGGTCGCCTCTGAACACCGGTCACCCCTGACGACGGGTCAGCCGCCGAAGCCGACCCGCTGCCCGTTGCTGGCCAGCGTACGGACGGCCAGCGCCGCGTCGAGCGCGGCGACGGTGGCCGACCAGCCCTTGTCCTCGGCCGAGCCGGGCAGACCGGCCCGGTCCCGGGCCTGCTCGATGGTCTCCACGGTCAGCACCCCGTGCGCCACCGGCTTGCCCTCGTCCAGCGCCACCCGCGTCAGCCCATCGGTGACCGAGCGGCAGACGTAGTCGAAGTGGGCGGTGGCACCGCGGACAACCACGCCGAGGGCGACAACCACGTCGCAGCGGCGCGCGAGGGCCTGGGCGACCACCGGCAACTCGACCGAACCGGCGACCCGGGCCACCACGGCCCGCGCCCCGCACGCCTCAGCGGCAGCCACCGCGCGCTCCAGCATGTGGTCGGTCAGCTCACCGTGCCAACGGGCGGCCACCACCCCGACGGTCATCCCGGCCGCGTCCACCGCGTCGACGCCCGGCTCCCCGAAACCCGCCATCGTCATGCTCCGATCTCGTCGTTGGCGACCGGACGCCCCATCGGAGCCTCGGTCACCTCGTCCAACTCGTCCAGCAGGTGACCCATCCGGTCCCGCTTGGTGCGCAGGTAGCGCAGGTTCTCCGGGTGCGCACCGGCCGGCAGCCCCTCCCGGCCGGTGATGGTCAGGCCGTAGCCTTCCAGCCCGGCCCGCTTCGCCGGGTTGTTGGTGAGCAACCGCATCGAGCGCACGCCCAGGTCGTACAGGATCTGCGCACCGGTGCCGTAGTCGCGGGCATCGGCCGGCAGCCCCAGGTCGAGGTTGGCGTCGACGGTGTCGCGGCCCAGATCCTGCAACTGGTACGCCTGCAGCTTGTGCAGCAGCCCGATGCCGCGCCCCTCGTGGCCGCGTACGTAGAGCACGACGCCCCGGCCCTCCTTCGCGACCCGGGCCAGCGCGGCGTCCAACTGCGGTCCGCAGTCGCAGCGCAGTGAGCCGAACACGTCCCCGGTCAGGCACTCGGAGTGCACCCGGACCAGCACGTCCTGGCCGTCGCCGAGGTCGCCCAGCACCATCGCGATGTGCTCGGCCGGGTCGTGCTCGGCGCGGTAGCCCAGCGCCCGGAACACCCCGTGCCGCGTCGGCATGCGGGCGTCGGCGACCAGCTCGACCTGCTTCTCGGTACGCCGCCGGTAGGCGATCAGGTCGGCGATGGTGATCAGGGTGAGGCCGTGCTCGGCGCAGAACTTCTCCAGGTCCGGCAACCGCATCATGGTGCCGTCGTCGTTGATCAGCTCGCAGAGCACACCCGCCGGGCGCAACCCGGCCAGCCGGGTCAGGTCCACCGACGCCTCGGTGTGCCCCGGCCGGCGCAGCACCCCGCCCTCGCGGGCCCGCAGCGGCACCACGTGCCCGGGCCGGGCCAGGTCGGTCGGGTCGGTGGCGGCGCCGGCGAGCAGCCGGATGGTGTGGGCGCGGTCGGCCGCGGAGATGCCGGTGCTGATCCCCTCCCGGGCGTCCACCGTCACCGTGTACGCGGTGCCGCGCCGGTCCTGGTTGGTGTGGTGCATCGGCGGCAGGTCGAGCCGGTCAGCCTCGCTCTCGGTCAACGGCACGCAGACGTACCCGGAGGTGTAGCGCACCATGAACGCCAGCAACTCCGGGGTAGCCAGCTCGGCCGCGAAGATCAGATCGCCCTCGTTCTCCCGGTCCGCGTCGTCGACCACGACGACCGGCCGACCGGCCGCGATCTCCGCAACCGCCTGCTCGATATCCGCAAAGCTGCTCATGCCGCCACTCCGCTTCGCTCCGTGGCGTCATGAGACACCATGGCGCTGGACCTGATGATTCGCTCGCTGCGCTCGCTCACGCGACGGCCTCCGTGTAGATGGGGCGTACAGGGGTCGGCCGGGTGGCGCGCGAGGTGCGCCACCAGGCGGCGAAGCCCCAGGCGCAGAGGGCGCCGTAGATGAGGTACATGACCGCCGACGGGTAGAACCCGCCGCGCAGCAGCAGCGGCACGCCGACCGCGTCCACGGCGATCCAGAGCAGCCAGAACTCCACCCAGCCGCGGGCCATGCCGTACGTGGCCAGCAGGCTGCCGGTGAGGATCCAGGCGTCGGGCAGCGGACCCCACGAGCCCAGTGCGGCGAGCACCGGGTACGCCGCGGCGGTGCCGACCACGGCGGCCAGCAGCATCACCAGTCGCTCCCGCCCGGTGGCCCAGCGTGGGACGACCGCCGCCTGCCCGGCGTCGGCGCGACGGTTCCGCTGCCAGCGCCACCAGCCGTAGACGCTGACCGCGAAGAAGAACACCTGTCGGCCGGCCTGCCCGTACAGGTCATGCTCCTGCGGGGTGGTGAACACCCCGCCGAGGAAGACGGTGAGGAGCAGCGCGTTACCGATCATGCCGACCGGCCAGGCCCAGAGCAGCCGGCGCAGCCCGAGCAGCGCGGAGACCAGCCCGAACCCGTTGCCGACGATCTCCCGGACCAGCACCGGCGAGCCGGCCACCTGCACCTGGGCGTCCAGCAGCCAACCGAGCGGGCCCATCAGGCCACTCCGTCCGTGCTGGAGGCCACCCCGTGACCGTCGGTGTCGGTGAGCCGGGCGCCGAGCAGCCGCTCGACGTACTTGGCCACCACGTCGACCTCCAGGTTGACCGGGTCACCGACGCCCTTCGCGCCGAGCGTGGTCAGCTTGAGCGTGGTCGGGATCAGCCCGACGGCGAACTGGTCCGCGCCCACCTCGGCCACGGTCAGTGAGACGCCGTCGATGGTGATCGAGCCCTTCTCCACCACGTACCGGGCCAGGGTGGCGGGCAGCCGGAACCGGACGGTCTCCCACTGCTCGGCCGGCTCCCGGGAGATCAGCTCGCCGACACCGTCCACGTGCCCCTGCACCAGGTGCCCGCCGAGCCGGCTGCCCAGGGCGGCGGCCCGCTCCAGGTTGACCGGGTCGCCGGGACGCAGCGCGCCCAGCGCGGAGCGGCGCAGCGTCTCCCCCATCACGTCGGCCGTGAAGGTGCCGTCGGCCACCTCCACGACGGTCAGGCAGACGCCGTTGACCGCGATGGAGTCACCGTGCCGGGCGTCGGAGGTGACCAGCGGGCCGCGCACGGCGACCAGCGCCGAATCGCCCGCCGTGGGCGTCACCTGGACGATCTCGCCCAGCTCCTCGACAATGCCGGTGAACATGTCAGCCCTCCCTTTTTCGGGGCAAAGCGGTGATCCGGAGATCCGGACCGATCTGTGTAACGTCGACGAACTCCAGATCGATGGCCTCGGCGATGGTGTTCACTCCCGCGTCGACCAGGGCGGTGGGGCCGGCGCCGAGCAGCCGGGGCGCGACGTACCCGACGATCTTGTCGACCAGGCCGGCTTCCAGGAACGCGCCGGCCAGCCGGGGGCCGCCCTCCAGCAGCACCGCGCGGATCCCGCGCTCGTGCAACGCCGCGAGCAGCGCTGGCAGGTCGACCCGGCCGTCCGGGCTGGCGCCGACCTCGTCGGCGGTCGCGATCCACGTCCGTGCGGCGCCGTCGCGGACCCGGGCGTCAGCCGGGGTACGCCCCGAGCTGTCCACCACCACCCGCAGCGGCTGCCGGATGGCCAGGCTGCCGTCGCGCAGGTTGCGGGCGGTCAGCCGGGGATCGTCGGCGAGCACGGTGCCCACCCCGGCGAGCACCGCGTCGACAGTGCCGCGCAGCGCGTGCACGTCGATCCGGGCGGCCTCCGAGGTGATCCACATGCTGGTGCCGTCCGCCGCGGCGGAGCGCCCGTCGAGCGTGGCGGCGTACTTCCAGATCACGTACGGCCAGCCCCGGCGCATCGAGGTCAGCCACGCGATGTTGCCGGCCTCGGCCTCGTCACCGCGTACCCCCAGATCGACCCGGACCCCGGCGGCGCGCAAGGTGGCGGCGCCGCCGGAGGCGACCGGGTTGGGGTCGGGTACGGCGATGACCACCCGGCCCACCCCAGCCTGGACGAGCGCGGAACTACAGGGGCCGGTGCGACCGGTGTGATTGCAGGGCTCCAGGGTGACGATCGCGGTGCCGCCCTTGGCCCGCTGCCCGGCCTGAGCAAGGGCGACGATCTCGGCGTGCGGCCCGCCTGCGTACGCGTGGAAGCCCTCCCCCACGACCTGGCCGTCGTCGTCGAGCAGCACGCAACCGACCACCGGGTTGGGGCTGGTGGTGCCGAGCCCGCGCGCCGCCAACTCGATCGCACGCCGCATCGCCTCATCGACGGAGACGCTGGCCATCGCGCTGCCCCTGCCCTCTCACTCGCCGGTCCGCGCGCGGGCGGTCAGGGAGGCTGCGGCCATGGGGCCGCGGGCAGGCGGAGGCGGATTCCGGGAACGGCACAGCCGCCCCGGAGGGTCGACGCGGCACGCTGAAGCCAGCGGCCGGCTCGGACCCGTCCGTCCCGCGCGCTGTCTCCCATCCGGACTTTCTGGGCGCGGACGAACCGCCCCCAACCGTCGGCCCCGGATTTTCACCAGGTCCACCGGGCGGCAGAGCCGTCCGGGTCGCGGGCTGACCACGGTTGGACCGCGGATCACCGCCGGTTCGGAATTTCACCGAGTCCCGCCAGCGCGTGGTGGGTACAACGGAAGTCTTACACGCCGATCCGGGTACGCCGCCACCTAGGCGAGCTACTTCACAGCGGTATCACGCTCAGGTGACGCCGCGACGCCGGTCCACTGCCACATACGAGCCCGGCTGACTCTTGGCCACCGTCTTCATCTCCGAGGCGACCGCGATCGCCTCCAGGGGGTCGGTGAACCGCTTCCCGGCGTCGGAGAGGGACACCCCGATGGAGAGTGTGACCAGGGCGGCGCGACGGATGTTGCCCCGCCGGTCCTTCAGCTCGACGAAGCCGCGCTCCCGGTCGGTGGCGTCGTAGAGCGTGTCGGCGACCTTCTCGAAGTCGACCACCGCTGCGGACGTCAGCGAGCGGACCTGGTCCGGGGCGCAGACGATGACGAAGTCGTCCCCGCCGACGTGGCCGAGGAATGCCGGTGGCAGCCCCACCGCCACCACCGCCCGGTGCAGGCTGCGGGCCAGCGCGGAGATGAAGTCGTCGCCGCGGACGAAACCGTAGCGGTCGTTGACGCTCTTGAACCGGTCGATGTCGATGTAGCCGACCGCGTAGTCCACGCCGTGCCGGACCCGGTCGCTGATCTCCCGACGGATCCGGCTGTTGCCGGGCAGCCCGGTCAGCGGGGAGACCTCCCGGAACTCCTTGTTGCGCCGCAGCGTGGACGAGACCCGGGCCACCAGCTCGGCGGTGTCGAACGGCTTGACCAGGTAGTCGTCGGCGCCGGCGCTGAGCCCGTGCACCTTGTCGACGGTCATGCCCTTGGCCGTCAACATGATCACCGGCAGGGCGGAGGTCATCGGGTCGGCGCGCAGCCGCCGGGTCAGCTCCAGCCCGTCGATCCGGGGCATCATGAGGTCGACCACCGCCAGGTCCGGCCGCTGGCGCTCGATGACCTCGAGGGCCTCCTGGCCGTCGCTGGCGTGGATCACCTCGAAGCCGTGCAGCCGCAGGTTGAACTCGACGAAACGAGCAATGTCGTCGTCGTCGTCGACGACGAGGATGATGTCCTTACGATCGCCGTCGGGGTCCACCTCAGGCCTCGGGAGCCGCGCGTTCCGCCAGTGCCCGCAGGTGGCGTACCGCCTCCGCCGGGTCGGCGGCACCGTAGACGGCGGTGCCGGCCACGAAAGCGTCGGCGCCCGCGGCAGCCGCCTGTTCGATGGTGTCGGCGGCGATCCCGCCGTCCACCTCGATGCGCAGCTCCAGGTGACCGGCCGACACGTGCCGGCGGGCGGTGCGCACCTTGTCCAGCAACTGCGGGACGAACCGTTGCCCACCGAAACCGGCCTTGATCGTCATGATCAGCAGGGTGTCGAAGCTGGGCAGCAGGTCCAGGTACGGCTCGATCGGCGTGTCCCGGTCGATGGCCAGACCAGCCTTCGCACCGGCCGAACGCAGGTCCTTGGCCAGCGCCACCGGGTCGTCGGACGCCTCCGCGTGAAAGGTGACGTTGTACGCCCCGGCGTCGGCGTAACCGGGGGCCCACCGGCGCGGATCCTCGATCATCAGATGCACGTCGAACGGCATCGCGGTGACAGCCCGCAGGCTCTGCACCACGGGCAGTCCAATGGTCAGGTTCGGCACGAAATGGTTGTCCATCACATCGACGTGCAACCAGTCCGCGGCGTCCTCGACGGCACGGACTTCTTCGGCGAGGCGGGCAAAATCGGCGGCCAGGATGCTTGGCGCGACGATCGGCGGCGGTACGGTCACGGGGCCAGTGTACGAACGTGGTCACCCGCTACCCGCATCGCGGCACCAACGGGGACGCGCTGTGATCCAACAGTGACCACTGGTGCAGAATTGGTCACTCCGGACCGTGAAATCCGGACGAACAGACATCAGCGGCTGGCCGATCGACGGAAACGCGACGACACTCCAACGGGGACGGTGCCTAGGCCGCACGCCCCGCCGGGTTCTCGCCGCGGGGCGCGGCGACCGGCCGCCAGCTCCCGGAAGGGCGGACGATGCGACGGTGGTTTCCAGCGCTGGTGCTGGCCGGCGTCACGACGATGCTGCTGGCCGGCTGCGGGCCCGCGCGGGGCGCGGACGGCGATCTCACCGACGACTGGCCGGCGCTGCGGGTCCCGAAGCCGTTCGCCCCCGCCACCGACACCTGCCTGCCCCGGATCACCTCGGTCGTGCAGGCCAGCACCTACGAGACGGTGGACTGCGCTCGTAACCACCTGGCCGAGGCCATCCACGTCGGCACCTTCGTCGGGCCTGACGCACTGTCCGAGACCCGGCCCGAACCCGGGTCGTCGGCGCTGCGCACGGCCCGCGCCGAGTGCGACCAACGGTCCCGGGAGGTGCTCGGTGGCGACTGGCACACGGCCCGACTCACCCTGTCCCTCGCGCTGCCCTCCGTGCCGGCCTGGGCCGGCGGCGCGCGCTGGTTCCGCTGCGACCTCAGCGAGACCGGCAGCATCGACAACACCCGCCCGGTGAACCGCACCGGCAGCCTGCGCGGCGCGTTGATCGGCGACACCCCACTGACGCACCGCTGCTTCGATCCGAAGCTGATCGGCGACAACCTCAACTACATGGCGCCGGTGCTCTGCACGGAGCCGCACCGCGCCGAGTTCGTGGGCGTCTACGAGGAGCGCGACGTGACCTGGGCGGAGTTCACCCGCTCCGCCGAGCAGGCGCACAAACGCTGCATGGCGTTGATCGCCGAGTACGCGGCCGTGCCGAACAACAGCGACCTGCCGTACCGGGCGGGGTCCATCTACTACCCACCGTCGCAACGGGAGTGGGAGGAGGGTGACCGTGGGGTCCGCTGTTTCCTGTGGAGCGACGACCGCAAACTCACCCGCTCGATGCGCGGCGCCGGCCCAGAGGGACTACCCGCGATCTGAGCATCGGTGCCGTATGCTGCTGCGCCGTGGCGCTACCGACCGGCTGGGTCCGGCCGGAGGCCACCAGCGGCGGGAGGTCGGGGATGCGACGGTGGTTGGCGGCGTTCGCCGGAGGTACGGCCCTGGCACTGGCGCTGGCCGGGTGCGGCGTACCGGCCGGAGTCGACCGTGACCTCATTGACGACTGGCCGGCGCCCGTCGCGGCGCAGCAGTTCGTTCCCGCCGCCGACGTCTGCCACCAGACCTCCCAGCAGGTCGGCTTCCTGTCCGGCTACAACCCGACGGCGTGCACCGAGTCGCACCGGGTGGAGACCGTGCACGTCGGCACGCTCACCGGTCCGGGTGCCGAGCGCGACAAGCCTCCGCAGCTCGGCTCGGTGGGTATGCGTACCGCGCAGGCAGCGTGCGACAAGGAGGTCAACAAGGCGCTCGGCGCCGACTGGCGTTCCGGGCGGCTCGGCCTGACGGTCGTGCTGCCGTCGCCGCAGGCCTGGGCGGGCGGGGCCCGCTGGTACCGCTGCGACGTCGCCGAGATCGCCAGCATCGACGACACGGCGGTCGACCTGCGCACCGGCAGCCTCCGGGGTGCGCTGACCGGGGCCTCGCCGCTGGCGTACCGCTGCTTCGAACCAAAGCTGATCAAGGACGACATCGACGAGATGGTCTCGGTCTCCTGCACCGCTAAGCACCACGCCGAGTTCGTCGGGGTCTGGCAGGCCCCGGACATCAGTTACGACGAGTTCTCCCGCACCATCAAGCGGACCCACCGGGCCTGCCAGACGATGATCGCCAAGTACGCCAAGGTTCCGGACAACTCCCAGCTCGAGTTCCGCGCCGGGACGATCTACTACCAGCCGTACGAGGATGAGTGGAAGAACGGCAACCGTGGCGTGCAGTGCTTCCTCTGGATCAGCGACCGGAACCTGACCCGCTCGATGAAGAACGCCGGCACCAAGGGCCTCCCGGTCACCTGAGCGCCTGCGCATCCGGCCGGTCGGGTGACCGGCCGGATGCGTGTCACATCAGCCTCGACGCAGGACGGCGAGGAACATGGCGTCGGTGCCGTGGCGGTGCGGCCAGAGCTGCACGGTGGGCCCGTCACCCAGACCGGGCATGCCGGCCGGCAGCAGCGGCCGGGCGTCGACGAAGTCCACCGGCACCCCGCTACGGCGAGCCGCCTCGGTCACCGTCACGTGCGTCTCGACGGTGTGCGGCGAGCAGGTGACATAGGCGACCACGCCACCCGGGCGGACCGCCCGCAGCGCCGCGCCGAGCAACTCCCGTTGCAGCCGGGTCAACGGCGGCAGGTCCGACGGTTGGCGGCGCCAGCGCGACTCCGGCCGGCGCCGCAGCGAGCCCAGCCCGGTGCACGGGGCGTCCACCAGCACCCGGTCGAAGTGCTGCTCGGGCAGCTTCGGGTCGGCGCCGACCTCACGGCCGTCCATGGCCAGCACGGCCACCGGCAGGCCCCGGGTCGCCAGGGAGACCAGCCGGGCCCGGTGCTCGGCCACCTCCACCGCGGTCACCCGCGCACCACGCTGGGCGGCCAGCGCGCCGAGCAACCCGGCCTTGCCGCCCGGGCCGGCGCACAGGTCCAGCCAACGCCCGTCCGGGCCGTCCAACGGCGCGTCGGCGAGTGCGGCGGCCACCAACTGGGAGCCCTCGTCCTGGACGTGGGCACGGCCGTCGACCACCGCCGGCACGTCGCCCGGCGCGCCGCCGGGCAGATAGACGGTGTACGGCGAGAAGGCGCCGGGCGCCCCGCCGACCTGGTCGGCCAGCTCGATCGGGTCGATCAGCCCGGGCCGGGCACACAGGTGCACCGGCGGGCGCTCGTTGTCCTCGATCAGGAGGCGGGCCGTGTCACCCAGATCGCCGTCGAGCGCCTCGGAGAAGGCCCGCACGATCCACTGCGGATGGCTGTACGCCACCGAAAGGTGCCCGACCGGGTCGGTCTCCATCGGTGGGGCGATCTTCGCCACCCAGGCGTCCGCGTCACGGGTGGACACCTCGCGCATCACGGCGTTGGCGAAGCCGCTGGCGCCGGGCGCGACCGAACGGACCAGGTCCACCGTCGACGAGACCGCGGCGTGCGCCGGCACCCGGGTGTGCAGCAGTTGGTACGCCCCGATCCGCAGCGCGTCGCGTACCGGTGGGTCGATCCGGGCCACGTCCCGGCCGGCCGCGTCGGTCAGGATCGCGTCCAACGTGCCCAGGTGGCGCAGGGTGCCGTAGGTCAGCTCGGTGGCGAAGGCCGCGTCCCGGCCGAACAGCCCCTCCTCCCGCAGGATGATGGGCAGCACCAGGTTGGCGAACGCGTCGTCGCGGTGCACCGCCGCCACCGCCTCGTACGCCGCGCGGCGCGGTCGGTCCGTCGGTGGCCGGACCGGACGGCGGTCCCCGCCACGATTGGTCGACGGGCCGGAGCGCGTGGGGCGCGTTCCCTCGGGGGCCGTCACGCGAAGTCCTCGCCGGTGCCGACCCGGACGCCACGCGCCCAGTCGGTCGCGGCCATTGCCCGCTTGCCGGCGGCACGGACCTCGCCGAGGCGCACCGGCACGGTGGCCGTTCCGGCCAGCACTCGCGACTTCTCCACCAGCAACTCCCCCGGCTTCAACTCTGGGCCCTCGGGCACCGGCACGACCGGGCCGAGCTTCACCCGCTCGCCCCGGAACATCGTCCAGGCGCCCGGAGCCGGGGTGCAGGCCCGGAGCCGGCGATCCACGGCGAAGGCCGGGTCACTCCAGCGCACTCGGGCATCGTCCACGGTCAGCTTCGGCGCCAGCGACACCCCGTCGGCGGGCTGCGGCTCGGCCCGGGCGGTGCCGTCGGCGATCGCGTCGAGCACCGCCACCAGCAGCCCGGCACCGGATGCGGCGAGCCGCTCCAGCAGGTCACCGGAGGTGTCGGCGGCGCGGATCTCGTCGGTCAGGGTGCCGTAGACCGGGCCCGTGTCCAGGCCCTGCTCCAGCTGGAAGACACTGGCCCCGGTCAGCTCGTCACCGTGCAGCACCGCGTGCTGCACGGGCGCGGCGCCCCGCCACGCGGGCAGCAGGGAGAAGTGCAGGTTGATCCAGCCGTACCGGGGGATCTCCAGGGCCGCCGGCGGCACCAGCGCGCCGTAGGCGACCACCGGCACGCAGTCCGGCTCAAGCTCGCGCAGCCGGTCGAGGAACTCGGGGTCGCGGGGGCGGGCCGGCGTGAGCACCTCGACGCCGTGCTCGTCGGCCCACTCGCCGACCGGGGAGCGGGACAGACCACGCCCGCGCCCGGCGGGCGCGTCGGGCCGGGTGACCACGGCGACCAGCTCGTGCCGGGAGGCGGCGACGGCGGTCAGGGCGGGAACGGCGACGGCCGGCGTACCGGCGAAGATCACGCGCATTCGGGTCACCGACCCAGACCGAAGGGGTCGCTGATGTGCGGGCTCAGCTTGACCGTCGGCGGGGCTGCCCCGTCGTACCACTCGGCCTGGCGGATTGCCTTCATGGCTTCCTTGCGCCCCTCGGGATCCAGCCGGTCGAGGAAGAGCACCCCGTCGAGGTGGTCGGTCTCGTGCTGCACGCAGCGCGCCATCAGGCCGCTGCCGACGATCTGCACGGGATCGCCGAAGGCGCTGAAGCCCTTGGCGACGACGTTCTGCCGACGCTTGGTGTCGAAGTAGAGCCCGGGGATGGACAGGCAGCCCTCCGGGCCGTCCTGCTCCTCCTCGTCGGGAAACTCGAGCACCGGGTTGATCAGGTGCCCGAGCACGTCGTCGACGTCGAAGGCGAACACCCGCAGGCTCACACCGAGCTGCGGCGCGGCCAGGCCGGCGCCGTTCTGCTCACGCATCGTGTCGGTAAGGTCGGCGACGAGCCGACGCAGCTCGGCGTCGAAGTCGACCACCGGATCGGCCGGCGTGCGCAGCACCGGATCCCCAAACAGACGGATGGGCTGGACGGTCACGCGGGATGGCTCCTTCATGGGTGGGACGAGCGGTGCCGTACCAGTCTACGGAGTGCCCGGCCGCGCGCCGGCCGGCGTACCTCGATCGACCACCACCGGTGTGCCCAGCGTCACCGGAACGCTCTCGTAACCACGCAGGGTGAGCCGGGTGCGGTGCCGGGGGGCCTCGGCCAGGGCCAGCTCGGGCAGGCGGCGCAGCAGCATCGGGAAGGCCAGCTGCGCCTCCAGGCGCGCCAGACCGGCGCCGAGACAGTAGTGCGGGCCGGCACCGAAGGAGAGCGGGTGCGCCTGGTCACGGGTCGGGTCGAAGCGCTGCGGATCAGGGAACCGCCGGGGGTCCCGGTTGGCCGCGCCGAGCAGCAGCAACATGGTGCTGCCGGCCGGCAGGTCGAGCCCGCCGCAGCGCACCGGCGCGGTGCTGGTCCGGGTGGTCAACTGCACCGGGGAGTCGTAGCGCAGCAGCTCCTCGACGTACGTCGGGGCGAGGTCGGGATCGGCGCGCAGCGTGGCGGCGGCCTCGGGGTGGCCGAGCAGCACGACAAGGCCGTTGCCGAGCAGGTTGGTGGTGGTCTCGAAGCCGGCGACCAGCAGCACCACCAGGTTGGCCAGCAGCTCGTCACCGGTGAGCCGTTCACCGTCGGCGTCGTGCACCTGGACCAGCGCGGTGGTCAGGTCGTCGGCGGGCTTCCGGCGCCGGGCGACGACCAGCTCGACGAAGTAGTCCCTCAGCTCGGTGGCGCCCGCGTCGGCGACAGCCAACTCCTCGGGGGTGATCTCCGGCTCCAGCACCCCGGTCAGATCACCGGCCCAGCGGCGGAACAGCGGCCGGTCCGCCGCCGGCACGCCGAGCAGTGCGCAGATCACGCCCACCGGCAGCGGGTACGCGAAGTCGGCCAGCACGTCGACCGGCGCGCCGCTCCCGGCCCGGGCCACCATCGTGTCGAGCAGTTCCTCGGCCTGGGCGCGCACCACGTCCCGCATGCCGGCGACCCGACGCGGGCTGAACGCGCCGGAGGCGAGCCGACGCATCCGGCTGTGGTCGGGTGGGTTGGTCCGCAGCATGGAGCGGGCGATCGACGACACCGCCGGGCTCTCGCGCCAGTTCGGCCAGACCTGGTCTCGCAGCGCGTCGTCCTGCACCCCGAGGCGGGGGTCGCGCAGCAGCTCGTCGATTTCCGGATAACCGGTCACCACGTACAGGCCCGGCATGGCCTGCACCACCGGTCCGTGCGCGCGCAGCCGCTCGTACGTCGGGTACGGGTCGATGCGCCCCTGCGGCGACATGAGCAGTGTGAGCGCCTCGGCAGCGTCCATGGCTGGCCTCCCCGTCGATGCGTCGGAGGTTCCATCATCCCGGTGCCGGCCGCTCCCGGCAGCCCCCGCGTCGGGGGAAGTCGGCGCGGGCCGGGTCCCGCGCCGGGCTCAGCCCGACGCGGGCGACGAACCCGTCAGGCGCCGGCGCCCGGGTCCCCGGCGAGCACCGCGTCGCCGCGGAGCAGCGCGGGCTCGGGCAGCGGCAGCTCGATCTTGTGGGCCGCCTCCCAGTCGTAGACCAGGCCGGGGCGCACCTGGGCGGCGAAGTAGTCGATCGCGGTCATCCCACCCACCACCGGCTCGTCGACCTCGGCGACCAGGTGGGCGGGGACCAGGGAGAAGCCGTTCTGCAGGGCGGCGCTGAGCCGGCGGTGACCGTCGACGACGAAGAAGTACTCGCCGGTGAACCCGATCTTCAGCGGCTCCAGCGCCTCATCACCGGCCTCGGCCACGTCGCCGACGAAATCGGTGTCCCACAGACCCCGCAGGGTGGCGATGTCCTCGGTCGGGTAGACCCGCGCCGGGTCCAGCAGCAGCAACGGCGGGCCGTCACGCAGCACCTCGGCGCCGAGCGTGCCCTCGTACGCGGCGATGATGTGCTCGATCACCTCGGTGGCGGAGGCCCGGGTGGTGTCGCAGATCAGGTCGTAGTTGCGCAGTCGGGCCTTGTCCACCCCGTAACGGATGATGAACCGGCTGCGCTCGCTCGCGCTGCGCTCCCGGAGCTTGGCCTTCGCCTCCTCCAGGGAGGCGTAGCTCTCCGCCGGCCCGGAGGGGCGGGCCAGCACCCGGCGGGCGGCCTCGCCCGGCTCGGTGATCATGTGAATCTTGAGCGCGTCGGTGAAGAAGTGCCAGGCCAGCCGGGAATCCATGATCAGCGGCTCACCGGAGGCGGCGATGTCCCGTTGGAGCTGGTCGACGTAGCCGTCGACGGCCTGGTCGAGCTCGGCGTGCAGGTTGAGCTGCAGAGCGGTCATCTGCCGCTGCTGCGCCATCTCCCGGTAGAGGTCACCCACGCTGACCCGGCGCATTCCGAGTCTCTTGGCGATCTCCACCGACACGGTGCTCTTGCCGCTGCCGAGGTCGCCGTTGAAGACGATCGATTGTCGAACGGTCACGACTGGCCCACCTCTGATAACCGGCTGTTTGACATCATCGACATCGCGTCCGACCGCGGCGTTCCCGCCACCGTCGCGCCATCCTCCGGCGACTCCAGCTCGGCCCGACCCGTCTGACGCCGTGCCGTGACCTGGAGCCGTCGTACGCCCGGCATGACGGGCGATGCTACCACTCTGCCGCCAACGCTTTGCCGGACGCGGTGTGCGAGTGCCACCGCTGCCAACCAGGTCCGCCGGGGTCGGCACCAGCCGAAACCGTCAGAACAGGCTCAGCGGATCGACCTGGAGACGAACCGGATCGGCGGCCTTGCGGGCGGCCCGTGCCCCGGCGGCGGAGTGCAGCGCCTCGGCAAGCGCGGCGGCCCGGGCCCGGGGCACCCGGACCAGCATCCGCTCCCGACCCTCCTCGGCCGGCACCGGCCCGAGCACCTCGGCGTCGTCGGGCAGCCGGGCCGCCGCGAGCAGGTCGGCCACCGCCTCTGCCGGGCCGGTGACGCTCGCCATGCGTACGGCCGGGGGGAAGCCCAGCTCCCGGCGCTCGGCCAGCTCCCGGCCGGCGAACCAGGCGGCGTCCCAGCGCAGCAGCGCCTGCACCGGGGCGAGCGCGCCGTCGGCGACCACCACCACCCGGCCGGCCGGTGCCGGGCGGGCCAGGGCCGCCGCGGCCAGCCAGCGGCGCAGCGCCTCCTCGCCGGCCCGCAGGTCGGCCCGGGTCAGCAGAGCCCACGAGTCGAGCAGCAGCACCGCGCCGTAGCCGCCCTCGGCGACCGGCTCGGCGCCGGGCGTGGCCACCACCAGGGCCGCGCCGCCGGGCACGTCGGTCAGCACCTCCTCGCGCCCCGAGGTCCGCACCGCCACGCCGGGGAACGCCCGACCCAGCTCTTCGGCGGTCCGCCGGGCACCGGTCACGGCGGCCCGCAGCCGCCGCCCACCGCACTCCGGGCAGGCGTACGCGGCGGCCACCCGAGCGCACCACCGGCAGGCCGGGGTGCCGCTGGCCGACGGCAGCGCGAGCGGGCCGGCGCAGTGGGCGCAGCGAGCCGGGGTGCGGCACTCCGCGCAGGAGATCGAGGGCAGGTAGCCACGCCGGGGCACCTGCACCAGCACCGGCAGGTCCTGCCGGATGGCGTCGCGGGCGGCCGTCCAGGCCAGGCTGGGCAGCCGGGCGGTGGCGGCCCCGGGGTCGCGGGCCAACTGCGGGTCGTCACCGGTCGGCGCGATGGCCGGGATCCGGGCCCGCACGGTCGCCCGGTCGGCGACCACCTCCCGGGCCCAACCGGTCTCCAGGAGCAGCTGCGTCTCGGCGGTGCGGGCGTACCCGCCGAGCAGCGCGCCCGCCTCGGCGAGCTGGGCGCGGGTGAGCAGCACGTCGCGGGCGTGCGGGTAGGGAGCGCGGGGCTCGGAGTGCAGGTCGTCGCCGTCGTCCCAGATCGCGACCAGGCCGAGGCGGTCCACCGGGGCGAACATCGCCGCTCGGGTGCCGATCACCACCGGCACCTCCCCCCGCCGGGCGGCGAGAAACGCCCGGTAGCGCCGGGCCGGCCCGAGCGCCGCGGTGAGGCTGACGTGCCGTCCCGGGCCGAGCACAGCGGTGAGCGCGGCGTCGAGCCGGTCGAGGTCGCGGGCATCGGGCACCACGACCACGGCCCCACGCCCTCCGGCGACGGTGGCGGCCACCGCGTCGGCGTAGCGGGCCGCCCAGTCCTCGCCGGGCAGCGCCGACCAGACCGCGCGGGGCGCCCGGCCGTCGGTGAGCGCGCGCAGCAGGGGCGGGCCGGTCGGGTAGTCCCGCCACCCGCGCGGGTCGACCGCCTCGACCTCGGCGGTCGCGACCGCCGGGGTCGGCTGGTCGTCGCGAGGCTCCTTCTCCACCCGCGCGTGCCGGGGTGGCACGGCGAGCCGGAGCACGTCGGCGAGGCTTCCCGCGTACCGGTCGGCTACCGCCCGGGCCAGCCGGGCTACCTCGGGCGCCAGCACCGGCTCCGGCGAGACGACCTTCTCCAGGTACGCGAGGCGGCCGGTGTGCCCGGAGTCGTCGGCGCGCGACAGCAACCACCCGTCGACGAGTTGCCCGGCGAAGCGCACCTTCACCCGGGTGCCGGGCACCGCCACCTCGTCCAGCTCCGCCGGCACCAGGTAGTCGAACGGCCGGTCCAGGTGCGCCAGCGGGACATCCACGCAGACGCGCGCGACCGGCGACCCGTCCGCGGGTCGCCGGTCGCTACGCGTGGTGGCGGTCAGGCTCCCGCGGCCGACTTGAGGTCGGCGGCCCGGTCGGTGCTCTCCCAGGTCAGGTCCGGCAGCTCCCGGCCGAAGTGGCCGTACGCTGCGGTCTGCTGGTAGATCGGACGGAGCAGGTTGAGGTCCCGGATGATCGCGGCGGGGCGCAGGTCGAACACCTCGGTGACGGCCTTCTCGATCGAGGAGACCGGCACGGTCTCGGTGCCGAACGTCTCGATGAACAGGCTCACCGGGTGCGCCTTGCCGATCGCGTACGCGACCTGCGCCTCGCACCGCTCGGCGAGGCCGGCGGCGACCACGTTCTTGGCCACCCAGCGCATCGCGTACGCGGCCGAACGGTCCACCTTGGACGGGTCCTTGCCGGAGAACGCGCCGCCGCCGTGCCGGGCGTACCCGCCGTACGTGTCGACAATGATCTTGCGGCCGGTCAGCCCGGCGTCACCCATCGGGCCGCCGATCTCGAACCGGCCGGTCGGGTTGACCAGCAGCCGGTAGCCGTCGGTGTCCAGACCGAGGCTCTCCAGCTCCGGGGCGATCACGTGGTCGCGCACGTCCGGGGTGAGCAGCGAGTCGAGCGAGATGTCCGCGGCGTGCTGGCTGGACACGACCACGGTGTTCAGCCGGACCGGGCGCAGCCCCTCGTACTCGATGGTCACCTGGGTCTTGCCGTCCGGACGCAGGTAAGGAATCGTGCCGTCCTTGCGGACCGCGGCGAGACGGCGGGCCAGCCGGTGCGCGAGCGCGATCGGCAGCGGCATCAGCTCGGGCGTCTCCGAGCAGGCGAAGCCGAACATCATGCCCTGGTCGCCGGCGCCCTGGGCGTCCAGCGCGCTCTCCGAAGCCCCGGTACGCAGCTCGAAGGCATTGTCCACGCCCTGCGCGATGTCCTCGGACTGCGCGCCAATGGAGACGCTGACCCCGCAGGAGGCGCCGTCGAAGCCCTTCTTCGACGAGTCGTAGCCGATGTCGAGGATGGTCCGGCGGACGATCGTCGGGATGTCGGCGTACGCCTTGGTGGTCACCTCACCGGCGATGTGTACCTGGCCGGTGGTGATCATGGTTTCCACCGCCACCCGGCTGTGCGGATCCTCGGCCAGCAACGCGTCGAGGATGCCATCGCTGATCTGGTCGGCGATCTTGTCCGGGTGGCCTTCCGTGACCGATTCGGACGTGAAGAGGCGGCGTGTCACGGCACTCCTAAGCGTGTGAGGTCGTTCCGCGGCAGTCTAATCACCACTGCGGCCGGTGTCGGGATTGGTCGCGCCCTGTACCACCCATCAGGAGCGGCCGGGCAGCCGCGCCACGACGAGATCCCACACGGTGTCGGCCACAGCCTCCTTGGCCTGCTCGGGCAGTCGGCTGACCGAGCCGTCCGCGCCGATGACGGTCACCGTGTTGGTGTCGGCGCCGAAGACCAGGTCCGGACCGACCTCGTTGACCACGATCAGGTCGGCCCGCTTCCGGGCGAGTTTCGCCCGGCCGTTGGCCTCGGCATCGCCGGTCTCGGCGGCGAACACCACCAGCAGTTGCTCCGGCCGTTTGCGCTGGCCGAGTTCCGCAGCGATGTCCGGGTTCGTGACGAGCTCGATGGTGGGCGCGACGCCATCGTCCGACTTCTTGATTTTGCCAGGCGCGTACGTCGCCGGCCGGAAATCGGCCGGAGCCGCCGCCATCACCACCGCGTCGGCCTCGACGGCGGCCTTCAGCGTGGCCTCCCGCAGCTCGCCGGTGGTGCCCACCCGGATCAGGTCGACGCCAGCGGGGTCGGCAAGGGCGACGTTGGCCGCGATCAGGGTGACCCGGGCACCGCGGGCGACCGCCGCTCGGGCGAACGCGTAACCCTGCTTGCCCGAGGAGCGGTTACCCAGGAAGCGGACCGGGTCCAGGGGCTCCCGGGTGCCACCTGCGGTGACGACCACCCGGCGGCCGGCCAGGTCGGCGGGGGCGGAGTCGCCCCGGGCCAGGACCCGACGGGCGACGGCGAAGATCTCCGCCGGGTCGGGCAGCCGACCCTTGCCGGTGTCGACGCCGGTGAGTCGGCCGACGGCCGGCTCGATGACCCGGACACCCCGAGCGCGCAGGGTGGCGACGTTGGCCACGGTGGCCGGGTGCTCCCACATCTCGGTGTGCATGGCCGGGGCCAGCAGCACCGGGCAGCGGGCGGTCAGCAGGGTGTTGGTGAGCAGGTCGTCGGCGAGCCCGTGCGCGGCCTTGGCGAGCAGGTCGGTGGTGGTCGGCGCGACCACCACCAGGTCGGCCTGCTTACCGAGCCGGACGTGCGGCACCTCGTGGACGTCGGTCCAGACGTCGTCGGCGACCGGCTGGCCGGAGAGCGCCGCCCAGGTCGGCGCCCCAACGAACCGGAGCGCCGACGCGGTCGGCACGACCCGCACCTGGTGGCCCGATTCGGTGAAGAGTCGCAGCAGCTCACACGCCTTGTAGGCGGCGATGCCACCGCCGACCCCGAGGACGATCGAGGGGGACATCGGCCGTGGCGGGCTTACGGCTGGTCGGTCGGCTCAGCGGTGAGCAGGCCCCCGTTGATCTCGCGCATGGCGATGGAGAGGGGCTTCTCCTGCGGGGTGGTCTCGACGAGCGGGCCGACGTACTCGAGCAGACCCTCACCGAGCTGGCTGTAGTAGGCGTTGACCTGGCGCGCGCGCTTGGCGGCGAAGATGACCAGCGCGTACTTCGACGTCGTCTTCTCGAGGAGCTCGTCGATCGGCGGGTTGGTGATGCCTTCGGGGTTGGCGATGGATCCCACGAATTAACCTCTGCGTCTTTCGAGCCGCGCGGACGCGGAGCATGAGTCTCAACGGCGGCCGACCGTCAGCCGCGCACGCGCGACCAGGCCGGATCCGGATAAGAAGAACCGAGTAAGCCTACCAGCTCATCAACCACCCGACCGGTGAGGTCGTGGGTCAGCGTGTGCGCGAACGCGGCCGCCACGGTGACGTCGGGTCGGTACCCGGGCGGGCTCAGCAGCACCAACCGGGAATCGGGCAGGCGCGCCCGGACCAGCGGAGCGCCGGCCAGGTCGAGCGGGAGTAGCACCGACTGCCCGGCGTCGAGCCGGGCGCGCAATGGCGGGTACGGGGTGCCCCGGCGGTACGAGCCGATCCGGGACCACTCCAGCAGCTCGCCGGCGGCGACCCGGCGATCGAAATCGGCGGGGGCGAGGAAGACACGGTCGACCTCGTCGATCTCCGACTCCCGGCGCGGACGGGTGGTTGCCGGCACCGGGATCCACACGGACGGAGAACGCGCCCGGACGAGCTCGACGACACTCTCCCTGCCGGAACCCGAAGGTCCAGCCAGGACAGTGAGCCGAGCCGCCGGGCGCGCCTCGTCATCCGTGCTCACTGCTTGTTTCTACACGCTGCCAGGTTCAGTTGGCAGCGAACTCTCCAAGCAGTGCCTTGCGCTGCTGCTCGCCGAGGCCGCGCAGGCGACGGCTGTCGGCGATCTTGAGCTTCTCCATGATCTGGGTAGCCCGGATCTTGCCGATGCCCGGCATGGCCTGCAGGACGGCTGAAACCTTGAGCTTGCCCACGACGTCGTCGTTCTCGGCTCGCTCGAGGACAGCACCGAGGGTGGTCTTGCCCTGCTTGAGCTGCTCCTTCAGTTGAGCACGGGCCTTGCGGATCTCCGCGGCCTTCTCGAGCGCGGCAGCGCGTTGTTCGGGGGTCAGTGACGGGAGCGGCACCAGTTCTCCTCAGGTCCCTATCGCGGCGGGCGGGGCGCACCGCCGCATCTGTGAAACGTGGTGTCGCTGTGAACCAAGGGGTCCGTGGTTCCCAGCGCGGGGAAAACTAGCGGCCAACGGAGCTTTCGGCAACGTGGGGGCCGCATGATCACCGTAGAGTGACCGACCGATCAGTCAGTCACCGGGCAGGCAGGACGGCCCGGCAGTCGACCAACACGCGGTCCGCGGCGGCCCGCAGGGCGGCGACATCGGGGCCTGCCGAGAGCACCTCCCGGGAGTACGACGGGAGCACCGAGGCGAGGCTGGAACCGAAGACGGTACGCAGATCGGCTGCGCCGGCACCCTGCGCGCCGAGCCCCGGGGCGAGCAGCGGGCCCCCCACGCCGGAGAGGTCGTGACCGGTGTCTCCGATGGTCGCGCCGACCACCAGACCGAAGCTGCCGAGTGGGGTCGCACCCCTGTTGAGCTGGGAAATCTCGTCGATCACGGTCTGCGCCACGGTGCGGCCGTCGGCCGTGCGGGCCTGCTGAACGGCCGCGCCCTCGGGGTTGGAGGTGAGGGCCAACACGAACACTCCGCCGCCGTGCTTGGCGGCGAGATCGAACATCGGTGCCAGCGAACCGACTCCCAGGTAGGGGCTCGCGGTGACCGCATCGACATACAGAGGGCTGGATGGATCGAGGTACGCGGAGGCGTACGCGCTCACCGTCGAACCGATGTCGCCGCGCTTGACGTCGAGCAGAACGAGCGAGCCGGCATTCCGTAACTGTCGGATAGTTGACTCAAGGACCGCCACACCTCGGGACCCGAACCGCTCGAAAAAGGCCGACTGAGGCTTGACCACCGCAACCCGGTCACCGAGGGCTTCCACGACGGTTTGGGTGAACCGGTCAAGCCCCTGAACGTCGTCCGCGAGGCCCCAACGGGCCAGCAGACCGGGATGCGGGTCGATGCCCACACAGAGTGGCCCGCGCTCGGTGATCGCGCGGTGCAGCCGGGTGCCGAAGCTCTCCATCGGAGTTCCCCTCTCCTCGTCCGGACGGCAGCCCCGCCCGGGTAACCGTCGACCCGGTGACCGGGCCGACTCAGCCGGCAGCCACCGCCGCCGCCACCCCGGCCGCGATCCGGGCCAGGTCGGCGTCGTCGGTGACGTACGGCGGCATCGTGTAGATCAGGTCGCGGAACGGGCGCAGCCACACCCCCTGGTCGACCGCGGCCGTGGTGGCCGCGCGGAGATCGACCTCGTGATCGAGCTGGACCACCCCGATCGCGCCGAGCATCCGTACGTCGGCCACGCCGGGCACGGCGCGTAGGGGCTCCAGGCCGGCGCGCAGGCCAGCGCCGACCCTGGCCACCTGTGCCGACCAGTCCTCGGCCCGCAGCAGCCCGATGGAGGCGTTGGCCACCGCGCAGGCCAACGGGTTGCCCATGAACGTGGGTCCGTGCGCCAGTACGCCAGCGGCGGAGATGCCCCGGGCGACCTCCGGGGTGCAGAGCGTCGCCGCGAGCGTCAGGTAGCCACCGGTGAGCGCCTTGCCCAGGCACAGCACGTCCGGCGTCACCCCGGCGTGCTCGGCGGCGAACATCTCACCGGTACGACCGAACCCGGTGGCGATCTCGTCGAAGATCAGCAGAATCCCGTGCGCACGGGTCACCTCGCGCAGCACCCGTAGGTAACCCGGGTGGTGGAAGCGCATCCCGCCAGCGCCCTGGACGACCGGCTCGACGATCACGGCAGCCAGTTCGTCGGCGTGCCGCTCGACCGTGTCCACCAACGCCGCCACGTACGCGTCGTCGGGCGGGTCGGTGAAACCGCCCGGCGGGACCGGGGCGAACACCTGCCGGGGCAGCACGTCGCCCCAGAGGTGGTGCATCCCGCCCTCCGGGTCGCAGACGCTCATCGGGTGGAACGTGTCGCCGTGGTAGCCGCCCCGCCAGGTCGCCAGCCGGTGCCGCTGCGGCCGACCGATGGCCCGCTGGTACTGCAGGCACATCTTCACCGCCACCTCGACGCTGACCGAGCCGGAGTCGGCCAGGAACACGTGCTCCAGGCCGTCCGGGGTCAGCTCGACCAGGGTCCGGGCGAGCTGCACGGCGGGCTCGTGGGTGAGCCCGCCGAACATCACGTGGCTCATCCGGCCGAGCTGGTCGGTCACCGCCGCGTCCAGCACCGGGTGTCGATAGCCGTGGATCGCCGCCCACCAGGACGACATCCCGTCCACCAGCTCCCGCCCGTCGGCCAGCCGCAGCCGCACCCCCTCGGCGCTCTCCACCACGTACGGCGGGTTCGCCGGCGGAATCGCCGCGTACGGATGCCAAACATGCGCCCGATCGGCCCCAAGAATCTCCTCAGGCGTCACGCCCACCCCACCCCATCTCCCCGCCCCCACGCCCACGCCCACGTCCGCGCCCACGTCCAAGTCCGCGTCGATCTAGGGCATCTTGTCGCTACTGGATCTCCAATCACGACGATCTGCCCTAGATCGACGCGGAAGGGGCGGTACGGGGGGCGCGGGGGGTGCGGGCGGCGCGGGCGGCGGCGCGGACCAGGGCGGGGCCTCGGTAGATGAAGCCGGTGTAGAGCTGCACCAGGGCGGCGCCGGCGTCGAACATCCGCGTTGCGTCGTCCGGGTTCAGCACGCCGCCTACGCCGATGATGGGCAGCCGGCCACCGGTCTCCCGGTGTACGAAGGACACCACTTCCCGGGCCCGGTTGGTGAGCGGCCGACCGGAGAGACCACCGGTCTGGGCGCCGCGCTCGGCGTCCACAGCGGCCAGCCCGGTACGGGCCAGCGTGGTGTTGGTGGCGATCACTCCGGCGGCGCCCCGGGCCAGGCAGACCTCCAGCAGTTCGGCGATCGCCGCCTCGGTCAGATCAGGCGCGATCTTGACCAGCACCGGCTTCTCCCCCACCAGCGCGCCGAGCAGCGCGTCCAGGTGAGCGCGGTCCTGCAACGAACGCAGCCCCGGCGTGTTCGGTGAGGACACGTTCACCGCGAAGTAGTCGCCGTGCCCGCGCAGCGCCCGGTACGAGGCGAGGTAGTCCTCGACCGCCTCGTCGAGCGGTGTCACCTTGGACTTGCCCAGCGAGATGCCCAGCGGCACGCCGATCGGGCGCGGCAGCGCCGTCAGCCGGGCGGCCAGTGCTGCGGCCCCGGCGTTGTTGAAGCCCATCCGGTTGACCACGGCCTCGCTGGTGGGCAGTCGGAACAGCCGCGGCCGGGGGTTGCCCGGCTGGGCGTGCGCGGTGACCGTGCCGACCTCGACGAAGCCGAAGCCGAGCGCCGGCCAGGCCGGCAGCGCCGCCCCGTCCTTGTCCATCCCCGCGGCCAGCCCGACCGGGTTGGGGAACCGCACACCGAACACCGTGCGTGGCGCGCTGACCGCGTACCGGGCCCGCAGCGCCGCCAGCGCGGCCGGCCGCCGCGACAGAGCGCTCAACCGCCGCAGTGTCCACTCGTGCGCCGCTTCGGCGTCCCCGCCGCCGAGCCGGAACAACCACGGCCGCACCGCCTGCTCGAACAGGGTCACTGAGCCGCCCGGAGGGTGGCGTGCAGGTCCTGCAGGGGGCGTACCTGCATGTCGCCGCGGATCCGTGCCTCGATGCCCATCACGGCCGCGGCGGCGCCGGGGACCGTGGTGATGCAGGGGATGTCAGCGGTGACGGCGGCGCTGCGGATCTCGTAGCCGTCGGAGCGGGCGCTGGCGCCCGAACCCTGCGGCGTGTTGATCACCAGTGCGACGTGGCCGCCGCCGATCAGCGACACCGCGTCGTCCCCCTCACCGGCCTGGTAGTGCTTGCGGATCTGCTCGCACGCGATGCCGTGGCGGCGCAGCACCTCGGCGGTGCCGGTGGTCGCCACGATCTCGAAGCCCAGATCGGCCAAACGCTTGATCGGGAAGATCATGCCGCGCTTGTCCCGGTTGGCCACCGAGACGAAGATCTTCCCGGCGGTCGGCAGCGAGCCGTACGCGGCTGACTGGCTCTTGGCGAAGGCATGCCCGAAGTTGGTGTCGATGCCCATCACCTCACCGGTCGACTTCATCTCCGGCCCGAGCAGCGAGTCGATCCCCTTGCCGGAGCGGGTCCGGAAGCGCTTGAACGGCAGCACCGCCTCCTTGACCGCGATCGGCGCGTCGGCGGGCATCGTGCCCCCGTCCCCCGTCGCCGGCAGCAAACCCTCGGCGCGCAGCTCGGCGATGCTCGCGCCGAGCGCGATCCGGGCCGCCGCCTTGGCCAGCGGCACCGCCGTCGCCTTGGAGACGAACGGAACGGTCCGCGACGCCCGCGGGTTGGCCTCCAGGACGTAGAGCACGTCGTCCTTGAGCGCGTACTGCACGTTGAGCAGGCCGCGGACGCCGACGCCACGGGCGATGGCCTCGGTGTAGCGGCGGACCTCGACCAGGTGCGAGCCCGCGAGGGTGATCGGCGGCAGCGCGCAGGACGAGTCACCGGAGTGGATGCCGGCCTCCTCGATGTGCTCCATCACGCCGCCGATGTAGACCTCGCCGTCGGCGTCGCACAGCGCGTCCACGTCGATCTCGATGGCGTCGTCGAGGAACCGGTCCACCAGCACGGGGTGGTCCGGGGAGATGTCGGTGGCCCGACCGATGTAGTCGCGCAGCGTCGGGTCGTCGTAGACGATCTCCATGCCCCGCCCGCCCAGCACGTACGACGGTCGGACCAGCACCGGGTAGCCGATCTCGTCGGCGATCGTCTTGGCCTCGTCGTACGAGGTGGCCATGCCGTGCGCCGGCGCGCGCAGCCCGGCCCGGGCCAGCACCGCGCCGAACGCGCCCCGCTCCTCGGCCAGGTGGATCGACTCCGGGGAGGTGCCGACCACCGGTATACCCGCGTTCTTGAGCCGCTGCGCCAACCCCAGCGGGGTCTGCCCGCCGAGCTGCACGACCACCCCGACCACGCCCGGCCCGCCGGCCGCCCGGCCGGACGAGTCCTCGGCGTGCCAGACCTCCAGGACGTCCTCGAAGGTCAGCGGCTCGAAGTAGAGCCGGTCCGCGGTGTCGTAGTCGGTGGAGACCGTCTCCGGGTTGCAGTTGACCATGACCGTCTCGTAACCGGCCTCCCGCAACGCCTGAACCGCGTGCACACAGGAATAGTCGAACTCGATGCCCTGCCCGATCCGGTTCGGGCCGGAGCCCAGGATCAGCACCTTCGGCCGGTCCGACGGCACGACCTCGGTCTCCAGGTCGTACGTCGAGTAGTGGTACGGCGTGGTCGCCTCGAACTCGGCCGCGCAGGTGTCCACGGTCTTGTAGACCGGGCGCACGTCAAGTCGGTGCCGCAGGGTCCGTACGCCGTCCTCGGCGGCCAACTCCGGGCGCAGCGCGGCGAGCTGCCGGTCGGACAGCCCGGCCCGCTTGGCACGGCGCAGCAGCTCGGCGTCGAGCACCGGGGCGTCCACGATCTCCGCGCGCAGCTCGATCAGCGAGGCGATCTGGTCCAGGAACCACGGGTCGATCCCGCCGGAGGCCTCGGCCACCTCGGCGATCGACGCACCGAGGCGCAGCGCCCGCTCGACGGTGTACAGCCGGCCGTCGTGCGGGATCCGCAGCGCGGCGAGGGTGTCCGAGCGGGTGGCCCCCTCTGGGTCCGGAGTGGTCCAGAAACCAGATGATCGGGTCTCCATCGAGCGCATCGCCTTGTTCAGCGCCTCGGTGAAGTTACGCCCGAGGCTCATCGCCTCGCCCACCGACTTCATCGTGGTCGTCAGCTCCGGGTCCGCGCCGGGGAACTTCTCGAACGCGAACCGGGGGATCTTCACCACCACGTAGTCCAGGGCCGGCTCGAACGCCGCCGGGGTCTTCAACGTGATGTCGTTGGGAATCTCGTCGAGGGTGTAGCCGATGGCCAGCTTCGCGGCGATCTTCGCGATCGGGAAGCCCGTCGCCTTGGAGGCCAGCGCCGAGGAGCGGGACACCCGGGGGTTCATCTCGATCACGACGATCCGGCCGTCGACCGGGTTGACCGCGAACTGGATGTTGCAGCCGCCGGTGTCCACCCCGACCTCGCGCAGCACGGCGATGCCCAGGTCACGCAGGCGCTGGTACTCACGGTCGGTGAGCGTCATGGCCGGGGCCACGGTGACGCTGTCGCCGGTGTGCACGCCCATCGGGTCGATGTTCTCGATCGAGCAGACCACCACCACGTTGTCGTTCCGGTCGCGCATCAGCTCAAGCTCGTACTCCTTCCAGCCGAGCACGCTCTCCTCGATGAGCACCTCGTGCACCGGGCTGGCGGACAGGCCGTCGCCGGCGATGCGGGCCAGGTCCTCCGGAGTGTGCGCCATGCCCGAGCCCAGGCCGCCCATGGTGAACGACGGCCGGATCACCACCGGCAGGCCCAGCTCGGCGACGGTCGCCTCGACCTCGTCCATCGTGTGGCAGACCCGGGAGCGGGGCACCAGCCCGGTGGGCTCGTCGACGCCCAGGCGTACGCCGGCCTTCGCGACGATCTCCTTGAACAGCTGGCGGTCCTCGCCCCGGTTGATCGCGTCGATGTTCGCGCCGATCAACTCCACGCCGTACTTCTCCAGGACGCCGGCCTCGTGCAGGGCGACCGCCGTGTTCAGCGCGGTCTGCCCGCCGAGGGTGGCCAGGATCGCGTCCGGCCGCTCCTTGGCGATGACCAGCTCCACGAACTCCGCAGTGATCGGCTCGACGTAGGTCGCGTCGGCGAACTCCGGGTCCGTCATGATCGTCGCCGGGTTGGAGTTGACCAGGCTGACCCGGATCCCCTCACTGCGCAGCACCCGGCAGGCCTGGGTGCCGGAGTAGTCGAACTCGCAGGCCTGCCCGATGACGATCGGCCCCGAGCCGATCACCAGGATGTGCTTGAGATCGGTCCGCTTAGGCATTGCTGCGCCCCTCGCTGTGGGTCCGGCCTTCGATCAGCTCGGCGAAACGGTCGAAGAGGTAGTCGGCGTCGTGCGGGCCGGCCGCCGCCTCCGGGTGGTACTGAACGGTGAACGCGGGTACGTCCACGGCCCGCAGCCCCTCGACCACGTTGTCATTGAGGCAGACGTGCGACACCCGCACACCGCCGAAGTCGGTGTCGATCACCTGGTCGGGGACCACCGCGCCGTCACCCGCACCGGGCACCTGCACGGCGAAGCCGTGGTTGTGGCTGGTCACCTCGACCTTGCCGGTGGCCCGGTCGAGCACCGGCTGGTTGATCCCCCGGTGGCCGTAGCCCAGCTTGTAGGTGCCGAAGCCGAGCGCCCGACCGAGGATCTGGCTGCCGAAGCAGATGCCGAACAGCGGCACCTGCCGCCGCAGCGCCTCCCGGGCCAGCGCCACCGGAGCGTCGGCGGTGGCCGGGTCGCCGGGTCCGGGCGACAGGAAGATCGCGTCGGCGCCGGTGGCGAGCAGCTGATCGATGCTCGACGAGGCCGGCAGCACGTGGGTGGTCACCCCACGCGCGGCGAGTCGGCGTGGCACGTTGCGCTTGATGCCCAGGTCCAGTGCGGCCACGGTGAACCGGTGCTCGCCGACGGCCTCGACGACGTACGGCTCGGCGGTGGTCACCTCGGCCGACAGGTCCGCGCCGACCATCTGCGGCGCCTGACGGACCCGGGTCAGCAGGCTCTTCGGATCGTTGTCGATGCTGGAGATGCCCACCCGCATGGCACCCCGCTCGCGCAGGTGCCGGGTCAGCGCCCGGGTGTCCACCCCGCTGATGCCCACCACACCCTCGGTGGCGAGCCGGTCCTCGAGACCACCGCTGGCCCGCCAGTTCGAGCCGATCCGGGCCGGGTCACGCACGACATAGCCAGCCACCCAGATCCGGCCGGACTCGTCGTCCTCGGCGTTGACGCCGGTGTTGCCGATGTGCGGCGCGGTCTGCACCACCACCTGACGGTGGTAGGACGGATCGGTGAGGGTCTCCTGGTAACCGGTCATGCCGGTGTTGAAGACCGCCTCGCCGAAGGTCTCCCCGACGCTGCCGTACGCCTCACCGGGGAACGTGCGCCCGTCCTCGAGCACGAGGATCGCGGAACGTCTGCGGGTCACTGTGCCAGCCTTTCGTTCGCGACTGCGGGACTCCGCTTCGCTGCATTCCTCGCGCTCACTTGACAGCCTTTCCGTCCAGGACCGTCGGCTCGCCGCGCAGGAAGGTCGCCACGATGCGACCTGGCAGCGTCATGCGGGCGTACGGGGTGTTGCGACTGCGACTGGCCAACTCCGCCGGCTCGATGGTGCGGCGGACGGCCGGGTCGATCAGGGTCAGGTTGGCCGGCACACCGGGTGCCGGGTCGACGCCGTGCCCGGTCAGCCCGGCGATCCGGGCGGGGGCGCGCGACATCCGCTCGGCGATCAGGTCCCACTCGGGGCCGAGCACGTCCAGCGCGATGGAGAGGGCCGTTTCCAGACCGAGCATCCCCGGCCGGGCGTACGCCCACTCGCACTCCTTGTCCTCCACCGCGTGCGGAGCGTGGTCGGTGGCGATCACGTCGACCACCCCGTCGGCGAGCGCGGCGCGCAGGGCGGCGACGTCCACGGCGGTGCGCAGCGGCGGGTTGACCTTGAAGACCGGGTCATAGGTTTCCGCACGCTCGTCGGTGAGCAGCAGGTGGTGCGGGGTGACCTCGGCGGTCACGCGTACCCCACGCGCCTTGGCCTGGCGCAGCACCTCGACGCTGCCGGCGGTGGAGACGTGGCAGACGTGCAGGCGGCTGCCCACGTGCTCGGCGAGCAGCACGTCGCGGGCGATGATCGCCTCCTCGGCGACCGCCGGCCAGCCGATCAGCCCGAGCCGGGTGGAGACCTCACCCTCGTGCATCTGGGCGCCCTCGGTGAGCCGGGGCTCCTCGGCGTGCTGGGCGATGATCCCGTCGAACGCCTTGACGTACTCCAGTGCCCGGCGCATCAGCTTCGGGTCGGCGACGCAGTGCCCGTCGTCGGAGAAGATCCGCACCCGGGCCGCGGAGTCGGCCATCGCGCCCAGCTCGGCCAGGCGCTCGCCGGCCAGCCCGACCGTGACCGCGCCGATCGGCTGCACGTCGACCAGGCCGGCCTCCCGGCCGAGCCGCCAGACCTGCTCGACCACGCCGGCGGTGTCCGCGACCGGGGAGGTGTTCGCCATCGCGCAGACCGCCGTGTAGCCACCCATTGCCGCCGCGCGGGAGCCGGACTCGACGGTCTCGGCGTCCTCCCGACCGGGCTCGCGCAGGTGGGTGTGCAGGTCGACGAGGCCGGGCAGGGCGACCAGCCCGGTGCCGTCGACCACGGTCGCGTCCGGCACGGACAGGCCGGGGCCGACCTCGGCGACCAGGCCGTCGCGGATCAGCAGGTCGGTCGGCGGGCCGCCGACGACACTCACGCTGGTGATCAGGTACGCGGTCACCGGTTGTTCCCTCCGAGCAGCAGGTACAGGACGGCCATCCGCACGGAGACCCCGTTGGTGACCTGTTCGACGATGGTGGAGCGGGGTGAGTCGGCGACCTCGGGGGTGATCTCCATCCCCCGGTTCATCGGGCCGGGGTGCATGACGATGGCGTGATCGGGCAGCCGGCGCATACGCGGGCCGTCGAGCCCGTAGCGGCGGGCGTACTCGCGCGCGGAGGGGAAGTAGGAGTCGTTCATCCGTTCCCGCTGCACCCGCAGCATCATCACCACGTCGACGTTGGGCAGCACGGAGTCGAGGTCGTAGGAGACGTCGGTGCCGGGGGCGAGGGCTCCCGCGATGTCGACCGGGATGAGGGTCGGCGGGCCGACCAGGGTGACCTTGGCGCCGAGGGTGGAGAGCAGCAGCACGTTGGAGCGGGCGACCCGGGAGTGCAGCACGTCCCCGACCACCGCGACCGACAGGCCGGCCAGCCGGCCCAACCGCGCCCGCATGGTGTACGCGTCCAGCAGCGCCTGGGTGGGGTGCTCGTGGGTGCCGTCACCGGCGTTGACGACCGACCCGTCGACCCAGTTGGCCAGGCGGTGCGGCGCGCCGGAGGCGGGGTGCCGGATGACGACGGCGTCGGCGCCCATGGCCTGCAGGGTCAGCGCGGTGTCCTTCAGGCTCTCGCCCTTGGTGACGCTGGACCCCTTCGCGGAAAAGTTGATCACGTCGGCGCTGAGCCGCTTGGCCGCCGCCTCGAAGGAGATGCGGGTGCGGGTGGAGTCCTCGTAGAAGAGGTTCACCACGGTCCGGCCGCGCAGCGCGGGCAGCTTCTTGATCTCCCGGCCGGCGACGGTGGCCATCTCGGCGGCGGTGTCCAGGATCTCGGTGGCGGTGTCGGCGTCGAGGTCCGCGCCGGAGAGCAGGTGCTTGATCATGAGGAGGTTCCTCCGTACAACTTGACCTCGTCCGTCCCGTCGGTCTCGGCGAGCGTCACCTTCACGCTCTCGGCGAGCGAGGTCGGGATGTTCTTGCCGACGTAGTCGGCGCGGATCGGCAGCTCCCGGTGGCCGCGGTCGACCAGGACGGCGAGCTGCACGGACGCCGGGCGGCCCACGTCGTTGAGCGCGTCGAGCGCGGCCCGGACGGTGCGGCCGGAGAAGAGCACGTCGTCGACGAGGATGACCCGCTTGCCGTCGATGCCGCCGGACGGCAGCTCGGTCGGGCCGATCGCGCGGGTGGCGTTCCGGCGGAGGTCGTCCCGGTACAGGGTGATGTCGAGCACACCGACCGGAATGGCGACGTCCTCGAAGGTGCTGATCCGGGCGGCGAGCCGCCGGGCGAGGGGGGTGCCCCGGGTGGGAATCCCCAGAAGCACCGTGTCAGCGGCGCCCTGGGTCTTCTCCAGGATCTGGTGGGCGATGCGGTCGACCACGCGTTGCACGTCGGCGCTGGCGAGGATCACCTTCACCGAGGGTTGTCGCGGTGGTGACGAGCGGGCAGCCGGTGGGTATGCCACGGCGGACCTCCTTCCCCGCCTCACGGGACGGGTCGTTAAAGGATGTCGGGCACCTCCGGCCGGACCGCACAGCGGACCTGAGCCGGGGCTTCACGCCACGTTACCAGTGGTCACCGTGCCGATGGACGGCGGCCGCTGACCACCGGATCAGGTCCACGAAATGGGGATAACTTCCCTGACGCTCCCCAACGGTAGGGTCACGACCACTTGACCAGGTGTCCCATTCCCCGTACCGTCACGCTCCGTAGCGATCGACGGGAGAACCCCGAGCAGCACTGGGAGTGTCCGAATGCCCTCTGAATACGCCAAATCTCTGGGCGCCCGCCTGCGCTCCATCCGCCAGCAGCAGGGTCTCTCCCTGCAGGGTGTGGAGGAGAAGTCCAACGGGCGGTGGAAGGCCGTGGTGGTCGGCTCGTACGAGCGCGGCGACCGGGCCGTGACGGTGTCCCGTCTGGCCGAGTTGGCCGAGTTCTACCGCGTCCCCGTCTCGGAGCTGCTGCCCGACGGCAGTGGCGTCCGTCACGAGCCCACCAGCAAGATCGTCCTGGATCTGGAGCGGCTGTACGACGAGGCCTCCGAGGACCTGGCCTACGTCGCCCGCTACGCCCGCGCCATCCAGCAGCAGCGCGGCGACTACAACGGCCGGGTGCTCTCCATCCGCGCCGACGACCTGCGGGCGCTCGCTATCGTCTATGACGCCTCGCCGTCGGGCCTGATCGAGCGGCTCACCGAGCACGGTGTGCTGGTGGCCGACCCCCGGGCGTTCTTCGCCTCCTGAGCTGTCGTTCCACCGAAAGGGCCCGTGCCATCCGGCACGGGCCCTTTTCGTTCGTGGCGCTGGTGTGCTGCGCTGGCGCTGACTCAGCGGGTGGCGTACTCGGCGATCCGGCCGAGGATGCCGTTGAGGAAGCGCGGCGAATCGTCGGTCGACATCTGCCGGGCCAGCTCCACAGCCTCGCTGATCGCCACCGCGTCGTCGATCTCGTCGACGTAGAGCAACTCGTAGACGGCGATCCGGGCCAGGTTCCGGTCGACGACCGGCATCCGCTCCAGCGTCCAACCCTCGGCGTAGCTGGCGATCAGCTCGTCGATCCGGTTGAGGTGCTCGGCAACACCCTCGACCAGGCCCACCGCATAGCCCAGGTGCTCCGGTCGGGGCTGCTCGATCCGCTGCACGTAGCCGGCGAGCACCTCCACCGGAGGCTTGTCCCGCAGGTCGGCCTCGTAGAGGACATCCAGCGCCCGCTTGCGCGCCTTGCGGCGCGCCGGCATCTGCTGCTTGGAACCCTCGGCCATCAGGCGCGGCCGAGGTAACGGCCGTCGCGGGTGTCGACCTTGATCTTCTCGCCGGTGGTGATGAACAGCGGCACCGGCACGGTGGCGCCGGTCTCCACGGTCGCCGGCTTGGTGCCGCCGGTCGAGCGGTCGCCCTGCAGGCCCGGCTCGGTGTAGGTGACCTCCAGCACGACGCTGGTGGGCAGCTCGATGTAGAGCGGCACACCCTCGTGGGTGGCGACGGTCGCCTCCGCCTCGGGCAGCAGGTAGTTGGCTGCTTCACCGACGGTGCCACCGGGCACCGTGATCTGGTCGAAGGTCTCCAGATCCATGAAGACGTAGTCCTCGCCGTCGGCGTACAGGTATTGCATGGTGCGCTTGTCCACGGTCGCGGTTTCGACCTTGGTGCCCGCGTTGAAGGTCTTGTCGACCACCTTCCCGGACAGCACGTTCTTCAGCGTGGTGCGCACGAACGCACCACCCTTACCGGGCTTGACGTGCTGGAACTCGACGACAGCCCACAGCTCGCCGTCCAGGTTGAGTACCAGGCCGTTTTTGAGGTCGTTGGTGGAGGCCATTTCCTGCCTTGATCATCAATTGGCGGACGGACCTGGCAAGTCTACAAGCTGCGTCGAATCGGCCGGCCCCCGCTCGGAGCGCCCCTCAGCGGGCGGCCAGATGGTGCAGTGCGAGGCGATAACCGTCGATGCCGAGACCACAGATCACCCCGGTCGCCACCGCGGAGACCACCGAATGGTGCCGGAACTCCTCACGGGCGTGGATGTTGGAGAGGTGCACCTCCACCAGCGGCCCGCGCAGCATGGCGCACGCGTCCCGCACGGCGTACGAGTAGTGCGACCAGGCAGCCGGGTTGAGCACCACCGCGGCGCCCTCGTCGGCGGCGGTGTGCAGCCAGCCGAGCAGTTCGTGCTCGGCGTCGGTCTGCCGGACCGTCACGTCCAGCCCCAACTGCTCGCCCGTGGATTCACAGAGCGCCACCAGGTCGGCGTAGGTGGTCGCGCCGTACACCTCGGGCTCTCGGGTGCCCAGCCGGCCCAGGTTCGGCCCGTTCAACACGTAGACCTTCACGCCGGGCCACCTTTCGTTCGCGACTGCGGGGCTCGCAAACCCGGCTCACTCCTCGCGCTCACCGGGCACAGACCTCCTGGTAGGCGGCCTCCAGCAGCGCATCCTCCGGGCCCTCCAGCATCGCCGGGCGAGCCAGCCCGTCCAGCACCACGAAGCGCAGCCGGTTGCCCCGGGTCTTCTTGTCCACCCGCATGGCGGCCAGCAGTTGCGGCCAGGCGTCGGCCGGGTAGCTCACCGGCAGGTCGAGCGCGGCCAGGGTGGCTCGATGCCGGTCGGCGGTCGGGGCGTCCAGTCGGCCGGCGAGCCGGGCCAGCGCGGCGGCGTAGACCAGGCCGACGGCGACGGCGTGCCCGTGCCGCCAGCGGTAGCCCTCGTTCTGCTCGATCGCGTGGGCCAGCGTGTGACCGTAGTTGAGCACCTCCCGCACGCCCGACTCGCGCAGGTCACCGGCGACCACGTCGGCCTTGACCCGGATCGCCCGCTCGATCAGCTCCCGCGTCACCGGCCCGCGCGCGTCGGTGGCCGCCGCCGGGTCGCGCTCGATCAGCTCCAGGATCGCCGGGTCGGCGATGAACCCGCACTTGACCACCTCGGCGAGCCCGGCCGCCAGGTCGACCGCGGGCAGACTGTCCAGAGTGGCCAGGTCGGCCAGCACGCCGACCGGCGGGTGGAACGCGCCCACCAGGTTCTTGCCGGCGGCCGTGTTGATGCCCGTCTTGCCGCCCACCGCGGCGTCCACCATGCCCAGCAGCGAGGTCGCCACCGGCACCCAGCGCACCCCCCGCAACCAGCAGGCCGCGACGAAGCCGGCCAGGTCGGTCACCGCACCGCCGCCCACCCCGACCACCGCGTCGGTGCGGGTGAAGCCGGCCGCTCCGAGCCGGTCCCAACAGGCGGCGGCCACGTCGATCTGCTTGCCAGACTCGGCGTCGGGCACCTCGATCGGCAGCGGCTCGACGCCAGCGGCGCGCAGTCGCTCGCCAAGCGCGTCCGCAAGGGCCTTGAGCGGGGGCGCGTGCAGCACCGCCGCCCGGGTCGCGCCGGGCAGCAGGCCGGGCAGCGCGCCCAGCAGGTCGCGTCCAACCAACACGTCGTACGGCCGCTCGCCGCCGACCGGAATCCGGGTCACCTCGTCCATCGCCGGCAGCCTAGTCCAGCGAACGGCGCGGTGAGGGCAACCGCCCACCTGCTGGCCGGGCGGCCCAGTCGGCCAGCAGGCGGGCGTGCTCGGCCACCGCGGCGCGCAACGCGTCCGGGTGTCGCACGGTGAACGGGCAGCCCAGCCCGGCGAGCAGCGCGGCCGCACCGGGCAGGCTCTCCACCCGGGTCCGCAGCAGCACCCCGTCGGTGGTGGCGGTCAACTCGGCCACGCTGGGCGGGACGCGGCGGCGGGCGGTGACCAGGTCGGTCTCCAGCAACACCTCGATCTCGTGGGTGTACGGCACGCCGGCAAGCGACCGCGTCACCCGGGTCACCGGGTCGAAGCCGTCCGGCACGGTGAACGTCGTCACGCCGGGGGTCACGGCGCCGATGCGGTCCAGCCGGAAGGTGCGGACCTCACCGCGCCGATGGTCGTGCCCGGTGACGTACCAGCGGCCGGAGTGAAAGACCAGGCCGTACGGGTCGAGCTCCCGGTGCGACTGCTCGCCCCGCCAGGAGCGGTAGTCCAGTGCCACCCGCTGCCGGTGCCGGGCGGCCGCGGCCAGGACGAGCAGGGTGCCCGACGCCGGCCCCCGCTGCGCCTCGGGGCGTCGCAGGGTGAAGCCCAGGTGCTCCTGCACGGCGGCCAGCCGGTCGGCGAGCGCCACCGGCAGCACCCGGCGGATCTTCGCCAGCGCGGTGGCGGTGGCCGGCTGCTCGGTGGCCAGCCCGACCCGCTCCGCGACGACCAGGCCGAGCAGCACGGCCACCGCCTCATCGTCGGTGAGCATCAGCGGCGGCAACCTGAACCCGGGGTGCAGCCGGTAACCGCCGTAGCGGCCCCGGTCGGCGGTGACCGGGATGCCCATCTCGACCAGGGTGGCCGCGTACCGGCGCACGGTTCGCTCGTCCACGCCGAGCCGGCCGGCCAGTTCGGCGGCCGTCGCCCGGTGTCGCGCCTGGAGCAGTTCGAGCAGGGCCAGCACCCGACCGGCGGGATGTGACACGGGCCACTCCTTAAAACCGGGCGGATTCTGTCCAGATTCGATCGTACGGTCTGTCGGTAGCCGAGAGAAGGAGCGACAGATGGCGACGTTCGTGCTGGTACCGGGGTTCTGGTTGGGCGCCTGGGCGTGGCGGGAGGTGACCGGAACGCTGCGCGCGCAGGGGCATGAGGTGTACCCGATGACGCTGACCGGATTGGCCGAGCGTGAGCACCTGGCCGGGCCGGAGGTGAGCCTGGAGACGCACACCGCCGACATCGTCCGGCTGATCGAGGTGGAGGACCTGCGTGAGGTGCTGCTGGTCGGGCACTCCGGTGGCGGCATGCCGGTCGCCCAGGCTGCGGACCGCATCCCGGACCGGATCGCCCGCGTGGTCTACGTGGAGAGTGGGCCGCTGCCGGACGGCACCGCACAGTTCGACACGGTGCCGCCCGAGGAGCAGGAGGCGCTGCGGGCCGCCATCGGCGACGGGCATCTGCTGCCGCCGCCGGCCTGGGATCCGACGGCCGACCCGGCCAACCTGGCCGGACTGGACGAACCGACGCTCGCCCTGCTGCGCGCCCGGGCCACTCCGCAGCCGCTGCGGGCGGCGACCGACCCGGTGCGGCGCACCGGCGGTCGCCCGGTGCCGACCGCGCTGGTCGCCAGCACGTTCCCGTTGGCCGTGGTGGAGCAGATGATCGGCCAGGGACACCCGTTCTTCACCGGGCTGGCCGGCGGTCAGCTGTTCGAGCTGCCCACCGGGCACTGGCCGATGCTCAGCGAACCGAAGGCCCTGGCCGACATCCTCGACGCCGTCGCCCACGGCTGAGGCAAGGCCCCAGAAACGGGCACCGTCGTCGGCCCCCGCCCAGCCGCCAGCCCACCGGCTGGCCCGGCGTCAGCGGGGCAGCAGGGCGGCGATCTCGGTGACGATCTCCGCCGGGGCCCGCCCGTCGGTGGTCACCGTCGCGGTGGCGACCTCGGTGTAGAGCGGCCGGCGCTGGTCCATCAGGTGTTTGAGGGTGGCTCGCGGGTTGATCGCCAGCAGTGGCCGGCCAGCGCCGAGCCCGACCCGCTTCACCGCGTCCGGCAGCTCGACCGAGAGGTGCACCACCCGGTGCCCGACCAGGGCGGCCCGGTTCTCCTCGGCCAACACCGCGCCGCCGCCGAGGGCGAGCACACCCGTGCCGGCAGCCAGCGCCGCGGCCACCGCGGCCCGCTCCAGAGTACGGAAGTGCGCCTCACCCTCGTCGATGAAAATCTCCGGGATCGGCTTGCCGGCCATCTGCTCGATGTCGGTGTCGGTGTCGCGGAACTCCACCCCGAGGGTGGCGGCGAGTGCCCGTCCGACGGTGGTCTTGCCACAGCCGGGCGCGCCGACCAGCACGACGACCGGTGCCATCAGCGGATGACCAACGCGTCGAGGTACCCGGCCAGGTTCCGGCGGATCTCGGGGATCGAATCCCCGCCGAACTTCTCGGTGGCCGCCTCGGCGAGCACCAGGGCCACCATCGCCTCGGCGACCACCGCCGCGGCGGGCACGGCGCAGACGTCCGACCGCTGGTTGATCGCAGTGGCCGGCTCGCCGGTGGCGACATCCACGGTGGCCAGCGCCCGGTTCAGTGAGGAGATCGGCTTCATCGCGGCGCGAACCCGCAGCGGCTCACCGGTGGTGATGCCACCCTCCAGGCCGCCGGCCCGGTCGGTGACCCGGCGGACGCCGGTGGCCGACGGGATGATCTCGTCGTGCGCCTCCGAGCCGCGGGACCGGGCCTGCTGCCAGCCGTCGCCGATCTCCACGCCCTTGATCGCCTGAATGGACATCAGCGCGGTGGCCAGTCGGGCGTCGAGCTTGCGGTCCCACTGCACGTGGCTGCCCAACCCCGGCGGCACCCCGTACGCCAGCACCTCGACCACACCGCCGAGGGTGTCGGCGGCCTTCTTCGCGGCGTCGACCTCGGCGACCATCAGGGCGCTGGCCTCCGGGTCGAGGCAGCGCAGCGGGTCGGCGTCGATCCGGGCGGCGTCGGACGGAGTGGGGCGTAGCCCGGGCTTCGCGGCCACCGGGCCCAGCTCGATGACGTGCGAGACGATCTCGATGCCGAGCGCCTGGCGGATCAGCGCCTTGGCGACCGCGCCGACGGCGACCCGGGCGGCGGTTTCCCGGGCGCTGGCGCGCTCCAGGATCGGCCGCGCGTCGGTGTGGCCGTACTTCTGCATGCCGGCCAGGTCGGCGTGGCCCGGGCGGGGGCGGGTCAGCGGGGCGTTGCGGGCCTGCTGGGCCAACTCGTCGGGGTCGACCGGGTCGGCGGCCATCACCGTGCGCCACTTCGGCCACTCGGAGTTGCCGACGCGGATCGCCACCGGGCTGCCCAGGGTGAGCCCGTGCCGCAGACCGCCGAGCACCTCGACCTCGTCCCGCTCGAACGACATCCGGGCGCCCCGGCCGTAGCCCAGCCGTCGGCGGGCCAACTCGTCGGCGATCTCGGTGGTGGTCACCTCGATGCCGGCCGGCACCCCCTCCAGCATCGCGACGAGGGAGGGACCGTGCGATTCACCTGCAGTCAACCAACGCAACACAACGGTCAGTCTGTCACGCCCGGTCGCCGCCCCGCCGTGCCGCCCGGCGCGTCCCGCCCTGCGGACGCGGACGTCCGCAGGGCGGTCACCGGGACCGCGCCTGTTCCTGCCAACGCCGTACGTCGGCCAGCAGTTCTCGCAGCCGAACCACGTGCACCGCGATGGGAAACCACGAGTACACGCGGGACGCGGTCAGCGGCGCCTCCCGTCCGTCCCGGAGCGTCAGGACCAGACAGTGACCGTCGAGGAAGCCACCAGGCCGGCCGAGATGCACCTCGGCCACCTCCGTTCGCTCGTACGTGCGCCGCACGAAGAGCCGGACATCGGTGACCGAGGAGTCGGTGATGGAAACCCTGACGACGGCCGCCCGCCACGCCAGCAGTACGAGAACGATGCCGGCCCCGACACCCAGCGCCTTATCCGGTGCGCCCTCAGCGGTCACCACCGACGCGGCAGAGGCAACGGCGAGAACGAGCAGGAGCCCGACCTTGTACGGCTGCTCGGGTGAACGCAGTTCCCTAATTCGCAACTCCCCACTGGACGTCACTGTTTGGCCAGCGCTGCAGGCCGTTGAATTCTTCTCAGCCTGGATGCCCTTGGGTCAATTCGACTTGCAATGGACCGAGGGATACCCAGCTTCGAGGCGGCAGGAGTGGATCGATCAGCTCCGCAGTGCACCGGTTCAGATCCCCCGACCGCGCTTGTGCAGGGTGCGCAGCAACGCGTCGGCCCGGACCACCCGACCGGCGACGGCGAGGGCGAGGTAGGCGCGCGGCTCGCGGGGATTGCTCCGCAGGGTGCGTCGGGCCCAGCGCAGCGCGCCCCGGCGGTCGCCGGAGGCGGCCTGGGCGAACGCGATCTGCCCGGCCACCCTGGCCTCACCGGCCGGTTGGCTGGCGAACTCCGGGTAGCGCTGCAGCAACCATTGCAGCGCCTCGGAGATGGTGTCCCAGCGCTGCGCGAAGTACGAGCGTTTGTGCCAGCGAACCAGCACCGACGGCGTACGCAGGTTGATCAGCGGCGCGCTGCGCGCAGCCCGGAGCAGGAACTCGTAGTCCTCCGCGTAACTGCCCGGGATCTCCTCGTCGACGAGCCCGAACCCGTCGCGCAGCGCGATGGCCCGGATCAGGAAGGTCGACGGGTGCAGCTCCGTCATCCGGTCGCGCAGCAGGTCGTCCAGGGTGATCCGGTCCTTCTCGAGCACCCGGTCGACGGTGTGCCCGTCGTAGCTCACACGGATGCCGCAGCAGACGAACTCGGCCTCCGGATCGGCGACCAGCGCGTCGACCTGGGCGACCAGCTTGCCGGGCAGCCACTCGTCGTCGTCGTCGCAGAACGCGACCAACTCGCCCTCGGCCGCGAGGGTGCCGCTGTTTCGCGCACCGGCCAACCCCGGGGTACGGGTATTGCCGATCACCCGCACCGTACGGACCGGGCCGTCCCCCAGCCCGGTCAGCGACTCATCCGACGCGGACTGGTCGAACACCACCACGACCTCGATCGTGCCCGCGTATTCCTGCGCCAGGATCGCGCGCACCGCGGCGCGCAGCAACTCGGGGCGGTCCCGGGTGGGCACCACGACGCTGACGCTCGGCTGCTGGGTCATCGGGTCTCCTTCGTACCCGGGCGCGCCCGGGACCAGACCCGCCACCGGGGTGGGCGCGGGTTCGAGCGGGCCACCAGGTCATCGACGATCCGCCCGACCCGGGCCACCGCCGCCCGTCGCGCCTCACGCGCGTCCGGGTCGTCGGCCACCGCGTACCGGGACGGGTCGGCGAGCCCGGCGGTCAACGCGTCGTGCAACGCCTCCCGGGTCTCGCAGAGCGCCACCAGCCCGGCGGCGCCGAGCCGGCGGGCGAAGAGTTGCTGGTGGTCGTCGACGTGCTCACCGCGCGTCGGGTCGCGGGGCACCACGATGGGCAGGTGGCCGTGCCGGCGGGCTTCCAGGATGGTCGCCGGGCCGCCGTGGCAGACCACCAGGTCGGCGTGGGCCATCGCCTGCTGCAGGTCGTCGTGGCCGAGGAACGGCACCGCGCCGGGCACCTGTGGCGCGGCCGTGTGCCCGTGCTGCACGGTCAGCCCGACCGGGTCGCTGGCCTGCGCGTGCCACTGCGCCAGCCAGTCGACCAGCCGGTCGAAGGGGTGCTTGTCGGTGCCGACCGCGACCAGCAGCCGGATCTGGGCGGCCGGTGCGCTGTCACGTTGGCGTGGCAACCGGGCGCCCTCGGTGGTGGTCGACCGGGGTTGCGGAAGCCGGGCGGTGCCCGTCTCCCCGGTCACAGCAGCGTCCCGACGACGGTCGCCTCGGGGTACTGCCGCCGCTGCTCGTCCCACTGCACGAGCATCGCGGACAGGAACGGCCGGCAGAGCCGGGCGGTCAACGTCGGGGTGTCGATCCGGTCGTACACCTCGATGTAGACGGTCGGGATGCGCCGCAGCCGGGCCAGCACCACGAACGGCACCGCCACCCCGGCGCCGGTGGTGACCACCGCGGCGACCCGCCGTGCCCGCAGCACCCGCCAGGCCAGCAGCGCGTTGCGCAGCAGGTTCGGCACGTTGCGGGTGGTCGGGTGGTGCGCCGGCACCAGGTCCTCGCCGGTCAGCAGGGACACCGCCTCCGGGGTGTCGAAGGTGACCCAGCAGCGCTGCCACTGTTCGTACCAGGGCCGCAGGGCGAGTAATTGGGCCAGGTGGCCGCCGCTGGATCCGACCAGCAGCAGCACCGGTGCCTCACCGTCGTCGTTCTTCGTTTCCACGCGACTCCCCACAAGTTCGCTTGGAGTTTCCATTCACGCCAGGCAGAAGCAGATCACACGTTCCCCGGTCGTTGAATAGCGCGACCGGACGAGATGACGATCTCCACATCGGGTGGTCCGGGGCACCGGTTCGCCCGAGGTCCATCGATCGTCGTCACCACCTGCAATTTTGTCGTCACTCTGCGGCGCACCCCCCGACGCCGCGAATTCCCCGGATCAGCCGCTATGTCTTTTCTCGATGACGTCCAAGAGTGCGGGATGCAGCGCGCCGTTCCAGCCCGCGCCCGCGTCCGCCAGCCGCCACGTCCGCAGCCACATCTCCACCAGGTACGCGTCGGCGACGAGTCGGCGCTGCGCCGCGTCGAGGCCGAGCCGCTCGCCATGCCGGCCCAGATGCTCGTCCACGGCCGACGCCGCGGCGTCGGCCGGCTCACCCCGCAGCACCAGAGCCCGTTGGAACGCGTCGTGGGCCAGGTCGAAGCCGAGCGGTACGTCCGGCCCGCTGTGCTCCCAGTCCCAGGCGACCAACTGGCCGGCGTGCCAGCCCAGGTTCCATGGCACCCAGTCACCGTGCCAGTGACCGAACTCGACGCTGGTGTCGCCGTGTCGACGGGCCAGCGCGGAGACCGCGGCGACCGCCCGCGTACCGGCCGGCTCGGTCAGAGCGGCCCGCTCGGCCTGTTCGGCCAGCCGGGTCAGGAACGTCGACCCGGCCAGTGGTCGGGGCGCACCCACTGGGCCGCCGCGCCGGGCGACCGCCAGCAGCGCCGCGATCCGCGGTGGGTCGTCGACCGGCACACCGCGTACCGCTGGTGGCAACGGCTCGATCACCGCGACCACCTGGCCCGCCCACGCCGTCTCGGTGAGCAGCCTCGGCGGCGTCGGGTGGTCGGCGACGCCGACCACCGCGCTCAACGCCCGCAGCGCCGCCGCCTCCGCGGTGACCAGCGCGCGAGTCGCATCGTTCCAGCCGATCTTCGCGTAGCCGCGCGGACGGCCATCGGCGCTGAAGAGTTGCAGGGTGGGCTTGCCGTTCGGGTCGGGAGGGCGGACCCCGCAGGCGGCCAGCAGCGGCGTGCCGCCCAGGTCGGCCGTGAGCCGCTCGGTCAACAACAACTCAGCCGCCGCTGCCCCGTCGGGCACCGAGACGGTCAGCGTCGGAAAGGGCGCCAGCCCCACCCCGCCGAACCGGGCCAGCCCGCCGAGCACCGCCCGCAGCGCGCGCACCTTCGGTGGCCGCAGAGCGTTGTACGCCAACAGCGACGCCGCCCCGGCCCGGGGCGCGCCCAACGGCACCAGGAACCGGGCCCGCGCGACCGACGGCACCACCGCGTACCGGGCCACCGCCTGGTGACCGGCCGGCGGGGCGCCGCCCACGGTCAGGCCGACCCGGTCGTCCGGGAAGACCGCACGACTCACCCAGCCCAGACCGTCCACCCGCGAGCGCGGGTCCGTGGTCGAGTCGACCCCTGTCGTCACGCCGCCTGGTCCGCCCAGTCGAGGTCCAGCCCGAGCCGCTGACGCAGAGCGTCGTTGTACGGCCGGTAGTAGTCGGTCAGCTCGGCGCGCACCGCCGGCTCCAACGGTGACGAGCGCCGGTCGTTGTAGACCTTGAAGTTGGGCAGGTCGTACGCCGGTAGCCCGAGGAAGTCGAGGGTGCGCCGGTAGGTCGCGCGGGAGTCGCGGTACAGGTCCTCGCTCGGCAGGAAGAGGATCTGCTCCCGCTCGAAGCGCTCCAACCACGGCTCCAGGTGCTCCAGGTAGCGCCCCCGGGCCCGGTACGTGTACCAGTCGAACGGCTCGCTGAACGACTCCGGCTCGGCGATCAACCGCTCCCGCTCCCCCGCCGTGCGCTCCGGCTCGGCAGCCAGCGCGGCGGCGAAGTCCAGCGGCTCGATGCCGTGGGTGCGGCGTTCCTTCCAGTGCGAGTACGCCCGCTCCACCGGGTCACGCAGCAGCACGATCAGCTTCACCGTCGGCATCAGCGCGGCGACCCGCTGCGCGGCGAGGGGATGGAACATGTACAGCGGGGCGGCCTCACCGACCCGGACCGGCCCGCCGTGCCGCTTGGCCAGGGCCTCCCGCTGCCGCTCGGTCGGGAAGTGCGAGCGGTACCACGCCTCGCCGCGACCCCAGTGCTCCTCGAAGTAGTGCGCCGACTTGGTGTTCCACGCGGGAAAGAGCCGGGGCACCAGCGGGTGCTGGATGAGGTAGTTCCACAGCGAGGTGGTGCCGCCCCGCTTGGTACCGATGATCAGGAAGTCCGGCAGGGGCCGGCGATCACTGGTGCGGACCCCGTAGTCGACGAGCGACTCCTTCACCCGGGTGGTCATCTGGGTCGGGACCAACTGCTTGACCCGGTCACGGATGGACGCCACGACGGACCTCACCTGCCTCTCGTCGATGCCGGGGTGGGCTCGGCGGCCGCGGCCGCGTTGTCCCCTCCACGGATCTGCCTCATGGTCCCCCGGATGCCGGCGCGCACCCGGGGCAACGTCAACATGCCGACGCAGCCGGCCAGCAGCACACCGAGCGCCACCGCCAGGCCGTGCAGGCCGCGCCCGCCGGCCAGCACGCCGACACCGGCCGCCAGGCCCACACCGGCGACCGTCGCCGCCGCGGCGCGCACCATCCCGGTGTCGAACAGCGGCTCCCGGACCACCGACCGGGCGAACCAGGCGGCGGTGAGGTTCTCGGTGGCGATGCCGGCGGCCCAGGCCACCGCCGCGCCCGTGGCGCCGTACCCGGGGATCAGCCAGAGGCCCAGCGAGACGGTCATCGTCAGCCCGGCCACCGTGGCCACCAGATGCAGCCCGCTGCGCCCGCCCATCAGCAGCAGGCTCTGCACGTTGCCCACCCCGGTGTTGACCAGCATCGCCAGCGCGAGCACCGTCATCGCCGGCACGCCAGCGGTGAACTCCGGCCCGAACAGTTGCAGGAAGGCCAACGCGAAGACGGCCAGCAGCAGGTACACCGGCCAGGACAGCACCAGACCCCAGGTGGTCAACTGCCGGTGCACGGCCGCCGCTGCGGCCCGCTCGCCGCGCCCGAGCAGCCGGGACAACTGCGGGGACACGGCCACCCGCAGCCCCTGCATGGCCAGCTGACCGGCCAGCACGTACCGGCCGACCGCGCCGAACACGCCAGCGTCCGCCGGCCCGGCCAGCACCGAGGTGAGCAGCACACCCACCCACATGCTGCCCGCGTCGATGGCCGCCGAGGCGGCCCGGGGCAACGCGAAACGCCAGAACGTCGACCAGTCGGTGCGGCTCGGGCGCAGCGCCGCGCCCCGACCCAGCCCGAGCGGGCCGGCGACGAGGGTGAGGCAGACCAGCAGCGCCAACGCCGCCGGCACCAACCAGCCGGTCATACCGGCGAGCAGGCCACCGCCGGCCAGCGCGGCGCCGCCGACCAGCACCGGGCGGGCCACCGGCAGCAGGAGGAACTGCACCCCGACGTACGCCCGGATGGACCGCACGCAGCGCAGCGCGGCCAGCAGCAGGGTCATCGCGACCACCACCGGCACCGCGGCGAACGTGACCGTGAGCAGCGCCTCGCCGCTCGCACCGGAACCACCCAGCAGCCGGGGCGCGAGCGCGTCGGCGGCCAGCATGCCCCCTCCGGCGACCAGGAGCCCGGCCAGCAGCGGCGGGATCAGGGCCACCGGGAGCATCCGGGCCGCATCCCCGCGCACGCCGGCGCGGCGGCGGGGCAACGCCCACATCAGACCGGTCTCCGCGCCGAGCGTGCAGACCGCGGTGGCCACGGTGACCACCCCGATCGCGGCGAAGAACGCACCCGCGCCGGCTGTGCCGTACCCCCGGGTGATCACCACGGCCAGCACGAAGCCGAACAGGCCGCTGGTGGCCGCGCCGAGCAGGCCGGCCACTCCGCTACGCGCGCTGCGTCGGGTCTCGGCCGTGCCGGCGTCGACCGCCACGGGAGCGACCGGACCCACTGGCTCATCCAGACCGGCGGCCACCGGCGTCGAATCGGCCGGTGGTCGGGTGGCGGCGGTCATGCCGGCACCGCCGCGTCCCGCACGGCCGGCGGCCGCAACCCGGCCAACCGGGTCAGCCGTTCGCGTTCACTCAGCGCCATCGCGAAGGCGACCGCGAAGAACGCCACCGCCAGGTTCTGATTCGCCATGCCATAGAACGGGATCTGCACCAGGCAGACCACCGGCACCACCGCCAGCCACTGCCCGGCCGCCGAGGTCGCTCGCGCACAGATCACCGCGGCGGCGACGAACCAGGCCAGGAAGCAGATGAGCGCTGGTACGCCGTGACTGAACAACACCATCCACAGCTGCCCCTGGGTGCCGATCGGCGCGGCCGCCGACACGGTGTCGACGTTCACCGGCGCGCCGTAGCCCAACCACGGCGACTCCTGCACCCGGCGGATCACCTCCGTGTAGAGCGAGAGCCGGTCGCTGTTGGTGTCGCTGGAGTCGACCCGTTGGCTGATCAGGTCGGTGATTGGGATGACCAGCGTGGCCAACGCGCCGGTCACCACCACCCCGACGATGGACGCGGCGACCCGGACGTTGCCGCGCAGGCTGGCCCGCACCCCGAGCACCGCCAGCCCGGCACCGAGGCTGAGGAACATCGCCCGGTTGAGGGTGAGGAACGCCGGCGCCAGCGACAGCGGCAGCGAGCCCAGCAGCACCCAGCGCAGCAGCCCGCGCCGGCGCAGCATGGCGAACGCCACCACACAGGGCAGGGTCATCGCGTACGCGCTGCCGTAGTTGTTGGTGTACGCGAACGGCGCGGCCGGTCGGTAGATCGGGTTGAGCGAACGGACGCTGTATTCCGCCGTGGTCAGGTGCACCATGTCCTGGATGAACGGGGTGCCGGCCACCCCGCCGGGCAACAGCACCTCCATCGGGGTCGTCATCGCCAGCCGGGGCACCAGCACGCCGAGCCAGCCCAGCGCCACCAGCCCGAACCAGAACGCGCAGAGCGGGGTGAGCACCGCCACCAGGCTGGCGCGTTCGCGGGCGGCGGCGTAGACGTAGATCCCGACCACCAGCGCGGTCAGGTAGAAGGCCAGGCGCAGCGCGAACGTGAGCAGCGAGGCGGGCGACTTCAGTTGGGTGGCGCTGACCACCACGATGGCGAGAAACAGCAGCCAGATACCGGCCGCCGGTGGCAGCGGCACCCGGCCCCGGGTGAGCAGCAAGGCGAACAGCAACGCACCCAACAGCGGCCAGCCGAGGTAGAACGCGCCGAGCAACCACCAGAGCGGCACCAGGCCGAACATCAGCGACAGCGGCCAGATCGGCAGCTGGGGCGGCGCGGGCGGCTGCACCGGCGCGACGACGGCCGGGACACCTCCGGGCGGCGGTTCGGTCGCCGGGGCGCGAGTGACCGACACGCTCAGGCCCGGCCGTTTCGGGTGAGCACGAAGCCCAGCGGGGTGACCCCGGCGGCGCGTAGCCGCTCCACCAGGCGTCGCAGGTCGCTCTGCCGGGTGCGGTCCCGCTCGACGACCACCACCGCACTGCCCTGCCGGGCCACCGCTACGCCGCGCTCGTCGGACTCCGCCGGCGGGGCGTTGAACAGCACCAGTCCGTGGTCCGCGCCCTGTCGCCAGGTGCCGAACCGGACGCTGCCCACGCCCACGGCCACCTCGTCCGGGGCGACGACCCGATTGTTGTCCGGGCGGCCGGAGGACACCCGGGGCAGCGTCAGCGTGGCGTCCGGGTCGGTGGACGGGCGGGCGCCGGGCGGGTGCGGGGAGGGCCGACGGGCGGCCGTGCTGTCCACGGTGCCGGCGGCGGTCGGGGTGCTGCCGGCGGGGCGGGGCTTGGGCACCAGCGGCCGGGACGGGTCGATGGGCAGCCGTCCCCGGTCGGCGAGCACGGTGGCGCGCAGCCGCTCGGTGCGTCCGCTGTCGTCGGCGACGAAGACCTCCCGGCCGTCGGCGGCGAGCGCCACCGCCAGCCCGGCGGTGAGCGCCGTAGCGTCCTCCCGGGCGGTGACCAGCGCCACCCGGGCGGGCTGACGGACCCGCTCCGCGACCGCCATCGCCACGTACCGGACGTCGGCGTCGACCGCCCGAGGGCTGCCCCGGAACGCCGCCCGGCGCACCGTGCCGAGCAGCGGCAGGCCGGTGGCATCCCGGCCGTCGGCGACCGAGCGGACCCGCCGGTCCGTCGACTCCCAGGCGTACGCCAGCACGATGCCGATCAGCGCGCCACCGAGCAGGCCGGCGACCAGGTAGAGCGGCCGGTGCCCGGCGGAGGTGACCAGCGCCTTCTCGGCGGTCTGGGTGACCCAGCCAGGGTTGACGTCGACTGCGGCGATCTCGGTACGGGCGGAGTTGAGCTGGGTGAGCTGGTTGTTGATCCCGGCCAGCTCGGCCACCACGGCATCGCCGGCAGCCGTGTCCTTGACGGTGCTCGCCCGCCTCTGCAGCGCGGTCTGCTGGGCGGCGACCTTGGTGATGCTGGCGTCGTAGGAGCGCAGCATCTCGGCGCGCTGCTGCTCGTACATGCCGCGTCGCACGTCCAGGTATGCCTGGGCGGCCATGTTGGCGCTCTGCACCGCCCGGTGCGCGTCGCGCGCCTGGTAGGTGAAGCGCAGGATCTGCCCACCGGTGGGCACCTCGACCTCGAGCGCGTTGCGGATGTCACGCGGGTCGGCGCCGGCCGAGTCGGCGAGCTGCTGCACCACCTCGGTGCCGGTGGCGATGCCGCTCTCCACGTTCATGTTGACCGCGCGGTCGGCGCCAGCACCGCTGGGGGTGAACGCGTCGGTCACCACCGGTCGGACCGCCACCACGGCGCTCGCGGTCATCGCCACCGGCACCAGCAGCACATAGCCGAGCGCGGTGAGCAGACCGACCATGGCCACCGCCGCCACCAGCCGCAGACGGTGCATCGGCACCCGCAGCAGGTCGGTCAGTGTCACGGCTCCGGAGGTGCCGGAGGACGGGCCGTCCGTGGGCCAGGGGCCGGGAGCTGCATCAGTCATGGAACTTCTTCACCGTCTGTTGAGGATTGCCGACCACCACGACCCCGGGTGGTACGTCCGTGCGGACCACCGTCGCTGCGCCCACGACACTGTCCCGGCCGACCCGTACGCCCTTCATCACCAGGGCGTGCGCACCGACCCACACGTTGTCCTCGAGGACGATCGGGACACGGGTGGCCGGGCTGGGCGGCGCGTGCCGCTGCTGGGGCCGCAGGTTGTGGAAGTCGTTGTCGAGCAGTTCACAGTCCGACAGGAGGCACCGGTCTCCCACGGTCACCGACGTCCAGGTGCCGATCCAGGTGGCATTGAGCAGACAGTCGGCCCCGACGCGTACCTCGCCGGGGCCCGCGAAGCGGACGAGCTTGTTCAATCGGGTGCGGTCACCGATGGTCACCCGCACGCCGCGGCGCAGCCGGATCCGACCACGGATCTCCACGTCCCGGCCGAGCGTCAACCGCCGGTAGCGGAGCCGGTACCAGCCGCGTTTGACCGCGAAGACCAGACGCACCGCGCCTTTCGTACTGCCAGCGGCGCCGAGCAACGACCCTCCCCCACGTCGCGGGGCCGGCGGCGGTGATGCCCGCCGCCGGCCCAACGTGAACAATCTACCGATGCTCCGTTACGAACGGTTGACCGTTACTGTACGGAGAAGAACGTCGATGGGGTGGACCAGGACAACTCGGGCGTCGCAGTGCTGATGACGGTCGCCGAGGCGCCATTGACCACCGCGGTCGGCGCGGCCGTCGGGTCGAACGGCACGCTGCGCAGCGTGCCGTCGGTGGCACCGTAGACGATCCGGCCGCCCACCCAGGCCATGCCACGCACTCCCGACCAGGTCACGCCGGTGGTCGGCAGGGTGAACTCGGTGGCGCCGAGGTAGTTGCCGTCGATCTCGAAGTAGCGGTAGTAGAGATTGTTGGCCCCGGTACGGGTGTAGTAGAGCCGACCGTCGAGGAAGAAGGCACCGGTCAGCAGCGCCGGGTTGTACCAGTCGTTGTAGCCGGACGCCTCCCACGGCGAGCCGATCGCCCCGCCGTTGAACAGCGAGATGTCGATCCGACTGCCGGTGGGCGTGCCGGCCACCGTGTGCGCCCAGTAGATCCGGTCAGCCACCCGCCAGGTCGCGCCGGCCGCCGTGTACGCGGGCTGGCTGACCGTGGCCGGGGTGCCCAGCGCGGTGCCGTCGAACGGCACCTTGGCCAGGGTGCCCGCACCGGTGCCCAGGTAGAGGTTGCCCGTGGTGGCGGTCGGCGGGTTCTTCGCGGTGAAGGTACGCCCGCCAGCGAGCGGGAACATGCCGAGCCGGCCGTGGTATTCCTCGCCCATGCCATCGGAGTTGTGCCCGAAGTAGAGGCCGTCCGAGCCGCGCCAGAGCACCGGCACCGCCGAACCCCAGTTGCTGGTGCCCGAGGGCATCGAGGCACTGCCGCTGCGGCGCGGGTTCCAGTTGACCGGCATTCCGGTCGCCGGGGTGACGGCGGCGATGCCGAGCCGGTCGACCGCTCCCGGACCGGCGTTGTCGCTGGCGTTCGGGTTGTTGACCCAGCGGAAGTGCCCGCCCAGGTAGATCACGTTGTCCGCCACCTCGACCGCGGTGATGGTGTCGTTGCCGGTGAAGTCGGCCCAGGTGGCGAGCAGGCCGCTGCCCCGTGCGGCGGTCTCGAAGCGGACCAGGGCGTCGCAGTACGCGGTCGGCCAGCCAGCGCCGCCGTTGGAGCCGACCACGAACCAGCTGCCGTCGCCACCGAACTTCACGTCCTGCACGTAGTGCACGAAGGTTGCCGGCGCCGCGCACGGCGGAACGAACTTCTCCGTGCTCCAGTTGAGCAGCGTGGGCGTCGCGGAGACGTCCACCAACGCGATCTGGTTGCGCGGCAGGTCGTTGACGAGCGTGAAGTTGCCACCGACGACCAGCGTGTTGCCGTCCGGCGCGACGTCGATGGTCCAGACGTACGACGTGGTGCTGTGCCGCCCGACGGTGGCATCGATGGTGAAGCTCGGGTCGATCGCGCCGGTGGTCGCGTTGAGCCGGCCGAGACCGGCGTGCGCGGTGCCGTTGAGCCAGTTGAACGCGCCGGCCACGTACAGCCAGTTGCCGTGCAGCGCCAGGTCGCGGACCGTGCCGCCGTCGGAGCGCCCGACCCAGCTGTCGATGATCGCGCCGGTCGACGGGTTGAGGGCCACCAGGTTCTTGCGGGAGACCCCGTTGACGTTCTTGAAGGTGCCGCCGACGATCAGCGTGCCGCCGGGGCCGGCGAGAAGCGTGTTGACCGCGCCGTCGAGCACCGGCAGGAAGGTCGTGGACATGGTGCCGCTGGTCCGGTCGTACGCGAAGAGGTAGCGCTGCGTGACCCACGCGGAGCTGGCGGTCTGCCGAAGCTGGGTGAAGCTGCCGCCGACGAAGACGGTATTGCCCACCTGCGCGAAGGCGCGGGTTTCGCCGTCTCGGGCATGCGGAGTCACGTCCGCGGGGTTCGCCGAGACCAGGGTCGCCGTCTCCGGGACCGGTACCACCGCAGCCGACGTGCTGGTGGGCACGCCCAGAACCGCGGCGACGGTCGCCAACGCGACCACCCCCGCGCCAGTACGACGTCGTCCTGCGGAACGCCACAAGTGCGAGAGTTTGGGCACGCTTCGCCTCCAAGATGGATGAGAACCCGAGGTAGCGTGCCTCGTCCAGCCTGGTAAACAAAATCCGCCGATTGGGCGGTGCGTGAATCCACTAGCCGACAGAACGCCGGAGGATCGGATGACCGACCCCCGGCGAACGCCGTTCTGTCAGCTCGTCATGATCGTCAGCGGCCGCCCCCGGTGGGTTGCCGCAGGTACGGGTCCCGGCCGGCCTGCGTGAAGCCGGCCACCGCCGAGGCGTCGTGGTTCATCGTCATGTCGCAGGTCGCCGTGCGGCTGGTCATGCCGGGCGAGTTGAAGTAGATGGCAGCCTTGATCTTCGGGTGCGCCTTCAGCGCCGCCGGGAACTCCTGGAACCAGCGCTGCTTGGCGCCGGGGTCGGCGGAGTTGAAGTTGGTGCCGAACTCGGCGAGCATCCGCGGCTTCCCGGCGCCGATGCCGTTCTCGTCCAACCAGCGGTAGAAACCGCCCACGGTCGTGCTCGGGCTCTTCCACACCGTGCTGCCGTTGCAGACGTGGAAGTTGTACGGGTCGTAGGCCACCCAGTCGACGTACCCGTCACCGGGGTACAGGTCGTCGTACCGGGAGTAGTGGCCGGACCAGCCCATCATCGTCCAGACCCAGACCGCGTTGGTCGCGCCGGCCTTGGCGAAGCGGTCGTAGACGTAGCGCCAGGCGCGGACGAAGTCGGCGTCACTGCCCTTGGCCGGCTCGTCCTCCGGCTCGTGGTCGAAGCCCATGAAGACCGGCACGCCAGCGGCGCGGATCCGGCCGGCGACCGCGTCGATGGTCTCGTCCTGCCGGCCGCTGTAGACGTCGGACCACTTCAGCGTGGTGCCCGCGGAGAAGTCGCGGGACTCCCAGGCGAAGAACATCAGCCGGCCCTCGCGCATCTGCTGCAACTCGTACACGTCGGGGAAGGCCCCGTTGCTGCCGGCGTTGGAGAAGTCGTGGTAGCGGTGCACGATGTCGAATTTGCGCCCGACCTGCGTCTCCACGTCGGTGACGGCCTTGCCGTGGTCCCAGCCGCCGGCCGCCCCGGCGGGTGAGTACATGCCCCACCAGGCGCCGCAGGAGGGGACGAGCTTGTTCGACACGGACCCGCACCGACCGGCCGGAAGGGTGCCGCTGGCACTCGGGGTCGGCGTCCGGGTGGGGGCGACCGTCGGCGTCGGCTTCGGCGCGGCGGTGGTCGGCGACGCGCTCGGCGACGACGACGGCGGCGGCGCGGGTCGGGTGGTCGTCACCGGCGACGGCCGGGCCCCAATGTCGTAACTGATCACCAGGCTGGGACGCAGGTCCGGGTTGCGGTTCTCGACCGACGCCCAGTAGATCCGGCTGTCGAGGCCGCTCTGCGCCAGCGAGACCGTCCAGGTGCCGTTGCCGGTGATCAGCTTGGAGATGTCCCACTCGTTGACGCCCTTGGACACACCGGTCACGCTGTCCAGCGCGTCACCGGCCGACGCCAGGGCCGGTCGCGCCTCACGGGCGCTCAGCGGCGAGGCGTGCGCCGTCACCGTCGCGGCGAACTGCTGCCAGGCGTGCATCCGCAGCGTCGCCCGGACGTTGACCGCAGCGGCCGGCACGGTGGTCACCGCGAACTCGATGACCGCCTCGCGGCCACCGCGCGGGTTGCCGTCGCAGCGCGTCGGGCAGGTCGCGAGGGTCGTCTTGGCCGCGTTGTCGCCGTCCTGCGACACCGCGGTCGCGGTGGTGTCCGCCGCCGCCTGGATCGACAGGTCGTCGCTGGCCAGCAGCGGCATCATGGTCGCCACGATGCCGGCCACCACCGAACCGCCAACCACGCCGATGGCGATCGCCTTGCGACGGGGTCCAGAGCGGAGCCGGGTGATGCGGTGCAGTCCGTGCCTGGTCAAGGAAACTCCCTGTGTCTGCGTCCGTAACGGTGAGCAGCGTATCGATGACCAGGCCGTGTCGTACGGAGGACAGTTTCCCGTAAGCGCGTCTTAACCGTCAGCTAAGGAAGCCGCGACCGACCGATCACTGGCCTTGACATGCACCGTCGCATGTGGAAGGCGGAGCTGCGTCGTCGCGGAGCCGGTAAGCGCACCCCAGAGTCAACGGGGCACGTTCGTTGCCTGCTTCCTATGCAGCAGCGCACTGACGACGGCGGGCAACGCCAGCAGGAGGAGAAGCGGCAAGGTGCGGGAAGCGCGTCAATCGCCATCCATCGGACGAAATTCAGACCTTGCAATCCATTCCTCTTCGTCAGTGTTGACCATGGACGTGCATCTCAGTAGGGTCACATACAAGAACGGAGACGCAAGGGCGTCCTCCATCGACCAAACACGGGGAGAATTATGAAAATTAGGCCATTGCTAGCTTCAGTATTAGCGGGCATGACTGCAACTATCGGCCTGGTTGCGGTAGACGCCTCTGCGGCTAGTGCAGGCTCCGCGAGAGGCTGCGTGTATCCGCGCGTTTGCTTCTATCTCACCGAAGCACGTTCGATTGCCCACAACCCCACAGCCTCTTACCAGGACATCACCTCCGGCTACCAGAATCTCGGCTCCACCAGCAAAGGCTCTTTTGCTGTCTACAATACCCGAAATGACGACGGAGCCCTCCTCCACTACACCAACGGTTACACCTATTGCCTCCCTCCAAACAGAGGGAATGCGCACATCCGTGGGGAGATCGTGGATAAGATTCGTATCATGAATTCACCCACCTGCGCCTCGTAGGCAACAGTCGCTCGTCAAAGACTGATCCCTGTTATGCAGTCAATCGCGCGGCATGCACCCCAAATAGGGTGCCTCCAGTTTTATGAGACCCGCGCGATCTGGTTCGTCACCTGGCGATGGTCGCCGCGAGCGCGGCGGCCATTGCCAGGCGGGGCGCGGCCACCCCGGTAAACTGCTCGAACTGGCCAACGGCCTGGGCAAGCAGAAGGTCCAGGCCGGACACCACCCGCAGGCCCGCCGCAGCGGCGGCGGCGGCCATCGGCGTCGGCCACGGGTCGTAGAGCGCGTCGAAGAACACGGCGCCCGGCCGCCAGGCCACCGCTGCGGCCAACGGATCAGCGACGCCCTTCGGCACGGTGGAGACGACCACTTCGGCGGCGGATAGATGCCGGGGCGCGTCGGCCCAGGCCCCGGCGCTCAACACGACACCCACTGCCTCCGCCACCGGCCGCAGGTCTTCGACCGCTTCGGCCCGGCGGGCCACCACCACGACCGAGGAGCAGGCCAGCTGCGCGGCTGCGGCGAGCGCGGCGCGGGCCGTTCCGCCCGCACCGAGCACCGTCACGGCAGCACCGGCGCTCACGCCGGCATCGGTCAGTACCTGCACCATGCCGGCGACGTCGGTGTTGTCCGCGTACCAGGAGCCGTCCGGACGGCGTACCAACGTGTTGGCCGCGCCGACTGCGGCGGCCACCGGCGATGCCTCCGCGGCCACCGCGAGCGCCGCCTCCTTGCCCGGCATGGTTACCGACAGCCCGGCCCACTCCAGGCCCAGGCCGGCGACCAGATCCGGCAGCTCCGCCGCCGCGCACTCGATCCGGGTGTACGACCACCCGGTCAACCCGGCGGCGGCATACCCGGCGGTGTGGATCACCGGGGAGAGGGAGTGCGCGATGGGCTTGCCCAGCACCGCGGCCCTACGGGTCAACACGATCACCGCCGGTCACAGCCCCGGAGGCCCGGTCAAGGTCCGCATCGTTTCCCCGCTTCCCGTACGTGTCGGAGCGACCCTACCCAGCACGCAGCCCGCAGCACCACCGAATCAGGCTGCGGGCGATGTCCCGCGGTCTGCTCCTAGCTTGACGTTCATCGATATGAGTGAAAGCATTCCTGCGACGGTATGTCCGGTCCACAAAAAGGAGAAACCTTGAACAAAAGCATTCTCCGTGCCCTTATCGCGATTGCCGCGGCCCTCAGTCTTTCGCTGATGGCCGCCGCGCCCGCACGTGCGGACAGCGCGGCGGGCAGCTGGTCGGACAACCACGAGCTGTGCCAGTCCAACTCCTGCGTGCGTGGTGGCAACATCGTGCGGCTCTGGCAGGCCATCGTCTGGGCCGACGACCTGAGCGGCAATGTCGGCACGAGCTTCATCGACGGGGAGTTCGGCGCCAACACCGCGGCCAAGACTCGGACCTGGCAGGACGTAATGAACGTCGGCATCGATGGTTCGGTCGGGCCGCAGACCTGGTCCAAGGCGTACGGCGGGGTCAACCGGAACACGGGATTCGACACGAGCACCCAGACCGGGTATTTCTACTACGGCTACAACCGGACATTCGGTCTGCGAAAGCAGAACAGCAACGGCGTGTGGACGTTCCTCAACCCGCGCACCGGCACGTGGACCGGAACGAGTCACTGACAATGACGCCGTAAATGGTGCGTCAGGGCTGACGCGAAGGCTCCCTCCCCCGATCAGACCACATTCTTGGTCGCCGTCGGGAAAGGGAGCCTTCATGCCATGGGGAGTGCCCCTCAGATAATGCCGGCCTCCCGGGCCTTGTCCTTGTTTCGCTCATGCTGCTCGGGTGTCTCGGCAAACTCTGAGTGGCCCTGCTTGTCGATCGCCACGAAGAAGAGCCACTTGCCGACCGGCGTGTCCATCGCCCCGTTCAGGGCTTCCTTGCCGGGGTTGTTGATCGGGGTGGGGATCATGCCCCGCAGTTTGCGGTTGTACGGGTTCTTCGAGTCGTTCAGCTCGGACTCCGTCATCTGCTTGGACGACTTGGTCGGTTTGCCGATCGACTCCAGGTAGTAGTTGACCGTGACGTCCATCTCCAGGCAGTTGCAGGGGAAGTCACCGTACGCCCGGTTGTAGGCCACCCGCGCGACCTTGCCGAGGTCGTCCTTGTTGCCGGCCTCGGCCTGGGCCAGCGAGGCCACGATCAACGCCTCATACGGGCTGACCTTGCGTTCCTTCTGCACCCGGTCGGCGAACTTCATCTCCCCGGTCACCGCGAGGAAGTTGTCCACCATCAGCTTGAGGATGCTCTCCGCGGTGGCCTTCGGCGGGATCTCGTACGTGTCCGGGTAGAGGAAGCCCTCGATGGACTTGACGACCTTCTTGCCGTCGTCGCGCTTGAACCACCACTCCGGGACACCGAGCCCCTCCGGGTCCTTCGCGGCGGCCTGGAAGTCCTTGACCGGGATCTTGGTCTTCTCGGAGAGCAGCTTGTAGATGTTCATGCTCGTGCGACCCTCGGGAATCGTCAGCCCGTTGACGATCTTGTTCTTCAGGTCGAGCATCGCGGTGACGGCGCTCGCGCCGCTCATCTGCTTGCGCAGCTTGTACGTGCCCGGCTGAATGTTCTTGCTGCGCGCGTTGGCCTCGGCCGCCTCGACGAACGCCTTCTGGCTCTTCACCACGTCGGCCGCGACCAGGGCGTCGGCCATGTCGGCGAGCAGCGCGCCGTTCTTGATCTCGACGGTGATCTCACCGGACCCGGCGCCGTCGTAGTCGGGGGTGACGAAGTAGTTCTGGATGCGGTCGAAGCCGTAGAACGCGCCGCCGCCGATGGCGCCCAACAGGACCAGGGCCATCAGCAGTGCCAGGAATGTCTTGCCCCGGCCGCCGCCGGAACCACCCTTGCGCTTGCGGAAGCCGCGCCGGTGCCGGCCCTTCTCCCCCCGCTCCGCATCGTCGAACCCAAGATCCAGATCGTCGATCATTACGTCCGCCTCCGCTGCGCGTCCAGCCAGCTCTGCAGGATCTCCACCGCGGCCGCCTGGTCGACAACCGCACGTTGACGTTTACCTCGGACGCCACGCTCGGCAAGCCTACGAGAAGCGACCACGGTCGACATCCTCTCGTCAGTGAGCGTTACCGGGACGGGCGCTATCACATCGACCAGTCGGTCAGCGTACGCCTTCACGTGGATGGCCGCGGGACCGTGCTTGCCGGCGAGATTGACCGGAAGGCCGACGACAACCTGAACGGCCTCGTGCTCGGCCACCAACGCTGCCAGCTGGGCGAGGTCGCTCGGCACGGCATCCGGCGCCGCCGTGAGATCACGGGCCAGGGTCACCAGCGGCGTGGCCAGGATCCCGTCCGGATCCGAACGGGAAATCCCCACTCGCACCTGACCGACATCCACGCCGATCCGCACACCACGTGTCATCTTAGCCACGTGCGGTCACCGTCGGTGCCAAACAAGCCAGGGCGGACCGATCGGTCCGCCCTGGCTGACAATGATCGTCCATCACGCCTCAGTGATCGCCTTCTCGACGGTGAGTAGCAGGTTCGGTGCCTCGGCCGCGGGCAGGCCGCCGCCCTGGGCCAGGTCGGGGCTGCCACCGCCGCGCCCGGAGAACGCCGCCTTCACCAGATCCGAGGCGGCCAGGCCCCGGCTGCGCGCGGCCGCGTTGACCGCCACCACCAGGGACGCCTTGCCATTCGACCGGGCCGCCACCGCGACCACCGCCGGCCGCGCCGGGTCGATCTTGCCGCGGATCTCCTGGGCCAGGGTGCGCACGTCGTTGCCGGCCGCGCCCTCCGGCGCCTCCGTGCCCACGTACGCGACCCCACGCAACTCCTTGGCCTGCGCCGCGAGCGCCGCCGCCCCACCCAGCACCAGTTGGGCGCGCAGCTTCTCCAGCTCCTTTTCCGCGTCCCGAAGCTGGGTGACGGTCTGCTCCACCCGGTCGGCGACCTGATCGTTGGGCACCCGGTACAGCTCGGCCAGTCGCGAGACCAGCAGGTGCTCACGGGCCAGGAAGCCGAAGGCGTCCATGCCGACCAACGCCTCGACCCGACGCACGCCGGCGCCGATCGACGACTCGGAGAGGATCTTCACGAGGCCGAGCTGGGCCGATCGGGCCACGTGCGTGCCGCCGCACAGCTCCCGGGCGTAGTCGCCCACCTCGACGACCCGCACCTCCTCGCCGTACTTCTCGCCGAAGAGCGCCATCGCACCGATCCGCCGCGCCTCGTCCAGCGAGGTGATGAAGGCATGCACCTCCAGGTCGGCGAGGAGCACCTCGTTGACCTGCTGCTCGACGTCGCGCAGCACGCTCGGCGACACCCCGGTCGGGGTGTTGAAGTCGAACCGCAGCCGACCGGGCGCGTTCAACGACCCCGCCTGCGTGGCCGACTCGCCGAGGAAGTTCCGCATGGTCTGGTGCACCAGGTGGGTCGCGGTGTGCGACCGGGAGATCGCCCGGCGCCGGGTCGCGTCGATCTCGGCGTAACCGGTCTCGCCCGCACGCACCTCGCCCCGAATCACCCGGGCACGGTGCACGATCAGGCCGGGCACCGGCTGCTGCACGTCGAGCACCTCGACCTGACCGCCGCCAACGGTGATCATGCCCTGGTCGGGCTGCTGGCCACCGCCCTCCGCGTAGAACGGGGTCGTGTCGAGCACCAGCTCGATGGTGTCGCCCTCGGTGGCCGCCTGACGCGGGCCGTCGGCGCCGAGCAACGCCCGCACCGTCGACTCGCGGGCCACCTCGCTGTACCCGGTGAACGTCACCGGGCCACCCGAGTCGAGCACCGACCGGTACGCCGACAGGTCGACGTGCCCCGTCTTACGAGCCTGCGCGTCCGCCTTCGCCCGGGTCCGCTGGTCGGCCATCAGCCGGCGGAAGCCCTCGTCGTCGACCGCGAGGCCCTGCTCCGCGGCGATCTCCAGGGTCAGGTCGATCGGGAAGCCGTACGTGTCGTGCAGCTGGAACGCCTTCGCCCCGGACAGCGCCGCGCCACCCGCGGTGCGGGTCTCGGCGATCGCGGTGTCCAGGATCGTGGTGCCGGCACGGAGGGTGGACAGGAACGCTTCCTCCTCGGCGTACGCGTACTGCGCGATCCGGTCGAAGTCGGTCGCCAGCTCCGGGTACGACGGGGCCATGCAGTCCCGGGCCACCGGCAGCAGCTCGGGCAGCGCCCGATCCTGCCAGCCGAGCAGCCGGATCGACCGGATCGCCCGACGCATGATCCGGCGCAGCACGTAACCGCGACCCTCGTTGCTCGGGGTCACGCCGTCGCCGATCAGCATCAGCGCCGTCCGCACATGGTCGGCGACCACCCGCAGCCGCACATCGTCCGGGTGCGACTCGCTCGCCACGTGGCCGGAGTGCGCGCCGTAGCGCTTACCGGTCAGCTCGGCCGCCCGGTCCAGGATCGGCCGGACCTCGTCAATCTCGTACAGGTTGTCGACGCCCTGCAGGATCGAGGCCATCCGCTCCAGGCCCATGCCGGTGTCGATGTTCTTCGCCGGCAGGTCACCCAGGATCGGGTAGTCGTCCTTGGTCGTGCCCGGACCCCGCTCGAACTGCATGAAGACGAGGTTCCAGAACTCCATGTAGCGGTCCTCGTCGACCGCCGGGCCACCCTCGCGGCCGTACTCCGGGCCACGGTCGTAGAACAGCTCGGACGACGGGCCGCAGGGGCCGGGGATGCCCATCGACCAGAAGTTGTCCGCCTTGCCCCGACGGACGATCCGCTCGGCCGGCACACCGATCGAGCGCCAGATCTCGAACGCCTCGTCGTCGTCCAGGTAGATCGACGGCCAGATCCGCTCCGGGTCGAGGCCGTACCCGCCCTGGTCCTGCGGCTTGGTGATCAGCTCCCAGGCGAGCGGGATAGCCCCTTCCTTGAAGTAGTCACCGAAGGAGAAGTTGCCGTTCATCTGGAAGAACGTGCCGTGCCGACTGGTCTTGCCGACCTCGTCGATGTCCGGAGTGCGGAGGCACTTCTGCACACTGACCGCCCGCTGGTACGCGGGAGTCTGCTGCCCCAGGAAGTACGGCACGAACTGCACCATGCCGGCGTTGACGAACAGCAGGTTCGGGTCGCTGATGGCGGGCAGCGGAGCGGACGGCACCACGGTGTGGCCATTCGCCTCGAAGTGCGCGAGGTACCGTCGCTTGATCTCCGCCGTCTTCATCGCTGGTGTTCCTCCGGAAAGATTTCTCGATCGCCGATCCGCGGGTCTTCCCGCAGGTCGGCGAACTGATCGTCGAACGCCTCGCCCTGGGCGAACGCCTGGTGGATCTCCTGCTCACGCTCGGCCATCCCCACCCGGACGTCCTCCACGAAGCTACGCAGCGACTCGACGAGTCCGCCAGCGGATTCCGTCACCGAGCTGGCGATACCGGCCGGCGTGTACGCCTGGGCGGTCCGGGTCGCCTTGCGGACGACGATCACACCGACGGCCACCCCGATACCGAGCCAGAACAAGCGCCTCATGTCTCGCTACCTCCTGGTGCGCCGGCCGGTCAGCGGTTGCCGCGCTTGGCGGCCCGCCGCTGCTGCTTGATGGTGTCGCGCACCTCGCGCTCCGTCTCCGCGTGCCGACGGCCGGCGGCGGCCTTGCGCACGCTGTAGCCGAACGCGGCCACCTTCACCAGCGGGTTGGCGGCCGCGGCGGAGACGACGGTGGCCAGGTTGGCGACGTTGGCGGTGACGTTCTGCGCGTGGCTGGTCATGGTGTCGACCTTCGCCAGCTGGAGGTTCACACCGTCCAGCGAGGTCTGCACCTGCTCCAGCGCCGTGTTGACGTTCTTCACCGTGGTGTTCACGTCGCCGAGCAGCGGTGCGGTCCGATCGTTGAGGTCGTTGATCATCCGGGTGGTGGCGTCAACCGTGTGCCGCAGCCGCAGGATGGGCAGCGTCAGGATGAGCACCAGCACCGCGAACGCGCACGCCGCGATCAGCGCCGCAATCGCTCCAATGTCGCCCACGCCTGTCCTCCTCAAGCAGAATTCCGCAGGACCCGACGTCCCCGGAACACACAACCGTGGTACCCGTACCCGGTCGCCAAACCATCGGCGGTCACGGGTAGCGGGCGTGCCCGCCAGCCCCAGACCCTACCGTCCGTGATGGAGACCGGCTCACGACGGTGAGGGTGTCAGCTCACCCAGCGGGTCCCCGCTGACCGTCGGGAACGGATCCTCTCCGGTCAGTGACGGGTCGGTGGTCGGCTGCGGCCTGGTCCGCTCGTCGTCGATCGCGTTGCGTACCTTCACCGACACCAACGAGCCGGTGCACTCCGTCGCAGCGGCCGACGGATCGCCAGACGGCACGATGGCCGGCTTGTCGTCGACCGGCGGCGGCACGCAGGTCGGCTCACGTACCCACAGGTCGAGCGTCAACTCGTCGCGGCGCCAGCAGGTGTAGCTGCCCTTCGTCTCCTGCTCCGGGCATCGGCTCACCTTCCACGGCTGCCAACCGTCCTGGCGCAGCGCGTCCTCGTAGACCTGCGCCGTATCCTTCGGCGCCTTCTCCGAGGTCACGGTGCGCTCACGCAGCCGGCAGTCGAGCAGGCACCACCGGCTGCCGCTGACCTCGTCGACCGTCTTCGCGGCGGCCCAGCCGGGCACGTTGAGCTGGTCCAGGTTGTCGAAGACCGGGTCACGACTCAGTGTCCGGATGCCGAAGAAGAGCGGCACCGCACCGAGCAGTACGACGCTGACCAGCACCAGCACCGCCACCCGCAGGCGGCGCCGTTCACGCGACAGCCGTCGCAACTCGGACCGGGCACCCGGTGCGGCGTCGTCGTCAGGCGCGTCCTGGTCGGCCGACCGCAGCGCGGGCCCGCCGGACGGCTCCGGTGCCGGCCGGTCGACCGGGCCGGACGGGGAAGGCACCACGGCGGCGGCACGGGCCACGCCGACGGGCTCGCCGGAGCGGCCGGGCGGCGGCACAGGGGCGACGCCGCTCGGCTCGGGGCGGCCGGGCTCCCGATGTGGAGGCAGGGCGCGCCCCGCGGCACGGTCGGACGGCGCGGGTCGACCGGCCGGGGCACCACCACGGGCGACCGCCGGGGACCCGGGACCAGCGCCGGGCTCACCGCTCGCCCGATCCTCGGCGAGGGGCGGCTGAACGCCGCCGGGTGGGCGGACGGCGGCACGAGCCGGGCCGTCCGGACGTGAACGCGGTGGGCCGTCCACACCCGGCGGCACGGCGGCACGAGCCGGACCTGCGTCCCGGAGGGCCGCCTCGGCACCCGGGCCGGGGCGGGGTGGGCCGTCGGCGCCACGGCGCCCGGCGTCCGGGACCGGTGCGGTACCCGGGGTGGGCCGGGCCCGTCCGGGCGGGGTGGAGCGGGCTGCGCCCCGAGCCGGTGCGGCGGGTCCTGCGCCGGGCGCGGGGGGCCGTCCACCGGCGTACGGATCGTCGCCGCGGTCGCTCGCCGGTCCGGGTCGACCCGGCCCCGGCGAGCCGTCAGGGCCGGGCTCGGCCTGCGGGTGACGGCGTCGGCCGGTGGGGTCTGGAGTGGGCGTCGCCGCGCCCCGTCCACGGGTGGGCCGCTCGCCGGAGGCCGGCGGATAGGGCACCGCCTGTTCTCCGGTGGATCCCGGCGCGTCGGGCCGGACGGACCGACGACCACTCGGTGCGTCCGCGCCCGGGTTGGCCGGCTGTCCGGCGGGCCGGCGGCCGGCGGCCGGGTCGGGCACGCCGAGCCGACCGGGCGCCTGGTCGGCGAACTCCCCCGTGCCGGCGCTCGACGCCGGTCGGCGACCCGCGGCGGGCGGGGTGCCGCCTCGACGGTTGACCACCGGTAGGCCGGGGTCGGTGTGCGGCAGGCGGCCGGCCTGACGCAGCCAGTCTGCGGGCCGCTCCGGGCGGTCCGCCCGAGGTTCGCCGCCAGCCGGCGTACGCCGCTCCGGCTCGTCGGAGACACCCCGGCGGCGACCGGTGCCGTCGGCCGGGCCGACGGTGGGCGTGGCGCCGCTGTGACCACCGGACGCCTCGGGCATCGACGGCGCGTTGCCCGAGCGCGGCACCACCGGCTCGTCGGGCTCCGCGGCACGGCGGCGGCCGGCGGCTGCCGGACGGGAGCGGTCGGCGGTACGGGGGCCGCTGACCTCCGGTGCCCCGGGGTCGACCGGGCCTGGCCTGCGTCGGGCGGTACGCGGGTCACGGTCGATGGCGGGGTCGGGCCGCAGGCCGTCCGAGACCGGCGGTACGGCACCAGCCGGCGCGCCGTCGAACCGGGCCGGGCCGGGGGCGGCGGATGGCCCGGCGGCCCGCGCCGGATCGGGTGCCGGTCCGGCGGCACGTCGACCGGCGGGCGCGCCGTCGGTGGGCGGCAGTGGACGGCCGGGGTCTGCGGGCTCCGGGCCGGGCCGGCGGCCCGGTGGGCCGGCGTCCGGACGGCGCAGCGGCGGCATCGCGTCCGGATGACCCCCGGGTGCGGCAGTCTCCGGACGACGCCCGGTCGGGGCGGCAGCGTCCGGACGACGGCCCGTCGGATTGGCCTCCGGACGGCGACCGGTCGGGGCGCCGGAGTTCGGTGGGCCCATGGGTGGGCCGGGGGGAGCCACCGCGGGGCGGGGGCGGGCGGGGCCGCCGGGCGCCTCGGTAGTCGGGCGAGGCCCCGGCGGGCCGGCCGGGTCACCGCCGACCGGGCGAGCGGTGGGCGGCGACGGCGGTACGGCGGCGCGGGCGCCGGTGCCGGGCACCGGCTGCACGCCGCGACGCACCGGCTGGCCCGGGGTGGGGGCACCGGGGCTGGCGGCGGGTGGCCGGTCATCCGGGCGGCGGCCGACTGGCGGCGCCTCCCCCGGCCAGGGGCCGTCGACCGGTCGACGCGCGGGCGCACCGCCCGGGTCGCTCTGGCGCGGAGCGGGCGGCGCCGAGGCCTCGGGCGCACCTCCCCGCGCGCCGGTCGGCTCGGCCGGCGCACCCGTACGCGGCCCGGCGGGTTCTGCCGGCGCACCCCCACGCGGGCGGGTCGGCTCTGCCGGGGCGCCGTCCGGGCCCAGCTCGGTGCGTTGCTGCTTGGCCGAGCGCAGGTCGTCGATCCAGCCGAACTCCTCGCCGGCGACCGGTTCCTCCGGCTCGGCCTCGGCTGCCCGGCCTCGACCCCAGCGTCGCGTCTTGGCGCGGGGATCGCGCCGCTCGTCCGGGCCCTCGTCCGGGTGGTCCCCACCACGCGATCTCACTGTTGACCCTCTCCTGCGGCTTCAGTGCCGCTGTGCTGCATCGTGCCGGGAGCGCGCGTGTCTGTCGTCGGGCGACCGGTCTCGCCAGGTAGCGCCGACGCGGTCTGCGCCGTTACAGGCGGCTCGGCTGTCGGAGTCTCCGGACGGGCGGCCGGGGCCGGCAGGCCACGCACGATCCGGCGCAGCAGCGGCAGCCGGGTGGCCACCGATCGTTCCGCGCCGTGCGGGCTGGGCTGGTAGTAGTCGGTGCCCACCAGGTCGTCCGGGACGTACTGCTGTGTGACCACGCCGCGCTGGTCGTCGTGCGGGTAGCGGTAGCCGGTCCCGTGGCCCAGCCCTCGGGCGCCGGAATAGTGCGCGTCGCGCAGCCCGCGCGGCACCGGACCACCGCGACCCGCCCGCACGTCGGCGATCGCGGCGCCGATGGCGGTGGTGGCCGAGTTCGACTTGGGCGCGGTGGCCAGGTGGATCACCGCCTGGGCCAGGTTGAGCTGCGCTTCGGGCAGCCCCACGTACTCGACCGCGTGCGCGGCGGCGGTGGCCACGCTCAAGGCCGCGGGGTCGGCCATGCCCACGTCCTCGCTGGCGAAGATGACCAGGCGGCGGGCGATGAACCGGGCATCCTCACCGGCGACCAGCATGCGGGCCAGCCAGTGCACCGCGGCGTCCACGTCCGAGCCGCGCATGCTCTTGATGAAGGCGCTGACCACGTCGTAGTGGGCGTCGCCGTCGCGGTCGTAGCGCACCGCCGCTACGTCGACCGCCTGCTCGGCGGTGGCGAGGTCGATCCGCCCGGTGCCGAGCGCCGTGGCGGAGGCCGCCGCCGCCTCCAACGCGGTGAGTGCCTTGCGGACGTCGCCGGCGGCGAGCCGGACCAGGTGGTCCTCGGCCTCCGCGGCCAGGGTCAGCGCGCCGTCCAGGCCGCGCTTGTCGGCGACCGCACGGCGCAGCAGGCCCCGGACCGCCTCGTCGTCCAACGGTTGCAGGGTGAGCAGCACACACCGCGACAGCAGCGGGGAGATGATCGAGAAGTACGGGTTCTCGGTGGTCGCCGCCAGCAACGTGACCGTACGGTCCTCGACTGCGGCGAGCAGCGAATCCTGCTGGGTCTTGCTGAACCGGTGCACCTCGTCGATGAAGAGCACGGTCTGCGGGCCGCCCGAGCGGCGCTGGCGGCGGGCCGCCTCGATCACCGCCCGCACGTCCTTCACGCCGGCGGAGAGCGCCGACATGGCGACGAAGCGGCGGTCGGTCGCCCCGGCGACCAGGTGCGCGATGGTGGTCTTGCCGCTGCCCGGCGGGCCCCAGAGGATCACCGACATCGGGGCACCGCCGGAGACCAACTGCCGCAGTGGGGCGCCGGGGGCGAGCAGGTGGTCCTGCCCGACCAACTCGTCGAGAATCACCGGGCGCATCCGGACGGGCAGGGGCGAATCGTCGGCCACGGCAGTGAAGCCGTCGACACCGGCGGGGCCGTCGGGCGCGCTGCGCGACCCGGCGGGTTCACCGAGGGAGAAGAGGGCGTCGGACTCCATCACGAAGACAGTACCGGGCCGGGCCTACGACGCCGGAATCGCGCCGCAGGCCCGCCACCGGTGATCGGTTACGGTCAGCCACGACCGGGGCGCCGGCCCCGGTACCAGCGGCCGCCGCCACCGCCGCCACCGCCGCGCGGGCCGCTGCCCACACCGGCCAGGTAGAGCGAGAGCAGGAGCAACCCGATGAGCACGAGCGTGTTCCAGTTGAACAGGTCCGGTGCGCCGAAGTCGGTCTTGAGCAGGTCGAGCAGCAGGGCAAAGCCAAAGACGATGGCGGCCAGGATGGCGAGCATGTCGGTCCTCCGGTGGGGGTTCCCAGTAGGTCGGCGCGTGATGTACCCAATCGGTCGACTCGTCAATCTCCATGATGGATGTGGTTGCGCCGCGGTGGCCCGGCGCAGGCGTTCGACCGCTGACTTCTAGGCTGCTCAGCATGATCATCGACGACCAGGTGCTGCAGGACCGGAGCGCTATCCTGGCCGCCGTCGGCCACCACCCGTTCGCCCGGCACGCACTCGGGCGGGGCACGCCGGCGCACGGCTACCGGTGCGACGGCGCCGTGCTGTGGTTGGTGCCGCCCAAGCACGGGCCGGCCGGCTGCGCGATCGGCCCGGCCGGGCCGGCGATCGAGGTCTGTGTCGCGCTGGTCGCCGACGGGGTGCTGCGCCCGGAGCAGCGGCTGCACCTGCCCCGGCACGATCCCGCGCTGCTTGTGGGTCGACTGGCGGTGACCCGTCACGACGACTGGGACTTCCACTGGACCGACACGCCACCACCGGCGCAGGAGGACGAGCAGCGAGTCGTACGACTCGCCGAGGCTGACCATCCGGCGCTGGAGGCGCTGATCGACGAGGCGTTCCCGAGCACCACCGCCCGACCGGGCGACCCACGGGTGGTGGCCTGGTACGGCATCCGGTCCGGCGAGCGGCTGGTGGCGTGCGGCGCGGACCGCAGCCAGGGTGAGGTCGGCTTCCTCGCCGGCCTGACCGTCGCCCCCGACCAACGGGGTCGAGGTCTGGGTGCGGCGCTGACCGCCGGGATGACCCGGGCGCTGCTGGCGCGCCACGACACCGTGGGGCTCGGCGTCTACTCGAGCAATGTCGGTGCGGTACGGCTCTACCGGCGGCTCGGCTTCACCGAAAGCCTCCCGCTCAGCACGCTACGGCTGGGCTGAGGTGTAAGGAAAGGACCCCTGTCATCGCCTCGGGTAGCGGACGGTGCCCTTCCTAACGCCCAGCGACCTGCGGCTCGGTGGGTTCGGGAACCGCGGGATCTGCCGCGGGCCGACGGCCGGCCAGCCAGGCGGGCAGGTAGAGCGGGGCGGCGACGGCCAGCACCACCGCACCGACCACCATGGCGGTGCCAACGCTGGTGGCGGCGGCGAGCGCGGTCAGCACCACCCCGCCGAGCGCGCCAGCCGGCTGCGCCATCATCGAGTTCAGTGACAGCACGCTGGTCCGGTACGGGCCGTCGACCTGCCGATGCAGCAGCCCATTGTGCAGCGGGTTCGACGCTCCGTGCACTGTGTAACAGGCCAGGTAGGCCACGAGCACCCCAACCGGCCCGGCGAACAGCCCCATCCCGACCACCGTGACGCCCTGCAGGATGCGCAGCAGGGCCGCGCCCGGTGCGGCGCCCAGCCAGCGCAGCAGCAGGGGGGTCAGTGCCGCGCCGGCCGCCGAGGCGAGCCAGGCGGCCGAGTTGGCCGGCCCGAGCAGCGCGGCGGCGCGCTCCGGGTTGCCGATCACCTCGGCGAGCCGTACGGGCAGCAGCGACTCGAAGGTGACCATGCCGAAGCCCCAGAACAGCTCCACGGCCACCAGGGCCAGCAGCACCCGGGAGCGACGCAGCAGCCCGACCGCCTGGCCGATCATCCGGGGCGCCTGCACCATCGAGGCCCGTAGCGCCGCGACTCCGGTGGCTGGCCGCTGCTCGACCAGCAGGACGAGGAGCCCGACGAGGGCCACCGCCTGCGCGAGGATGGCGACCAGCACCGGCACCGTGAGCGCGCTGACCGGCCCGATCGGGCCGAGGGCGATCAGGCCACCGCTGATCAGCGCTCCAGCGCCGATGGCACCGCCGATGACGGTGCCGGCGTACCCGAGGCCGCGCTCGTACTCGGCATCCGGGTCGGCGGCCAGGGTGGCATCGACGTACCAGGACTCCAGCGGGCCGCTGTCCAACGCCCGGTAGATCCCCTGCAACGCCCAGACCAGGAAGAACATCCAGAACGAGTCGGCCACCGCGAACAGCGCCAGCGAGGCGAGGTTGATCGCTCCGGCGGCGAGCAGCACGGGTCGGCGGCCGAGGGCGTCGGCGAGGCCACCGGTGGGCAGCTCCAGCGCCAGCACCAGCAGCCCCTGCGCGGTGCCGACCAGGCCGATCTGCGGCAGTGACAGGCCGCGCTCCTGCATCAGCAGGATCATCACCGGGATGATCAGGCCCGTGGGAAGCCAGCGCAGGCCGTAGAGCGTGAGGTAGCGATTCCGGACCTGGCGTACGGTCAGCGCGGTCATCGTCCCTCCAGCAGGGGGTACGCGGCCAGGAAGACCTGCACGGGCCGGGCCTCCGGGTCGGCGGGGTCAACGAGTTTGGCTTCGCGGTTGTACCGCTCCAGCACCTGCCACACCTCCGCTTTGAGCGCCTCGAGCCGGGCTGGCGGGACGGTCATGAAGACGTCGCCCATGCCGAATGCGTCCCGCCATGCGGGGGACCACTCGTGCTGGTTGGCGAACCAGCGTTCGGCGTGCTCAGCGAGGTGGCGTACCTGGTCGCCCTGGATCCACTCGATCGCGGCCCGGGCGTCGGGGTCGTCGTCGAAGTCGGTCGGTTCCCAGTTGGTGACGTCGTGTGCAGCCTGCCACCAGCGCTGCCGGCCGCTGCCCCGGTCGGGGTCCTCGGTCACCAGCCCGACCTCGGCGAGCTGGCGCAGGTGGTAACTGGTCGCGCCGGTGTTGGTGCCGAGCAGCTCCGCCAGGGTGGTGGCGGTGGCGGGTCCGTTCACCCGCAGGGCGCCGAGCAGTCGCATCCGCAGGGGGTGCGCGAGCACCCGGACCTGCCGCTTGTCGATCCGTACCTCACGCGGCGCCCGTCTCGGCGTCTCTTCGTCGTTCGCCATGACTGCACAATAACTCTGCACAATTCTTGTGCACAAGAGTCATGCACAAGAATTGTGCAACTCGGCGGGCTCAGCGGGACAGGAGCTCGCGCACCCCACGCAGCCGGGTACGCAGCAGGCCGGCGGCGCGGGTGGAGTCCAGGCGTACCTCGGTGGGGCCGGCCATCCCGGCGGCGGCGCTGGTGGTGGTCTTCAGTCCGGCCGCGTCCAGGTCGAACCGCTCGGCGACCAGCAGGCCCAGCTCAGCGCGGCTGACCGCGTCCGGGCCGGCAACGTTGAGCGGGCCGGCGTACGCGCTGTCGACCAGCTCCAGCACGGCGTCGGCCAGGTCGGTGACGTCGACCGGGCAGCGGATCTGGTCGGTGAACAGGGTGGCGCGGCCGGCGAGCGCGTCCCGGGAGAGCTGAATCTGCTTGCTGCCCTCCCCCAGGATCAACGAGGTGCGCACCAGGGCCGCGCCGGGGTCGATCGCCCGTACAGCGGTCTCGGCCGCGGCCTTCGCGGCGCCGTACGCGTTCACCGGCGTGGGCGGCACGTCGTCGGCATACGGCTCGGGCCGGCCTGCGTGCAGCGCGTCGCTGGACACGTGGACGAGCCGGGCGCCCACCTCGGCGGCGGCGACCGCCACGTGCGCGGCCCCGTCGGCGGTCACCGTCCAGTCGTCGTACCGATAGGGGGTGCTCACCACAGCGTCCGGCCGCACCTGCGCGACCAGCGCGCGCACGGCGGCCCGGTCGGTCACGTCCAACCGCCGCGCGTGCACGCCCGGCACCGAGATTTCGCCGGAGTGGAACGTCCCCACCATCGACCACCCAGCGCCGACGCCCCGCCGACACACCTCCGCGCCGAGAAGCCCACTACCCCCAACAACAAGCACCCGCATCCCAGCCCACTCCCCCGTTGCCGTTGATCAAGAGGTTTGCGTCATCATCGCCCCGCGAGATGACGCAAACCTCTTGATCAACCAAGCACTAGACCGGGTCGGCTACTGGGGCTGCCACGCCTGCGGTGCCGGTGTGGGGGGTGGCTGGGGGCTTGGGCTTGGCGTCTATGCCGGCCTCGGTGCGCTGCTGGGTGGTGATCGGCGTCGGCGCGCCGGTCAGCGGGTCGAAGCCACCCCGGGTCTTCGGGAAGGCGATGACCTCACGGATCGAGTCCGCGCCGGCCAGCAGCATGCAGACCCGGTCCCAGCCGAAGGCGATGCCGCCGTGCGGCGGGGCGCCGTACTTGAACGCCTCCAGCAGGAAGCCGAACTTGTCCTGCGCCTCCTCGGGGGTGATGCCGAGCAGGTCGAAGACCCGCTTCTGCACGTCACCCCGGTGAATACGGATCGACCCGCCGCCGATCTCGTTGCCGTTGCAGACGATGTCGTACGCGTACGCCAGGGCGCGGTCCGGCGCCTCCTCGAACCGGTCCACCCACTCCGAGTTGGGCGAGGTGAACGGGTGGTGCACGGCCGTCCAGCCGCCCTCGTCCGTGCGCTCGAACATCGGCGCGTCGACCACCCAGCAGAACGCCCAGGCGCTCTCGTCGATCAACCCGGCCCGCTTGGCGATCTCGACCCGAGCCGCACCGAGCAGCTCCTGCGCCTCCCGGCTGGTGCCGCTCGCGGCGAAGAACACCGCGTCGCCCGGCTTCGCGCCGACCGCGTCGGCGAGCCCGCCCAGGTGCTCGGCGGACAGGTTCTTGGCCACCGGGCCGCGCGCCTCACCGGTTTCGGCGTCCAGCACCACGTACGCCAGGCCACGCGCGCCACGCGCCTTGGCCCAGTCCTGCCAACCGTCCAGCTCCTTGCGGCTCTGCGCCGCGCCGCCCGGCATCACGACCGCGCCGACGTAACCGCCCGCGTCGATCGCCCCGGCGAAGACCCGGAACTCGGTGCCGCGCAGGTAGTCGGTCAGCTCGGTCAGCTCGACCCCGTAGCGCAGGTCCGGCTTGTCGGAGCCGTACCGGGCCATCGCGTCGTGCCAGGTGATCCGCGGGATCGGCCGGCTGATCTCGTGCCCGGCCAGGTCCTTCCAGAGCGCCGAGACGATCGCCTCGCCGAGGTCGATCACGTCGTCCTCGGTGACGAAGGACATCTCGATGTCGAGCTGGGTGAACTCGGGCTGCCGGTCAGCGCGGAAGTCCTCGTCCCGGTAGCAGCGGGCGATCTGGTAATACCGCTCCATGCCGCCGACCATCAGCAGCTGCTTGAACAGCTGCGGCGACTGCGGCAGGGCATACCAGCTGCCGGGCTGAAGGCGGACCGGCACCAGGAAGTCGCGGGCGCCCTCCGGCGTCGAGCGGGTCAGCGTCGGCGTCTCGATCTCCAGGAAGTCGCGCTCGTGCAGCACGCCCCGGGCGAGGTGGCTGGCGCGCGAGCGCAGCCGCAACGCGTTCGCCGGGCCGCTGCGGCGCAGGTCCAGGTAGCGGTACCTGAGCCGGAGGTCGTCACCGGCCTCGACCTGGTCGTCCACCGGCAGCGGCAGCGGGGCGGCCTCGGAGAGCACCTCCAGCTCGACGGCGGTCACCTCGACGTCGCCGGTGGGCAGCTCCGGGTTCTCGTTGCCGGCCGGCCGGCGGGTCACCTCGCCGACGACCTTCACGCAGAACTCGTTGCGCAGCGCGTGCGCGTCCTCCTCGCGGAACACCACCTGGACAACACCGGAGCCGTCGCGCAGGTCGACGAAGATGACCCCGCCGTGGTCGCGCCGGCGGGCCACCCACCCGGCGAGCGTCACCGTCGAGCCGGCGTCCGCGGCGCGCAGGCTTCCGGCATTGTGGGTACGGATCACGGCTGGCAACTCCTCATCGTGGAACAGTCCTCACCAGCATTCTGTCAGGGGTGGCCGCCCTGCCTCCGGGGCACCCGGCAGGCCGGCGCGATTCGCTGGTGGGGCGAACCGGCGAACCCGATTCAGCCGGCTGCCACGCCGGTTAACGTGGCGAAATGCGCGCCGTACCGAACTGGGCCGTCGCCACGGCGGTGGCCGGGCCCCTGCTGCTGGTGGGCGGCTGGACGGTCGCGGAAGCCCGGCAGCCCACCGACTACGACCCGGTCCGGGACACCATCAGCGAGTTGGCCGGGCACGACGCCACCGACGCCTGGATCATGATCAGCTGTCTGGTGCTGCTCGGCTGCTGCTACCTGGCGATCGCCGCCGCGCTGCACGCGGCCGGGTTGCCCAGCCGCTTCCTGCTCGCCGTCGGCGGCGTGGCCACCATCGCGTTGGTCGCCTTTCCCCGGCCGATGGTCGGCGGTTCCCTCAGCCACGGCATCGCGGCGACCGTGGCCGTCCTCGCCCTGGCGCTCTGGCCGGCCGGCTCGGCGCTCCGACTGCCGCGCGGGCGGGACGCCGCGCATCCGGCCGCACCGGAGCCGCCCTGGGCGTTCCGCCGGGCGGTGGGGTTGAGCGCCACGGTCGTGCTGCTGGCCCTCTTTGGCTGGTTCGCGTTCGAGGTGACCAGCGGATCCCGGACCGGGTTGGCCGAACGGGTGACGGCGGTGGCCGTGTCGCTCTGGCCCCTGCTGGCAGTCCTCTCCGCCCGCCGAGCACACCTCGCGTGGGCCGCTGGCGGCGCCGTACCCATCGGCCCGGAACTACCGACAGGCGGCGTCGTACCCCCGGATCCGCTTCGACCAACCCACGGGCCCACTCCGTGACGGTCCGCGCCGCTACGATCACCCGATGTCCGCCGTCCCCCGCTGGGCCCTGCTGTCAGCCGTTGGCGCACCACTGTTTCTCATCGGGGGCTGGACGCTGGCGCAGGCCGTCCAACCCGACGGGTTCGACCCGGTCGAACAGACCATCAGCGCGCTTGCCGCCACGGGTGCGGACCATCGCTGGATCATGACGGTCGGGCTGGCCGGCCTGGGCCTCTGCCACCTGATAACCGCGCTCGGCCTGGTCACTGCCGCACCGACGGGCCGAGGGCTGCTCGCGCTGGGCGGGCTGGCCACCCTGGTGCTGGTCGCCTTCCCACAGCGCCCGGGCGGCTCGACGACACACGCCGTCGCCGCTGGTGTGGCGTTCGGGGCGTTGGCTGTCTGGCCCGCCCTGGCCGTGCCCCGCGAAGCGGCGCCGTCCCTCGGTCGGGATCAGCGCCATCCGCCCGACGGGTCAGCTCCGGATGGAACCGCGCGCTGGACCGCACTCGCGGTGGCGGCGGTCCTGCTCGGGCTGCTCGGCTGGTTCGCCGTCGAGTTCTTCGCCGACGGGGCATGGATCGGGCTGACGGAGCGGCTGTTGGCGGCTGGCGAGGCGTTCGTACCGCTGGCCGCCGTGCTCGCCGCGCTGGCGTCGGCGCGGCGATCGGGACCGTCCGGGTCGCGCTGATCGCCAGGGGCACCGAGTACGGCGGGAGTCGTGGGCCAGGACAGCGAACGGGCCGCCGGAGGACTCCGGCGGCCCGCTGGCGGTTACTGGATCAGAAGACGCTGACGCCGTAACGGCTCAGGGCCTCGGTGACCGGCTGGAAGTAGGTGGTGCCACCGGTACGGCAGTTGCCGCTCCCGCCGGAGGTCATGCCCAGGGCGGTGCCGCCGCTGAACAGCGAGCCGCCGCTGTCGCCCGGCTCGGCGCAGACGTTGGTGCGGATCAGACCGGAGACCGAGCCCTCGGCGTAGTTCACCGTGGCGTTGGTCGCGTTCACCGTGCCGCTACGAAGGCCGGTGGTGCTGCCGGAGCGCTGCACCGACTGGCCGACGGAGGCGTTGCCGGAGCCGGTGATGTCCCGGTAGCTGCCGTTGTAGAGGGAGACGTTGCCGGCGGCGTTGGCCGAGTTGCTGTGCCGCACGATGCCGTAGTCGTTGCCCGGGAAGCTGGTGCCGGTGCGGGTGCCGATCAGCGCCGACTGGGCCGAGTTCGAGTACCAGCTCGCGGAGATGTTGGTGCAGTGCCCGGCGGTCACGAAGTAGTAGGTGCTGCCGCTGCGCACGTTGAAGCCGAGCGAGCAACGCCCGCCGCCACCGGCGTAGATGGCCTGGCCACCGGAGATCCGGGTGCTCAGCACGCCGGCCTCGGCCTCGACCCGGACCGCGCCGTTGGCCCGCGCTGCGGCGGCCTTGACCCGCTCCAGCTTGGCACCGGTGACGGTGCTGTCCACGGAGACGACGACCTGGTTGGTGACCGGGTCGCTCCACCAGGCGGTGCCCGGGATCTTGGCGGAGCGCTCCAGGTCGGAGGTGGCCCGGTTGAGCTCGGCCGCACCGCGGGTGACGTAGCGGACGGCAGCGCCGGCCTTGCTCGCCTTGCTGGCGGCGGCCGCGTCGGTCACCGTGACGACGGACTTGCCGCTGGCGTCGATGTACGAGCCGGCGGAGCGGTCGCCGAGCTGAGCGGAGATTGCGGCAGCGGCATCGGGCGAGGCTGCGGGAGCGGCCTGGGCGGGCGCGCCGATGAGCGTGCCGACGACCAGGGTTCCGGACACGGCGACGGTGGCCGCGACGCGGAATGAGGACCTCGTGGGTCGCATGTAATAAACCTCCTGGGCGGGGGGTCGGGTCACGCCGGGGGCGGCGAACCCGAGGGGGGCAACCCAGCCGATCTGGGGAAACCGGCCAAGTGAACTGAAGTATTCACATACTTAAGATCATTGACAAGGCTTGGTTTCGCCCGGATTTGCCGATCTTGGCCCGTCACATCGCCGCAACACCACTGACACGCTGGCGAACAAGCACCGTCACACCAAATCGACGCCGGATCCATTTTGGGCGCGCACGATCATCGATGGACGAAGGCGCCGGGGTGGCACGGGTGCCGACCGTCAGGGGGTACGACGGCGGGCGCCGGGACCCGGGCGGGACACCACGTCGCGTGGCTGACCCACATCGTGCCCGTCGGCGCATCGCAACTCGACGCGTACCGGCGCGTCACAGTCACGGTGAGCGACGGTCAGCGGCGAGCCTTCCGGGTCGGCGAGGTACCGGTCGCCCCACCCGAGCACGGCGACCAGCACCGGCCACAGGTCCAGGCCCTTCTCCGTCAACCGGTACTCGTGGCGCAGCCGGCTGCCGGGCTCCCGGTACGGCTCGCGACTCAGCACGCCCTGCTCCACCAGGGTGGCCAGCCGGTTGGTCAGCACCTGACGCGGAATGCCGGTGCGCACCCGCATGTCGTCGAAGCGGCGCACACCGGTGAACACCTCGCGGAGCACCACCAGGGTCCACCGCTCGCCGAGGATCTCCATCGTGCGGGCGATGGTGCAGTTCTCCACCGACCAGTCCAGTGCCGCGGGTCGCATCCGACCAGGCTAGGTCTCGTTGACAGACTCAGCAAGGTGCTGCGAGGCTGCGTCCATGACGCAGACGCAGGAACCGGCGCGCAGTCGTACCTTCACCTGGTCGGACCCGGCGGCCAACGCGGCCCAGGTCGGTCGGCGAAGCGGCCTCGACATGCTCCGGGCGATGATCGCAGGCGAGTTGGCCGCGCCGCCGGTGATGCACCTGATCGACATGGCCCGGATGGAGGCCGACGAGGGGCGGGTCGTCGTCGAGCTGATTCCGCAGGAGTTCCACTACAACCCGCTCGGCACCGTCCACGGTGGAGTCCTCTCGACGCTGCTGGACACCGCCGCCGGATGCGCCGTGCACACCACGCTGCCCGCCGGCGTCGGCTACACCTCGCTGGACCTCAACGTGAAGTTCCTCCGCCCGGTCACCGTCGACAGCGGCACGCTGCGCTGCGAGGGCACGGTGCTGCAGAGCGGCCGCCGCACGGCCCTGGCCGAGGCCCGCATCACCGACGCCAGCGCCCGCCTGATAGCCCACGCCACCAGCACCTGCCTCCTCTTCCCCCTCACCACTGCCTAACCCCACCCAGCCCGCGATCTTGCACTTGCTGTCGCCGGAATGCGGCGGCTGCGCGGATAGGCCCCGGCAGCAAGTGCAAGATCGCGGGGCAGGGTGCGACGGGGACGGGGCGCGGGTGGGGTTTAGCGGAGGGCGAGGCGGGCGGCTCGGGCGTCGCGCTTTTCCTCGAAGCGGCTCGCGGCGCGCTCCAGGGTTTCCAGCTGAGCGGCCAGCTCCTCGCGGGCGGCTTCGCCGTCGGCGTCGAGGCCGGTCACGTTGAAGACGTCCCACTGACGCAGCACCGGCTGGAGCACCTCGTCGCGGTGCTGGCGCAGGTCGTAGATGCCGGCCAGGGCGATCGCCACCGACTTGCGGGCGAAACCCTCGATGCCGCTGCCCGGCATCTGGAAGTCGGCCACCACGTCGGCGACTGCCCGCATGGCCTGACTCGGGGCCAGCTCGAACGAGGCGGCGAGCAGGTTGCGGTAGAAGACCATGTGCAGGTTCTCGTCGGCTGCCACCCGGGCCAGCAGCGCCTCGCAGGCGGGGTCGCCGGTGGCCTTGCCGGTGTTGCGGTGCGAGATGCGGGTGGCCAACTCCTGGAACGAGACGTACGCCAGCGAGTGCAGCACCTCGTCGCCGTGGGCGTTGGCGTAGCCCTCCGACATGTGCGTCATCCGGGCGCGCTCCAGCGCCACCGGGTCGACCGCCCGGCTGACCGTCAGGTAGTCGCGGATCGCCGTGCCGTGTCGGCCCTCCTCCGCGGTCCACCGGTGCACCCAGGTGCCCCACGCGCCGTCCCGGCCGAACAGGGTGGCGATCTCGTGGTGGTACGAGGGCAGGTTGTCCTCGGTCAGCAGGTTCACGATCAGCGCGGTGCGGGCCACCTCGGGAATGGTGGAGTCGGTCGGTGACCACGCCTCGCCTCCGAGCGGCCCGTCGAAGGTCCGCCCTTCGCTCCACGGCACGTACTCGTGCGGGAACCACTCCTTGGCCAGCGTGAGGTGGCGGTCGAGGTTGCGCGCAACCACCGGCTCCAACTCGACGAGGAGTGCGGTCTGGCTCAGTGTGGTACTCATGGTCACGAGAAGCTCCCTACGGTGGCGTAACTTACGCTACCGTAGGTCCCCGCAGCCGTATGCGCCAGTTGTGAGACTCACCTGACCAACGGCTTGACGTCCTCCTGGAGCGGCATCCACTCCCCCGCAACGGCCGTGACCTGCTCGCCGGAGCGGATGTCCTTCACCTCGTCCGGCGCGCCGTCGGCCCCCGGGAACCAGACGTACGGGATGCCGCGCCGCTCGGCGTAGCGGATCTGCTTGCCGAACTTCGCCGCGCTCGGCGACACCTCGGTCGGCACCCCGCGCCGCCGCAGCGCCTCGGCCACCCGGTTGCTGGATGTGCGCTGCTCCTCGCTGGTCACCGCGACGAGCACGGCGGTCGGCACCTCGCGGGAGATCGACAGCTCACCCGCACCGAAGAGCAGGCCGAGCAGCCGGGTCACCCCGATCGAGATCCCCACCCCGGGGTACGAGGTGGCGCCGGCACTGGCCAGGTTGTCGTACCGGCCGCCGGAGCAGATCGAGCCGAACCGCTCGTAGCCGCGCAGCTGGGTCTCGTAGACGGTGCCCGTGTAGTAATCCAGGCCACGGGCGATGCGCAGGTCCGCCACGCAGAGGCCGGGCGAGTGCTCGGCCGCGGTCTCCACCACCCGGACCAGCTCCTCGATGCCCTCGTCCAGCAGCGGGTCGGTCACTCCGAGCGCGCGGACGGCGTCGGCGAACGACGCGTCCGGAGCGGAGATCTCGGCCAGCGCCAGGCACGCCTTGGCCTGCGCCTCGCTCGCCCCGGCGGTCTGGGCCAGCAGCTCGGCCACCTTCGCCGGGCCGATCTTGTCGAGCTTGTCCACGGCGCGCAGCGCCGCCTCCGGGTCGGTCAGCCCGATGCCCCGGTAGAAGCCCTCGCAGATCTTGCGGTTGTTCACCTGGATCGTCACCGGCGGGATCGGCAGCGAGCGCAGCGCGTCCCCGATCACCAGCGGCATCTCCGCCTCGTGGTGCGGGGCCAGGGTGTCCCGGTCGACGATGTCGATGTCGGCCTGGACGAACTCCCGGTAGCGGCCCTCCTGCGGTCTCTCGCCCCGCCACACCTTCTGGATCTGGTAGCGGCGGAACGGGAAGGCCAGCTTGCCGGCGTTCTCCAGCACGTACCGGGCGAACGGCACGGTCAGGTCGAAGTGCAGGCCGAGCTGGTCGTCACCGCCCGCACCCTCGGCGTCGGCGTGCAGCCGCCGGATCACGTAGACCTCCTTCGAGGTCTCGCCCTTGCGCAGCAGCTGGTCCAGTGGCTCCACCGCGCGCGTCTCCAACGGGGCGAAACCGTACAGCTCGAAGGTGGCCCGGATCTTCTCAAGCACGAACTGCTCGATCATCCGCTGGCCGGGGGTCCACTCCGGGAAACCGGAGATGGGCGTGGGCTTGCTCATGGGCGTACTCCTTGCGGTTCCGCGCCCGCGGCGCGGTGGTGTCGTGGGTCCGCGCGCGGCGCGGACGAGAACTAGAGGCCCCGGGTGGGCGCCGCCGGGCGGCCGCCGCCGACCTGCGCCACCTCGATGAGGTACGGGTTGCTGGCGCGCTCGCGGCCGATGGTGGTGCTGGGGCCGTGGCCGGGCAGCACGACGGTGTCGTCGGCCAGCGGGAGGATCTTGTCGCGCAGGCTGGTGAGCATGGCGGGCATGCTCCCGCCCGGCAGGTCGGTGCGGCCGATCGAGCCGGCGAAGAGCACGTCGCCGGAGAGGCACAGCTCGTCGGCCTCCCAGCCCGACCCCGCAGCGGGCAGCCGGAACAGCACCGACCCGCCGGTATGGCCCGGGGCATGGTCGACGGCGATCTCCAGGCCGGCGAGCGTGAGGGTGGCGCCGTCGGTCAGCTCCGCCACGTCCTCCGGTTCCGTGTAGGTGAGCCGGCCGCCGAAGAGCGACGCCAGGTCGGCCGAGAGGCCCTTGGACGGGTCGGCCAGCATCTCCCGGTCGCCCGGGTGCACGTACGCGGTGATGCCGCGCGCACCGCAGACCGGCGCGACCGAGAAGGTGTGGTCGAGGTGGCCGTGGGTGAGCAGGACGGCGGCCGGATGCAGGCGGTGCTCGGCGAGCAGCACGTCGAGCTGGTCGAGCACACCGATGCCGGGGTCGACCACCACGCACTGCTCCCCCGGCGCGGTGGCAACCACGTAGCAGTTGGTGCCGAAGGCGTCCGCGGGAAAGCCGGCCACGAGCACGGGCGCTGTCCTTTCCGTCGAGCAGCTGTCGTCCTGTCCAGCAGCCTAACGGGCGGGCCGAGCGAGTTTGCCGCGTCCGTCCCTCCCACCCCGCGAGGCACAGTGACAACTCCCGATAAGCGCTGCTCGGAACGGGGTGGACCTCGTACACCACATTCCCAGTCGCTAGCCGTACACTCTGGCGGGCGTGTGGCGCGGCACACGTGGCGCCCGGACGGGCCGGGACGCCCGGCCGCCGGCGACAACCAGGTAGAGGAAAGGGGAGCACGGGTGGCTTCCAGCAGGGACCGGCAGCGCAAAATGGCGCGGGCCAAGCTCGACCGGCAGTTGGCTCGCCGGGCCGCCGCCACGCGGCGCCGTCGGCGGATCCAGGCCGGCGTCGGTGCCGCCCTGATCCTCGTACTGGTCGTGGCCGGCTCGGCCTGGGCACTCGGAGCCTTCGGCTCCGACCCGAAGCAGAACACGGCTGCGGAGGACACCTGCCTCTGGACGCCGCAGGACGCGACGACCAACACGAACCTCAAGGACGTCGGCACACCGGGGACCAAGGGCCTGCCCACCGACGGCACCCGGGCGATGACCGTGACCACCAACCAGGGCGCGCCGATCACCGCGGAGCTGAGCCTGACCAACTCGCCGTGCGCGGCGGCGAGCATCGCCCACCTGGCGAGCAAGTCGTTCTACGACAACACCAAGTGCCACGAGATCACCACCGAGGGCGCGCTGCGCTGCGGCGATCCCAGCGGCACCGGCCTCGGTGGGCCGACCTACTCGTTCTACGACGAGGAACTGCCGACCGTGCCGTCGGCGTCTCCGTCGGCCAGCCCGGCCCCCGGCCAGCCACCGACGTACCCGAAGGGCACCGTGGCGATGATCGCCAACCCGCCGGGCAACAACGGCAGCCAGTTCCTGCTCTTCTTCAAGGACTTCACCACCACCGACCCGAAGTACCCGGTGATCGGCCGGGTTACCGGCGGGCTGGATGTGGTGGAAAAGATCGGCGCTCTCCCGACCGTGGACAATGGGACCGGGGCCAAGGTCAAGCCCGGCACCGACGTGACGATCCAGAGCCTCACTGTCGGTGAGCCGGTCACCGGTGCGGCACCGTCGGCCTCCGGCGCCCCGGCCAGCAGCCCAAGCGCTGGCTGACCGGTCGCCACCACCCACCCAAGCGGCACCCCAGCAGCAGACAGCCAGGAGGATCCAGGCGTGACGTCCACCAGAGAGCGGCAGCGCGCGGCGGCACGCGCCCGGCTCGAGAAGGAGATGGCCGAGCGCGCGGCCAAGGCCCGCAAGCGGCGGCAGACGCAGGCGATCGTCAGCGCGGGTGCCGCGCTGGTGCTCGTGGTCGCCGGCACCGTCTGGCTGGCGATGACCCTCGGCGGCGACGACGACAAGCCCGACACCGCCGCTCAGGCGCCCGGCGCGTCCGAGTGCGCGTTCACCGCACTGCCCACTGAGCAGCGGCCCGCACAGATCAAGGACGTGGGGCTGCCGAGCAACGAGCAGTCCGCCACCGGCGTGCAGACCATGACGATCGACACCAACCTGGGCCCGATCACCGCCAAGGTCGACCGGTCGCTGGTGCCGTGCACGGCGGGCAGCTTCAGCTACCTCGCGGAGAAGAACTTCTTCGACAACACCAAGTGCCACCGCCTCGTGACCGAGGGCATCAAGGTGTTGCAGTGCGGTGACCCGAGCGCGACCGGCAACGGCTGGCGGGAGACCGACGGCACCGGAGGCCCGAGCTACCGTCTGCCCGAGGAGAACCTGCCCACCGACAAGCGCCCGCCGTACCCGGAGGGTGTCATCGCGATGGCCAACTCCGGCCAGCCGGGCAGCACCGGCAGCCAGTTCTTCATCGTCTACGGCGACTCGCCGCTGGACCCGGCGTACACGGTGGTGGGCACCATCACCGGCGGCCTGGACATCGTCAAGGACGTGGCCAAGAGCGGCGACGACGGGGCGTTCGCCCAGCAGGCCGGCGGTGGCCACCCGAAGAAGGAGGTCGTCATCAAGGACCTCATGATGAGCAACCCGCAGGGCTGACGCCCGAGAGCACGACGAAGCGCCCGCCGGCTGAGCCGGCGGGCGCTTCCGTGTGCGGGGTACGCGTCAGGCGCCGGAGGTGACCCGGTACGCGTCGAAGACGCCGTCCACCTTGCGGACCGTGGCCAGCAGGTGGCCCAGGTGCTTCGGGTCGGCCATCTCGAAGCTGAACCGGCTCACCGCCACCCGGTCGCGGGTGGTGGTGACGGTGGCGGAGAGGATGTTGACCCGCTCGTCGGAGAGCACCCGGGTGACGTCGGCCAGCAGCTTGTGCCGGTCGAGGGCCTCCACCTGGATGGCGACCAGGAACGTCGAGGCGGAGGTCAGCTTCCAACTCACCTCGACCACCCGCTCGCTCTGCGCCCGCAGGTCCTCCGCGTTGGCGCAGTCGTCACGGTGCACGCTCACCCCACCGGAGCGGGTGACGAAGCCGAACACCGAATCCGGTGGGACCGGGGTGCAGCAGCGGGCCAGCTTGATCCAGACGTCGCTGACGCCGCGGACCACGACACCGGGGTCGCTGCTGCTCTGCCGGCTACGCGGCGGCCGGGTGGCGACGGCGGTCTCGGCGATGTCCTCCGCCGCGCCCTCCTCGCCGCCGTACGCGGCCATCAGCTTCTGCACCACCGACTGCGCGGAGACCTGGCTGTCGCCGACCGCCGCGTAGAGCGACGCCACGTCGGCCAGGTGCAGGTCCCGGGCGATCGACATGAGCGCGTCGGAGGTGAGCATCCGCTGCAACGGCATGCCCTGCTTGCGCATCGCCTTGACGATCGAGTCCTTGCCGGCCTCGATCGCCTCCTCGCGCCGCTCCTTGTTGAAGTACTGGCGGATCTTCGTCCGGGCACGCGGGCTCTTGACGAAGCCCAGCCAGTCCTGAGTCGGGCCGGCGGTCTCGGACTTCGAGGTGAAGATCTCGATCACGTCGCCGTTGGAGAGCGTCGACTCCAGCGGCACCAACTTGCCGTTGACCCGCGCCCCGATGCACTTGTGCCCCACCTCGGTGTGCACCGCGTACGCGAAGTCCACCGGCGTCGACCCGGTCGGCAGCGGGATGACGTCACCCTTCGGGGTGAAGACGTACACCTCCTGGCTGGACAGGTCGAAGCGCAACGCGTCCAGGAACTCGCTCGGGTCGGCCGCCTCACGCTGCCAGTCGAGCAACTGCCGCAGCCAGGTCATCTCGTCGATGTGCGCCGGCGGGCCGACGATCTGGGTGCCCTTGTGCTCCTTGTACTTCCAGTGCGCGGCGATGCCGAACTCCGCCGTGCGGTGCATCGCGTACGTGCGGATCTGCATCTCCACCGGCTTGCCGGTGGGCCCGATGACCGTCGTGTGCAACGACTGGTACATGTTGAACTTGGGCATCGCGATGTAGTCCTTGAAGCGACCCGGCACCGGCTGCCAGTTGGCGTGGATCACACCCAGCGCCGCATAGCAGTCACGAACCGTGTCGACCAGGATCCGCACGCCGACCAGGTCGTAGATGTCGTTGAAGTCACGACCCCGCACGATCATCTTCTGGTAGATCGAGTAGAGGTGCTTCGGCCGCCCGGTGGTCTCCGCCTTGATCTTGGCGGCCTTCAGGTCGGTCTGCACCTTCTGCGTCACCTGCCGCAACAGCGCCTCGCGCTGCGGCTGGTGCTCCCCGATCAGCCGGTTGATCTCCTCGTAGCGCTTCGGGAACAACGTGCCGAAGGAGAGATCCTCCAGCTCCCACTTGATCGTGTTCATACCGAGCCGGTGCGCCAGCGGGGCCAGGATCTCCAGCGTCTCCTTGGCCTTCTGCTCCTGCTTGGGGCGAGGCAGGAACGTCAGGGTGCGCATGTTGTGCAGCCGGTCGGCCAGCTTGATCACCAGCACCCGCGGGTCCTTGGCCATCGCGACGACCATCTTGCGGATCGTCTCGGCCTTGGCCGCGTCACCCAGCTTGACCTTGTCGAGCTTCGTGACGCCGTCGACCAGCAGGGCGACCTCGCCACCGAAGTCGGCACGCATCTGGTCGAGGGTGTATTCGGTGTCCTCGATGGTGTCGTGCAGCAGCGCGGCGACCAGCGTGGTGGTGTCCATCCCCAGGTTGCCGAGGATGGTCGCCACCGCAAGGGGGTGGGTGATGTACGGGTCACCGGACTTGCGGTACTGCCCGGAGTGCCACCGCGCGGCCGTGTCGAAGGCGCGCTGGAGCAGACGGGCGTCGGCCTTGGGGTGGTTGTCACGGTGGCTCGCGATGAGCGGCTCCAGCACCTCGCTGACCTGCGAGGTCTGCCAGGGCGCGTTGAACCGGGCCAGCCGGGCCCGGACCCGCCGACCGGTGGGCGCGTTGGACAGCCCGAAGCCACCGCTCGGCGACGGGTCGATGCCCGCGTCGGTCGGGAACGGCACCACGACTCCATCGGCGCCCGGGGACGCCTCGGCGCTCGGCGGACCGCTGGTCGGCCGCACCGCGCTCTCGCCCGGGGCCTTGCCGGAGCCCGTCACCCGGGCCGGCGCGTCGCCTGTCCGGTCGGTCACCGAGCCGTCAGCGTCGCCTGTCGGGTGCACCGTGCCCTCCGCCGGAGGGACGACATCGTGGGACACCGGCCTCCTCACCGCTCGCCGGAAACACACCGGCCGAACATCGGCCGGCCTGGTCTCGCGCCGCCGGACGGCATACCGCCGGCGTCAGCAATGGGCAATGCTACCCGCCCGGGCGGGCCCCTGCCGCTCCGCCGGACGGTCGGCGCGGGCTCCGCCCGACCGGTCGGGGATCAAACGGTCAGCAGAGCATGTACGGGACGGGGCGCCAGCTTCTTCCGCCCGCCCAGGAAGCCGAGCTCCAGGAGCACGGTGAAGCCGGTGACGGTCCCGCCGGCCCGCTCGACGAGGTCCAGGGTCGCCTCGGCGGTGCCGCCGGTGGCCAGGACGTCGTCGACCACCAGCACCCGGTGCCCGGCGGTGAAGGCGTCCTCGTGCACCTCCAGGGTGGCCTCACCGTACTCAAGGGCGTACGAGATCGAGTGCGCCGGGCGGGGCAGCTTGCCGGCCTTGCGCACCGGCACCACGCCCACCCCGGCCGCGTACGCGACGGCTGCCGCGACGACGAACCCGCGTGCCTCGATGCCGACCACCACGTCGAAGGCGTCCCGCCCGTGGTACTCGACGATCCCGTCGACCACCTCACGGAAGACCTTCCCGTCGGCGAACAGCGGCATCAGGTCCTTGAACATGACGCCGGGCTTGGGGAAGTCGGGCACGTCCAGCACCCGGCTGGCGACCAGTTGGGCGGCCTCCGGGCCGCTGTCCCCGCGCACTGCGGTGCTGTGGGTCTCCGTCACGGCTGTTTCGTTTCCCTTCAACGACGACGGCGTCCGGCAATGCTGCTCGCACAGCATGCCGGACGCCGTTCGGGTGTTTCCTCCCGGGTCAGCGCCGCTTGGCGCCACCAGGCCGGTTGCCGCCGCCACCCGGGCGACCGCCCCGTGCACCGGTCGGTCGCTTGCCCGCCGGCCGAGCGCCCACCTTGGGGGCGGAACCGGCCAGCGCGGCGGCGTCCGGGTCGAGCGGCTCATCGCCCGCGTCGACCTGGGCCGGGCTCGGGGCACCCTTCGGGGTGACCTCGCCCCGGGCGAGGGCGCCCCGACGGGCCAGTACGCGCTTGTTGTGCGCCTGGATCCGCGGGTCGTAGTTCTTCAGCAACGCCAGCAGCGGCGTGGCCACCAGGATGGAGGTCACGAATGCCACCGCCATACCGACGAACAGCACCAGGCCGAGGTCCTTCAACGTGCCGGCGCCGAGCAGGCCGGCACCGATGAAGAGCAGACCGCCGACCGGCAGCAGGGCGACCACCGAGGTGTTCAGCGACCGCATCAGGCTCTGGTTGACGGCCAGGTTGGCCGCCTCGCCGTACGTCTGGTTGTTGTTGGCGGTGATGCCCCGGGTGTTCTCCTGGACCTTGTCGAAGACCACCACCACGTCGTAGAGCGCGAAGCCCAGGATGGTGAGGAAGCCGATGATCGTCGACGGGGTGACCTCGAAGCCGACCAGCGAGTAGATGCCGGCGGTGAGGACCAGGTTCGTGATCAGCGAGGCGACCGCGGCGACGGCCATCCGCCACTCGAAGCGCAGGATCAGGTAGACCATCACCAGCGCGATGAAGATGACCAGGCCGAGGACGGCCCGCTCGGTGACCTGGCTGCCCCACGCCTCGCTGACCTGGTTACCGCTGATCTGGTCGGCGTTGATGCCGAGGTCCTCGGCGATCTGGGCCTTGACGGCGTTGGCCTGCTCGACGTTGAGCTGCCCGGTGCGCAGCTCGTAGGAGTCGCCGCCGGGACCGCCGACCTTCTGCGCGGTGGCGACCTTGATGCCGGTGTTCTCGGCGTCGAGCGCCGAGTTGACCTCCCGCTCGGCGTCCTCGAGGGTGCCGACGCTGGCCGGCACCTGGAACGAGTTGCCGCCGGCGAACTCGATGCCGAGGCTGAAGCCGCGCAGCCCGAAGCTGAGGATCGCGATCAGGATCAGGACACCGGCGACGCCGAACCAGAGCTTGCGCCGGCCGACGATGTTGAGACCGGCCTCGCCGTTGTAGAGGCGGCTCGCCAGACCGTTTTCAGCCATCTCAGGCCTCCTTGGCGCGCGAATTGCGGGGCTGAGCCTGCTGGGTGCGGGCCGGAAGCGCCCGGCCCAGACCGCTGACCCGCGGGGACAGGAACGCCTGGGTCCGGGCGAACATCGTCATGATCGGGTGCCGGAACAGGAAGACCACGACCAGGTCGAGCACTGTGGCCAGGCCGAGGGCGAACGCGAAGCCCTTGACCGTACCGACCGAGACCACGTAGAGCACCACCGCGGAGAGCAGGGTGATCGCGTTGGCCGAAATGATCGTCCGGCGGGCCCGGATCCAGGCACGGGGTACCGCGCTGCGAGGGCTGCGCCCCTCTCTGATCTCGTCCTTCAATCGTTCGAAGTAGATGACGAACGAGTCCGCCGCCACACCGAGCGAGACGATCATGCCGGCGATGCCGGCGAGGGTGAGCGTGAAGCCGATCTGCCGGCCGAGGACCACCAACGCGCCGAAGACCAGCAACGCCGAGAGGATGAGGCTCAGGAAGATCACCGAGCCGAGCAGCCGGTAGTAGAAGAACGAGTAGATGATGACCAGCAGCATGCCGATGCCGGCCGCGAGCAGACCGGCGCGCAGGTGGCTGGCACCCAGGGTGGCGGTGACGTTCTGCGACTCCTGCGGCTCGAACGTCACCGGCAGCGCGCCGTACCGCAGCTGACCCGCGAGCGCATTGGCGTCCTTCTGGACAAAGTTGCCGGTGATCTGGGAGTTGCCGGTCAGCACGCCCTGGATCTCCGGGGAGGAGACAATCTTGTTGTCCAGCACGACGGCCACCCGGCACTTGCCGTCCTGACCGAGCGCGGTCGCGTCGCAGGCCTGGCCCTCGTTGTTGAACGCCTCACGGGTCAGCGCGGTCCACTTGCCCTGGCCGTTACCGGTGAAGTCCAGGCTGACCACCCAGGCGTTGGTCTGGTCGAGCACCGCGTCGGCGTCCGACACGTCGGTGCCGAGCACCTTGGCCTGGTCGAGCAGGTACTTGGAGACGCCGTCCTCGCAGGAGACGACCTGCTGCTTCGGGTCGGAGATCGACGCTGGCGGGCGTTCGTCGAGCTGCGCGCAGCCGATCGTCGGCACGTTGAACTGCATCTGCGCCGGCAGCACCGCGACCTCGCGCGCCGACAGCGTGCCGAACGGCTTGAGCTTGTCAGCCAGCGACGGGTCGGTGGCCAGGTCGGCGGGGGCCTGTAGACCGTTGGCGGCCTGCCACGAGGCGGCGCCGACCTTCTGCTCGACGGCCTTGCGCTGCTCCTCGATGCTGGCCGGCACCGGCTCGGCGCTGGCACTCGGCGACGGTGCGGCGGCGCTCGCCGAGGCGGACGCGGAGGGGGTCGGCGTGGCACTGGGCGACGCCGGGGCCATCCCGCCCTGACCGCCGCTGGGCGACGAGGTCGCCTTCGGCGCGCCGCTGCCCGACGGGGTCGGGACCGCACTGCCGGACGGGACCGCACTGCCGGACGGGACCGGCGTGGCGGCCGGCGGCACGGCAGCCGTCCCGCTGCCGTCGGCGGCCTTGAGCACCTTGCGGAAGCGCAACTCGGCCGCGCTGCCCACGTCGGTGAGGTCCCGGTTTTCACCGGGCAGGGAGATGACGATGTTCCGGTTGCCCTCGGTGACCACCTCGGCCTCGGCCACGCCGAACGCGTTGACCCGGCTCTCGATGATCTGGCGGGCCTCCTCGAGATTCTCTGCCGTCGGAGGCTTGCCGTCGACGCTGTTGGTCGCCTCCAGTGTCATCCGGGTGCCGCCGATGAGGTCCAGGCCGAGCTTGGGCTCAAGCCTGTCCTTCAGGCTGCCGCTGGCGCCGCCCGAGAAGAACACCAAAAGGTAAAGGACGACGAAGATGAACCCGAGCACGGCGAGCTGCCGCCCGGGGCGCATCTGTCCCTGAGGTGGTGCCACGGCTGTCCTGTCTCCCTGTACGGTCGCGCCGCTGTGCGCAGCGGCGGCGGGTGTCGGGCCGGGTCCCGGCCGACGGCTCTGCCCTGAGCCGACGAGGTGCCGACACGAGGGCCGGTCACGCCGGCGCAGGACACCGACGGTCACGGGAACGTGCCGACGTCCGGCGTCGACCCAACTATCCAGTTTTCACGTCTCGTCCGCTGCCCCGTCGGGCGCGGCGGTCCGGAAGCCGTTCGACCGGCCGTACGCCGGACTCGCCACCCCCGCAGGAGGGTCAGTCCTTGGCGGCGTCCGCGTCCTCGCTGATCGGCTCGCTCGGCAGCTCCGCGCGGGTGACCACCCGCGCGATGGCCGGGCGGGCGTAGCGGGTCTGCACGCCCGGAGCGACCTCGATCAGGACGGTGTCGTCCTCGATGCCGGTGACCGTGCCGTAGAGCCCGCCGATGGTCACGACCTCGTCGCCGGGGCCGAGGTTCGACTGCATCGACTCCGCCTCGCGGCGGCGCTTCTGCTGGGGCCGGATCATCATGAAGTACATGACACCGAAGAGCAGGGCGATCATCAGGATCGGCGTGAAACTGCCGGCCCCGCCACCCGCTGCTGCTAATTGCACGGTTACTGACCTTCCCATTGGCCACCGGCCCGGCACCTGAGGTGCCGGAGCGGAGGCGGATTCTCACGTCCTGTAGAGACCGCGGCGAAGTCTAAACCCTGCACCTGAGAACGCCGAATGCGGCACAGATCACGTTCACATCACGGCTGATCGGTATCCAAGGAGAACAGATCGGGCACAGGCGGACTATCCGTGCCAAATGTACCATTCGGTGGTGTGCGCCCCAGATGCCGCCAGGCGGCCTCGGTAGCCACCCGACCGCGAGGCGTACGGGCCAACAGACCAGCGCGGACCAGGAACGGCTCGCAGACCTCCTCGACCGTGTCCGGCTGCTCCCCCACCGCCACCGCAAGGGTGGACAGACCGACCGGACCGCCGCGGAACGAATCGACCAGTGCGGTCAGCACCGCCCGGTCCAACCGGTCCAGGCCGAGCGCGTCCACGTCGTACACGATCAACGCGGCACGGGCGGTTGCGAGATCGACCACGCCGTCGGCCCGCACCTCCGCGTAGTCGCGGACCCGGCGCAACAGCCGGTTGGCGATTCGCGGGGTGCCCCGGGAACGGCCGGCGATCTCGGTCGCGCCCTCGGCGGTGATCGGCACGCCGAGGATCCGCGCCGAGCGGTGCAGCAGCGTCTCCAGATCCGCCGGGGCGTAGAAGTCGAGGTGCGCCACGAAGCCGAACCGATCCCGCATCGGCCCGGTCAACAGGCCCGAGCGCGTCGTCGCGCCGACCAACGTGAACGGCTCGACGTCCAACGGGATCGCGGTCGCGCCCGGCCCCTTGCCGACCACCACGTCGACCCGGAAGTCCTCCATCGCGCTGTAGAGCAGCTCCTCGGCCGGCCGCGCGATGCGGTGGATCTCGTCGATGAAGAGGACGTCGCCCTCGGCGAGACTCGTCAGGATCGCCGCCAGATCACCGGAACGCTCGATCGCCGGGCCGCTGGTCACCCGGATGCCCGCGCCCAGCTCGGCGGCGACGATATTCGCCAGACTCGTCTTGCCGAGCCCGGGCGGGCCGGAGAGCAGGATGTGATCCGGTGGCGACCCCCGCCGCATCGCGCCCTGCAACAACAGGTCGAGCTGGTCGCGCACCCGGTCCTGGGCGATGAACTCGGCCAGCCGCTTCGGCCGTACCGTGGCCTCCGCGTCCAGGTCGGCGTCGCTGACGTACGCCGAGACAAGCCCCTCGGTCTCACTCACCGCACGGCCCGCGCGCTCATCGGGTCCGGCCCAGCAGGCGGATGGCCTGCTTGAGCAGGACCGGCACCGGCGGGGTCTCGCCCTCGATGGTCTCCGCCACGGCGGCCACCGCCTGATCGGCCTGACCGGCCGTCCAGCCCAGCCCGACCAGTGCCTGCCGGACCTGGTCGGGCCAACTGCCCCGGGTCACCCCGCCCACGCCGTCGGCGCCGATCGACACCGGGCCGATCCGGTCGCGCAGCTCCAACACCAGGCGTTCGGCGCCCTTCTTGCCGATCCCGGGAACCCGCGTCAGCGCGGCCGTGTCGGCGTTGGCGATCGCCTTGCGTACCGCGTCCGGGGTGTGCACGGCCAACACCGCCTGGGCCAGCCGCGGGCCAACCCCGCTGGCGGTCTGGAGCAGCTCGAACAGCGACTTGGCGTCGTCGTCGGCGAAGCCGTAGAGGGTCAGCGAATCTTCCCGCACGATCAGGCTGGTGGCGAGCCGGGCGACCTGCCCGACCCGCAGCTCCGCGAGCGTCCCGGGGGCGCAGTGCACGGCGAGGCCGACACCGCCAACCTCGATCACGGCCTGGTCCGGGCCCGTCGCGGTCACCGTGCCGCGCACGCTGGCGATCATCGTGCTCCTCCTCGTCGTGCCCGGTCGGCCGCCGCGGCCAGCTTGGAGCGCGTCCCGCCCCGCCACACATGGCAGATGGCCAGGGCGAGCGCGTCGGCGGCGTCGGCCGGCTTCGGTGGCTCGGCCAGCCGCAGCAACCGGGTCACCATGGCGGTCATCTGCGCCTTGTCGGCCTGACCGGAGCCGGTCACCGCCGCCTTCACCTCGCTCGGGGTGTACGTCTGCACCGGCAACCCGGCACGCGCCCCCGCCAGCACGGCGATGCCACTGGCCTGCGCGGTGCCCATCACCGTACGGACGTTGTGCTGGCTGAACACCCGCTCGACGGCGACGCTCTCCGGCTGGTGCTTGTCGACCAGCTCGGTCAGCGACCGGTCCAGGTGCAACAGGCGCAGCGACAGGTCGTCGGCCGGGTCGGTGTAGACCACGTAGTAGGCGACCAGAGTGCAGGGCCGACCGGGCACACCCTCGACCACGCCCACCCCACACCGGGTCAGCCCCGGGTCAACCCCCAGCACCCGCACGCCGCCCCCTCCCCAGCCGTCAGCAGTACGTGTGTTCGACACCCTAACTGTCGGCCTTCCCACGGGCCCCACGGGACACGCCCTCGCATTCGTTGCGGCGTCCGTGCGTGCGGCCGCCCCGTCCATGCCTGGCCCTAAGGCCGGGACCCTGTCCGAAATTGCCAGAGCTCGCGGCGCGCGTCGCACGAACGCTTGTCGATCATGGAGTTGTGGTGGGAGGCAGAGCGCGCAAATCGTCGGTATTCGGGCACCACAATTCCATGATCGGCGGGGGCGCCGGGGCCGCGGGCAGGCGGGCCGAGGGGGCTGCGAGGGCGGGCGGGACGGGGGTGCCGGGGGTGCCACACAGCTTTGCCCCGGAGTATGTGTCGCTGGCCCATGTGCCGGGGAGCACACAGCTCGTAACTTCTTGCGCCATGACGGCAGAACCCGTGGCGGTCCCCCACGTCGTACAGGTCGACCTCGCCGGTCGGACCGCCCTGGTCACCGGGGGCGGCAGCGGCATCGGGCGGGCCTGCGCCCTGCGGCTGGGCGCGGCCGGCGCCAAGGTGCTCGTAGTGGACCGCAACCTGGAGGCGGCCAAGGCCGTAGCCGCTGAGGCCGGAGGCCGGGCCGAGGGCGTCGACCTGTCCGACGCCGCGGCCGTGGACCGCCTCGACGTGGACGTGGACATCGTGGTGAACAACGCCGGGCTCCAGCACGTCGCGCCGGTGCAGGACTTCCCCGTCGAGCGCTTCGAGTACATCCAGCGGGTGATGGTGGAGGCGCCGTTCCTGCTGATCCGTCGGGCGTTGCCGCACATGTACGCCCGGGGGTGGGGGCGGATCGTCAACATCTCCTCGGTGCACGGGTTGCGTGCCTCGCCGTACAAGGCGGCCTACGTCTCGGCCAAGCACGCCCTGGAAGGGCTGTCGAAGGTGGTCGCCCTGGAGGGCGCCCCGCACGGGGTGACCGCCAACTGCATCAACCCGGCGTACGTGCGCACCGCCCTGGTGGAGAGCCAGATCGCCGACCAGGCGGCCAGTCACGGCATAGAAGAGGCCGAGGTGATCGAGAAGATCATGCTGGCCCGGGCCGCGATCAAGCGACTGATCGAACCGGAGGAGGTCGCTGAACTGATGGCGTACCTCTGCTCGCCGCCGGCGGCGTTCATCACCGGGGCGTCGATCGCCCTCGACGGGGGCTGGACGGCCAACTAGTGGGCCTGAGCACAATGTCGACCATGTCATCGCCGGTGGAATTCCTGGAACTGCTCGCCCGTGAGGCCGCGGCGGTCGAGTTCGAGGGACCGCTGGTGGCCGCGCGTGCCGCCGGGCTGCCGCCCGACCGGTTGGCCGAGCTGGAGCAGGCCAAGACGGTGGCGTTGCGGGTACGCGCGCTGCTGGAGCGTCGGCGCCGCCGCGAGACCGAGCTGTCCGGCCTGTACGACACGGTCAGCGACCTGGCCGGGCTGCGCGACCTGGACGACGTGCTGCGGGCGATCGTGCACCGGGCCCGCAACCTGCTCGGCGCCGACGTGGCCTACATGACGCTCAACGACGACGAGCACGGCGACACCTACATGCGGGTGACCGACGGGTCGGTATCGGCCCGTTTTCAGCGGTTGCGACTGCCGATGGGCGCGGGCCTCGGGGGCCTGGTGGCTCAGTCCGGAGCCCCGTACGTCACCGCCAACTACGGCGAGGACGCACGCTTCCACCACACCGGTGAGATCGACGCCGGGGTCGGGGAGGAGGGCCTCGTGGCGATCCTCGGGGTGCCGTTGCGGCTCGGTTCCACCTCGATCGGTGTGCTCTACGCGGCCAATCGTTCGGCCCGGCCGTTCGTCCGCGAGGAGGTGGCGCTGCTGGTCTCGCTCGCCGCGCACGCCGCGGTGGCGATCGACACCGCCCGGCTGCTGACCGAGACCCGCTCGGCGCTGGCCGAGCTGTCGGCGGCGAACACCACCATCCGGGCGCACAGCAGCTCGGTGGAGCGGGCCGCGGCGGCGCACGACCGAATGACCGCACTCGTGCTGCGCGGCGGCGGTGTGGAGGACGTGGCGGCCGCGGTGACCGAGGTGCTGGACGGTGCGCTGCTGGCGCTGGACGCCGAGGGCCGGCTGCTGGCCCGGGTCGGCGAGATCAACGAGCCGGACCGGGCGGACATCGTCGAGGCGGTGGCCGCGTCCCGGACCGAGGGGCGCAGCGTCCGACGCGGCCCACTCTGGTACGCGGCGGTGGTGGCTGGCGCGGAGAACCTGGGTGCCCTGGTCCTGCGCCCGGACGACGAGCTCGTCGACGCCGACCAGCGGATCCTGGAACGCGCCGCGCTGGTGACCGCGCTGCTGTTGCTGTTCCGTCGGACGGTGGCCGAGGCGGAGGGGCGGGTCCGCGGTGAGCTGCTGGACGACCTGATCGCCCGCCCGCTGCGCGACACCGACGCGCTGCGCAGCCGGGCCCGACGACTCGGGGTGGACCTGGACGCGCCACACGTGCTGGTGGCGGTGGGCGACGACGCGATCGCCGCGACCGGCTCGGCCCGGCAGCGGGTGCTCTCCTGGGCCACCACGTACGCCTCGGCGCGTGGCGGGCTGGCCGCGGCGCGCGACGGCCGGGTGGTGCTGATGCTGCCGGGGCTGGACGCGGGTGGCAGTGCCCGTGCGGTGGCCCGGGACCTGTCCCGGGTGACCGCCCGACCGGTGACCGCCGGGGCGAGTGGCCCGTCGAACGGGCCGGCGGGGCTGGCGGGGACGTTCCACGAGGCGGATCGCTGCCTGACCGCGCTGGGCGCGCTGGGCCGTGCCGGTCAGGGGGCGAGCACCGCTGAGCTGGGCTTCGTCGGGCTGCTGCTGGGCACGGTCGGTGACCGGGGTGAGAAGGACGTGACCCAGTTCCTCAGCGCCACGGTCGGGCCGGTGGTCGACTACGACGCCCGGCGGGGCACGGCTCTGGTGAAGACGCTGGAGGCGTACTTCGGGGTGGGTGGCAGCCTGGCCCGGGCCGCCGAGCAGCTGCACGTGCACGTCAACACGGTTACTCAGCGGTTGGAACGGGTCGGGCAGCTGCTCGGCACCGACTGGCAGCGGCCCGAGCGGGCGCTGGAGGTGCAGCTAGCGCTGCGCCTGAACCGCCTCCGAGCCCCCGCCAGCTGACGCGCCGATCTAGGGCAGATCATCGCTGGTTGATCTCCAACAGCAGCGATATCCCCTAGATCGGCGGGGCGGGGCGGGGGCGGGCGGGGCGCGGGCGGGGCGAGCGGGGCGGGCGCGGGGGCGGGGCGGGGCGCGGGCGGGTCAGCGGGCCTGGAGGCCCGCCAGCACGGTGTCGACGACCTGCTCGGGCAGGGTCTGGTCGTCCAGGTCCGGGTTCCATTGCAGCACCCGCTGGATCAGCATCGGCCCGGTGAGGAGAGCCATCGTCACCTCCACGTCGATGTCGGGCCGGAGTGTTCCCTCGTCGATTCCGCGGCGTAGCACCTCGCGCATCAGCTGCCGGCGCGGGGCGATGATGTTCTGGTAGAGCTGGAAGTGGTCGGGGCTGCGGTTCACCTCGGGCACCAGGCAGGGCATGATCTTCGCCGCGCGCGGGTCGACATTTTTCCCGATCGCGCCGACCAGCAGGATCAGATCGTCCCGGACGGTATGCCCCTCGGGCTGCGGCAGGATGCCCTTGAGCCGGCGCAGCGCGTCCAGCAGCAGCGCGTCCTTGCCGGCCCAGCGGCGGTAGATGGTGGCCTTGCCGACCCCGGCGCGAGCGGCGATCGCCTCGATCGAGAGCGCCTCGGTGGTGCTGCCCTCGGCGAGCAGGTCGAGGGTGGCCTCGATGATCGCCTCATCGGCGCGGATACTCCGCGGTCGCCCGGGCGACCGCGGAGCATCGGCAGTGGACATCATGTCGGACATTGTCCCCGAACCTAGGCCGTCCCGGCCAACTCGGGTTCGGCGGCCGGCGCCGCCGGTACGGCGGGCGTTACCTCCCGGCCCGGCATCCAGCGCAGCACCACCAGGATCCCGAGCGCGGCGACCACGGCGGAGAGCCCCGCCGCCCAGTGCATGGCGGTGACGAAGGCGTCGTTGGCCGCCGAGATCAGCGCCGGCGCCGCCGGGCCGAGTTGCCCGGCCGCCGCGTACGCCCCGGAGATCGACTCGTTGGCCGTGTCGCGGGCCTGCGCGGGCAGACCGGTCAGCGCGCCGTCCATGTCGGCCCGGTAGACCGCGGAGAGCACCGAGCCGAGGACCGCCACGCCGAGCGCGCCGGCCACCTGGCGGACGGTGTTGCTCACCGCGGAGCCCACGCCGGCCTTCTCCCGAGGCAACGCCGACATGATCGACTCGGTTGCCGGCGGCATGATGTTGGCCATTCCGACGCCCTGGAAGAAGAAGACGACCAGCACGATCCAGATCGGGGTGGACGCGTCGATGAAGGCGAACGCGGCCAGTGCCAGCACGGTCAGCGCCAGCCCGACGGTGGCGACCGCCCTGCCGCCGTAGCGGCGGACCATCGCGGCGCTGCGCGGCGCGAAGATCAGCTGGGCGCCGGCGAAGGGCAGGAAGAGCAGGCCGGTCTGTAGCGGGCTGTAGTCGCGCACCAGTTGCAGGTAGAACGAGCTGAAGAACATCACGCCCATCGCGGCGAAGAACACCAGGCCGACGATGGCCACGGGTGCGGCGAATCGGGGCAGCGTGAACAGCCGGACGTCCAGCGACGGGTGGTCGCTGCGCCGTTCGTGCTGCACGAACCAGGCCAGCACCGCCAGGCCGACGAGGATCGAACCCCAGGCCACCGGTCGGCCGAAGCCGTGCTCGCCGCCGTCGATGATGCCGTAGGAGAGGGCGACCAGGCCGACCACGGAGAGCAGGACGCCGGGCACGTCGACGCGGCCCGGACGCGGGTCGCGCGACTCGGGGACCAGCAGGGCGACCAGCACCACGCCGGCGGCGACCACCGGCACGTTGATCAGGAAGACCGAGCCCCACCAGAAGTGCTCCAGCAGCGCACCGCCGAGGATTGGGCCGATCGCCACGGCGAGGCCGACCGCGCCGGCCCAGACGCCGATCGCCCGGCCGCGTTCACGCGGGTCGAAGACGTTGGAGATGATCGACAGCGTCACCGGCATGATGGCCGCGCCGCCGACCCCCATCAGGGCGCGGGCCGCGATCAGCTGGGCCGGGCTCTGGGCGTACGCGGAGAGCAGCGACGCCAGCCCGAACAGCACGAGACCGATCATCAGGAAGCGCTTGCGGCCGGCGCGGTCGCCGAGCACCCCGAAGGTGAACAGCAGCCCGGCGAAGACCAGCGTGTAGGAGTTGATGGACCACTCCAGCTCGCCCTGGCTGGCGCCGAGGCCGTGCACCGGGTCGGCCAGGGTGCGCAGGGCGACGTTGAGAATCGTGTTGTCGAGGACGACCACGAGGAGGCTGATCACCAGCACTCCCAGGATCGCCCACCTCCTCGGGTGGCCCGTGTTGTTGTGCAGTTCCATGTCTGGCTTACCCCCCACGCTTTTCCCCCGCGACGTAATACGATACGGGGCAGACTCGTAACGTGAGTCAGCGTACGGCCCGCATTAACGATACGGCACCGATCCGTATCGTATGTGGTGGGCGTCACGTCCCGAAGACGCGGCCAGACAGGCGGCGACAGCGGCCGGCAGCGTGCCCAGGTGGTTCACCGGCGCGGTGAGCGGCTCGATCCAGCCCGGCCCCGCGCCGTACACCCGCAGTAGCGGGAAGTCCCGGGCGAAGCGCACCAGGCGGTACGCGCGGCCCGTGACCGGCGTCTGCGACCACAGCACGACGGTGCGTGGGCGGGCTCGGTTCACCGCGCTGGCCAGCGCGCGCCAGGGCAGCGCGGGGCCGAGATGCAGACAGCCGCGCCCCTGCTCGCGCAGCGCGGCGGCGAGCGCGTTCAGGCCGAGGCAGTGCGCCTCCTTCTCGGCGCCGGCCAGCAGCAACCCGCCGGTGGGCAGTGACCGGCCGGGCTCCCGGCGGTACACGTCCAAAGCGACCCGGACACCCTCGCAGAGGGCACGCTCGACGGCGACCTCGGTCGCGCCACATTCCGGCAGCTGGGCCAGCAACGGTTTGCAGACCTGTTCCCAGAGCGCCGGCACGCCCCAGGTGTCGGCCAACTCCAGGACCAGCGTGGCGACACCGTTGCCGTTCAGGTCCCCGGCAGCCAGTGAAACCTGCTTGTACGCGCTCTCCACGGCCTGCTGCGGCATCAGATCAGTCAGCACCAGACGTACCCCCGGGTTAGGCGTTCTCCACCCGGGGGTTCGCTGAAACGACGCGCGGTGGATGCGCCGTCGCGGGATTTACCGGCGACGGGCCGTCCGCCGGTGAGCCAGCTCGGTAGAGCGGCGCCGGCAGGCTCAGCGAGCGGGCCCCGATGTCAGCGAGTGGTCCGCAGTTGGCGCATCGAGTCGTTGAGCTGCCGCTTCATCCAGCGAGCGGCGGGCCGTTCGACGAACCGGTGGATCAGCCAGGCGGCGATGAGCAGGCCGGCGATCAGCGTAGTGATCAGCAACCACGGCGACAGGTGGTCCTGGAGCCGGTCGATGACGGCGAGCCCGACCGTCTGGTGAATGAGGTATAGCGGGTAGGTCATGGCACCGGCCGTCGCGACCCAGCCCCACTTCACCCAGGAGAAGAAGTTGAGAGCGACCGCCGCCATCACCACGACGAAGGCCGTCACGATGACGGCCGTCGGCGCGAAGGCGACGTCGCGGGCCTGGGCCAGGCTGGGCAGCCGGGTGATCGCGATCAGCCAGGAGAGACCGACGATCGACCACAGCAGCAGGTTCGGGCCGAAGCGGTAGATGAGGTAGAGGGCGATGCCCGCGATGAAGTAGCTGGAGTAGCCGGCCGCCACGACGGCGCTGAACCACGGGCTGCCGAACTTGGGCACGACCAGCGAGGCGACGGTCCAGATGGCGCAGAAGGCGACCACACCGCGGTAGGTCAGGCCGCGCGCCACGAGGATGGCGAAAAGGAGGTAGAAGACCATCTCGACGGTGAGCGTCCAGTACGACAGGTCGAGGTGCCGGATGCCGAGGAACTCCTGCATCATCGTCAGGTTGCCCACCACTTCGCGGAGCTTGAGGTCGACACCCCTCGGCACGGCCACGAGCACGGCGGCGGTCACCAGGACGGCGAACCAGTAGGCGGGGTAGAGCCGGACGACGCGGGAGACGAAGAAGTCACCGACGGAGCGTCCCCAGGCGCTCATGCAGATGACGAAGCCGCTGATGATGAAGAAGAGCTGCACGCCGAGGAAGCCGTACTGGGAGACGGAGTGCAGCAGCCCGAAATGGGACGCGGCGGAGGGCTGCCAAACACCGATCTTGTCACCGACGAGGTGGTACGCGACGACCATGAGCGCAGCGCCAAGGCGCAGTCCGTCGAGGACCAGCAGGCGCGGCGGCCGCCCGCCCGCCGCCCGCTCGACGGCCGGCGCCTCCACGCCGGCCTGCCGGGGCAGGTCCGCGTGTTGGCCGGCCTGCATCGGCTCGGTGGTCTGCGCTGCGATCGCGTGCTCGTCCATCGCCTGCGTCATCGACGTCTCCTGGTGTTCGCGGCGGTTCCGAGCCGCTGTCGCCGTAGGGAATTGATCACGGGTTTGCGGTGCCGACGGCCGGCAGGACCGTCCGTTCCGCACGGGACCGCCAGTACAGCCACAACGCGGCGAGCACGAAGAGCACCAGCGTCGTCGACACGTAGGGATCAACCGCGAACCGCTGGGCCAGCCCGTCAAACCGGTTAGCCTGCCAAATCAGGCCGCGCGGGCTGAGTCCGCCATAATAGGGGCCCGGCCACATGAGAAACGGCACGATCGCGGCTACCGCGACGACGCCGGCGATCAGACGTGCCGTGCCGCGTGAGCGACGCGCTACGTCGATCAACACCACCGCCATCGGGCCGATCCAGAGCCAGTAGTGCGACCAACTGACGGGCGAGATGAGCAGCATGGTGAAGCCGACGACGAGCATCGCCATCGCTTCCTCGCCGTGCCGCTGGAGCGCGGTGGCCAGGGCGAGGCCGCCGACCAGTACGACGGCGACGGAGAGCATCCACCAGATGGTGTTCTGCTGGTCGGTCCCGAGCAGTCGGGCGGTGAAGCCCTGCAAGGACTGGTTGCCCCCGTAACGCGGGCCGGAGGACATCAGCACCCGGTGCGAGTCGAACGCCCGCCCGGTCAGCCAGTAGTCGTACGAGCCGCCCGGCTGGATGATGGCGCCCAGCAGCGTGAGCCCGACGAAGGTGCCGGTCGCGACGATGGCGGCCCGGATTCGCCGGGTGAGCAGCAGGTAGACCACGAAGAGTCCGGGCAGCAGCTTGGTCGCGGTCGCGACGCCGATGCCGACGCCCTTGAACCGGCTCCGGCCGGGCAGGGCGAGGTCCGCCACGACCAGCAGCATCACGAAGATGTTGATCTGGCCGAGGTCGAGGTTGCGCTGCAGCGGCTCGGTCCAGATCAGCACCGCGCCGACGGCGGCGACGAGACCGAGCCGGCCCCGGGTGCCCTCGTAGCCGAGCATCTTGGTGGTGAACCACAGGGCGAGGAGCATTGCCGCGATACCCACGATGTTCATGACGGTGAGCGCGGTCCGCGGGTCGAGCAGCGTCAGCGGCGTCAGGAACGGCAGGGTGATCGGCGGATAGGTGTACGGAAGGGCCAGCGTGGTGTACCCGAGCTGGTAGACGGGCTGCCCATCGAGGAACGCGTGGGCGGCCCCGAGGTACATGTTGAAGTCCGTCCCGCGGAACGGCCGGTCGCGCACGAACGCGCCGTACGCCGCGAGCGAGATGACCAGCAGGGCCAGACCCGGGACGAGGAGCCAGTTCGGCAGGGGGGTCCGCGGGCGCGCGGCGTGATCGGCCGGTACGTCGGTGGTGAGCCGGCGGATGCGCTGTATGAGCATAGTGGGCTGGATCCTAGTCGGGTCGCCGCCCCCGTGGGTACCGGCCCCCGCACCTTCGGCGGCTTGCCGTAGCCGGACAGTTACGACCGGTTGCATCGATGGCCGAGGGGGCTGGCAAACTCCCTGGCACTAGCGCGTAACCGACCTGGCGGCGAAGAGGCCGAGCCGGCGACCCGGGCTCGTCGCCCAGGCCACCGACGCCCGCCAGAGTTATCTGCGGCGGGTGACGGCCCAGCGCCGGGCCAGGTCGGCCACGGTCCCCCAGATGCCGCGCCGGAACAGCAGCACGACCAGGACGAAGATGCCACCGGTGACCAGGCCGATCGCCTCGAACCCGGAGAACGACAGCCAGTCCTCCAGCCGGACGACGACGCCCGCGCCGAGCACCCCACCCCAGAGCGTGCCGATGCCGCCCAGCACCACGACGATGACCGCCTTGCCGGAGGTGGTCCAGTGCAGCGTGTCGAGGGAGACGAAGCGGTGCCCGACGGCGAACAGCCCGCCGCCGAGTCCGGCGATGAACCCGGAGAGGACGAACGCGGTCAGCTTGTAGCGGTGCACCGGATAACCCAGCGCCCGCGCCCGGGCCGGATTGTCCCGGATGCCGACCAGCACCCGGCCGAACGGTGAGTGCACGATCCGCCAGGCGGCGGCCAGCCCGAGCAGCACGATCGGCAGGATCGCGTAGTAGAAGAAGTAGTCGTCGGTGAGATCCCAACCGAACAGCTCCCGGGGTACGCCCTGGAGCCCGTTCTCGCCCTGGGTCACCGAGCGCCACTCGTTGGCCACGTAGTAGACCATCTGCGCGAAGGCCAGGGTCACCATGGCGAAGTAGATGCCGGTCCGCTTGACCGCCAGGTAGCCGATCGGCACCGCCAGCACGGCCGCGGCGAGTGCCCCGGCCAGCACCGCGAGCGGAAACGGCAGGCCCGCGTGGATGGCCACCAACCCGGTGACGTACGCCGAAGTGCCCCAGAACGCGGCGTGACCGAAGGACATCAGCCCGGTGAAGCCGAGCAGCAGGTCCACCGCCACGGCGAACAGCGCCCAGCAGAGGATGTCCACCGCGACCGCCGGGTAGAGGCCGTTGGGCAGCCACACCGCGACGGCCAGCCCGACGGCGAGCAGCACGTACCGCATCCAGCCGGGGGCCCGGGCCACGGCGATCAGCCCGGACGGCGGCGTCGAGCGGGACGCGTCGGCGGGAGTGTCCACGGTGCTGGTCATGCCGGCGCCTCCTCACGACCGAACAGTCCGGCCGGTCGCCAGAGCAGCACGACGGCCATCACGATGAAGACGATCGTCTGCGACACGATCGGGAAGTTGGACAGGTACGCCTCGCCCCACGCCTGGATCAGGCCGATGCCGAAGCCCGCGGCGACCGAACCGAAGATCGAGCCCAGCCCACCGATGACGACCACCGCGAACACCACGATGATCAGGTCGGCCCCCATCAGCGGGTTGACCGCGCGCATCGGCGCGGCCAGCACACCGGCCAGCCCGGCGAGCCCGATGCCGAAGCCGAAGACCGGGGTCACCCAACGTCCGACGTCGATACCGAACGCGCGGGTCAGGTCGGGCCGCTCGGTGGCCGCGCGGACCACCATGCCGATCCGGGTACGGGTGAGCACCCACCACACCGCGACGCAGAGCAGCACCGCGAAGACGAGGATGAACACCCGGTAGGTCGGGAAGTCGAAGAGCCCGAAGTTGACCGACCCGCTCAACAGCGACGGGGTGGCGTACGGGCTGGACTGCACGCCGTACCGCAGCTTCACCAGATCCTGCAGGATCAGCGTCAGGCCGAAGGTCAGCAGGAAGTTGTAGAGCGGGTCGAGCGTGGTCAGCCGGTGGATCACGGCGCGTTCCAACGCCATCCCGAGCAGGCCCAGCCCCACCGGCATGATCACGAGGGCCGCCCAGAACGGCACGCCCGCCTCGGTGAGCAGCACGTAGGCCCCGAACGCGCCGAGCATGTAGAACGCTCCGTGCGCGAAGTTGACCACCCGCAGCATGCCGAAGATGACCGCCAGCCCGAGGGCGAGCAGGGCGTAGAACGCCCCGCTCACCAACCCGTTGAAGGTGTTCTGCGCGAATCCGCTCATAGCTTGCAGTCCGCGGAAGGCGCGCGGAACGCCTCCGCGGCGGGGATCGTCTTGAGCACCTTCACGTAGTCCCACGGCTCGGTGACCTCGGACTGGGGCTTCACCTGGGCCAGGTACGCGTCGTGCACGACCCGGTGGTCCTCGGCGCGGATCCTGCCGTTGCGCAGGAAGACGTCCTCGACCGTCTTGCCCTCCAGGCCCTTGACCACGGCGTCCGCGTCATCGGTGCCGGCGGCCTGCACCGCCTCCAGGTACTGCAGGGCCGCCGAGTAGTTGGCCGCGTGCGCGAAGGTCGGCCGGGTGCCGGCCTTCTGCTGGAAGCGGTCGGCGAACTCCCGGTTCTTCGCGTCGAAGTTCCAGTACCAGGCGTCGGTGTACGTGGTGCCGGCCAGCGCGGCCGGGGTGAGCGAGTGGATGTCGGTGAGGAACATCAGCCCCACCGCCAGGTCGACGCCCTTGTCGCGCAGTTTGAACTCGTTGTACTGCTTCACCACGTTGACCAACTCCGCGCCAGCCTGCATGGTGCCCAGCACGTCCGGCTTCGGGGTCAGGTGCGGCGCCTTGAGCAGGAACGTGGAGAAGTCGCCACTGGTGTTCGGGAACGGCGCGCCGTCCTTGGCGACCACCTTGCCGCCGGCCGCCGTGATCGCGGTGGAGAAGCTCTTCTCCATGTCCTGACCGAAGGCGTAGTTCGGGTACAGGATGTACCAGTTCTTGCCGATCTGCTCGGTGGTGGTCTTCCCAGTGCCGTGGGCCAACATGTACGTGTCGTACGCGTAGTGGAAGGTGTACTTGTTGCAGCTCTTGCCGGTCAGATCGGTGGTCGCCGCACCGATGTTGAAGTAGAGCTTCTTCTTCTCCTTCGCCACGTCGGCGACCTTCAGCGCCGCCGACGAGGTGGGCACATCCAGGATCAGGTCGACGCCCTTGCGGTCGTACATCTCCTGGGCCTTGGAGTTGGCCACGTCCGGCTTGTTCTGGTGGTCGGCGGTCTGCACGGTGATGTCCTTGGTCACCGCCTTGTCGCCGTACTTGGCGGTGAAGTCGGCGATGGCCATCTCCACCGCCGTCACCGAGTTCTTGCCGGACAACTCCGAGTACGCACCGGACTGGTCGTTGAGCACGCCCAGCACGATCTTGTCGCCGGTCAGCTTCTGGCCGCCACCCGACTGGGGCCCACCGCCGCCGCACCCGGCGACCAGCACCACCGCGGCCGACGCCGCCGCCACACCCACCGTCCTGCGCATGCCCACTCCATCCATCCCGTGCGTCGTCGCGCGGGTCGTCGTTGAAAGAATCAGATCCCGAGGTACGCGAGCAGCTCGCGTTCCCGCGAACGCACCTCGGAGTTGTCCATCGCCTCGGCGACGCGTCCCTCGGCCAGCAGGTAGTGCCGGTCGGCGACACCCGTGGCGAAGTGCAGGTTCTGCTCGACCAGCAGCACGGTCACCCCGTGCCGCTTGGCGTCGCGCAGCAGGTCACCGACCTGCTGCACCAACAGTGGAGAGAGCCCCTCGGTGGGCTCGTCACAGAGCAGCAGCCGGGCGCCCATCCGCAGCACCCGGGCCAGCGCGAGCATCTGCTGCTCGCCGCCGGAGAGCATGGTGGCCGCCGAGTCCCGCCGGCTGTAGAGGGCGGGGAACGCGTCGTACACCCGCTCCAGCGACCATGGGTCGGGGCCGACCGTCGGCGGCAGGGTGAGGTTCTCGGTGACGGTCAGGGTGGCGTAGCTGCCCCGGTCGTCGGGCACCCAGCCCAGCCCCAGGCGAGCTCGCTTGTGCGCCGGCAGCTTCGCGATGTCACGCCCGTCCAGCTCGACCGCGCCGCGCTGGCCGGAGTGCAGCCCCATCACGCAGCGCAGCAGAGTGGACTTTCCGGCGCCGTTGCGCCCCACCAGGGTGACCACCTCACCGGCGGCGACCTGGAGGCTGACGTCCCGCAGCACCTGCGCTTCGCCGTACGCGGCGGAGAGGTTCTCAATGCGCAGCATCAGCGGCTCCCAGGTAGGCGGTGATGACGCGCTCGTCCGCGCGGACCTGCTCGTACGGGCCCTCGACGAGGACCTTGCCGGCCTGCAACACGGTGACGGTGTCGGCGAGGCGGCCGACCACGCTCATGTTGTGCTCGACCATCACCACGGTCCGGCCCTGGCGGACCTGACTGATCAGCTCGACGGTGCGGTCGACGTCCTCCATGCCCATCCCGGCGGTCGGCTCGTCGAGCAGCAGCACCTTCGGGTCCAGCGCCAGGGCGATGGCCAGCTCCAGGGCCCGTTTGCGGCCGTACGCCAGTGACTCGGACGGGGCCTGCGCCAGGTCGGCCAGCCCCACCATGGCCAGCAACTCGTCGGCCCGCTCGGTGTAGCGGCCCATCAGCTTCGCCGAGCGCCAGAACCGCCAACCCAGCCCACTGGACGACTGCAGGGCCAACGCGACGTGCTCCCGGGCGGACAGCTGCGGAAAGAGGCTGGTGATCTGGAACGAGCGGGCCACGCCGAGCCGTGCCACCTGCTCCGGGGGCAGCCCGGTGACGTCCCGCCCGGCCAGCTCGATCCGCCCGCCGCTGGGGCGGAGGAAGCCGGTGAGCAGGTTGAACAGGGTTGTCTTGCCCGCGCCGTTCGGGCCGACCAGCGCGTGCACACTGTCCGGCGCGACGTCGAGATCGACGTCGTCGACCGCCCGGAAGCCCCGGAAGTCGCGGGTCAGCCCACGGGCCGACAGGAGCGCTTGCCCGGCCATCGCCTCATCCTCCGCACGGTCGCGGCGACGGTTGCTTCGGTGACCGCGGTCACAGGGCCGTCGCGTGGACGAAACGTACGGCCGGCAATGCACGTCGAGCCATGTCGATGTCATCCACATTCAGCCGGCAGGAGACGTGCGCAAACGCCACTCCCCGGCGTCAGCGACTTGACCGGGCCCCCTAGGTTGATGATCCACACAGCCCAGCGAAAGGCCCCACCCCATGCCGGTCGGTTTCACCATGGCGATCGTCTTCGCCGTCGCCATGGCGGTCAGCGCCGTCCTGGCGCTCGTCGCCCCCAGAAGCGCCATGAAACGGACCGCCGCCCTCGCGGCGCTCGGGCTCCTCGCCGTCACCGTGCTGATCGGCGTCGCCTCCAGCGCCCACTCGGTGCCCATCCGCTCGGTCGGCATCGTCACCAGCTTCGGCAAGCCCACCGGCGAGGTGACCGGCTCGGGCCTCAAGTGGGTGGCCCCCTGGCAGAAGGTCGGCGAGTGGGACGCGGGACGGCAGAAGTACGACCACATCGGCGGCAACAACTGCGTACGGGTGCGCACCGGCACGCTCGCCGACGCCTGCGTCGAGGTGCTCATCGAGTGGCAGGTCAAGCCGGAGAACGCGCCGAAGCAGTTCATGGACTACAAGGGAGACTTCGTCAGCTTCCGGGGCCAGCGAGTGGGTGTGCAGCTCGACAGCGCGGTGAACGACGCCTTCGCCGCGTACAACCCGCTGGAGAAGATCGACGCCCAGACCGGTGACCTCAACGTCGACCTGAAGCCGTTCGCGGCGAACATCAAGACCAGCGCGGACACCCGGCTCGCCACGGACGTGGACATCCTCTCGGTGACGATCACCCGGGTGAACCACGACGACAAGACCGAGGGCAACATCAAGGCGTTCCAGGACAAGCTGGCACAGACCCGCAACCTGGAGCAGGACCGCAAGAACGCCGAGATCTCCAAGCAGATCACCGAGACCAACGCGAAGGTCGACAAGGTGACCCGCTGCCTGGAGATCGCCGAGAAGAACGGCGCGAACCCGGGTCTCTGCATCAACCCGGGCATCGTCACCGGCAAGTGACGTGCAGCCGGCCCACCCTTGGCGGGTGGGCCGGCTTCCGCGTCACGTCGATCGCGCCGTCTAGGCGTAGCTGAACAGCGGCGGGAAGACGAGGACCACGATCCAGGCCCACGCGGCGTACACCGGCAGGTAGCCGGTCTGCCACCGTTCGAGCGCCGCGAACGGTGTACGCCGACGGACGAAGCTCAGCAGGAGCCACGCCGACCACGCGAGGTTGACCAGCAGGATCGCGTTCTCGCCGAGCGCTGCCGCCCGGTTGGGCGTGCTGCCGTAGTCGTCGGTGATGCGCCCGGTGATCTCCAGCAGCACCAGCACGTCGATCGCCAACGCGCTGAGCACGAGTGCGAGTTGGAGCTTGTCGAACGGGCCGGGCGGGGCCAGCGGATCGCGGGCCGAGAGCGAGTAGAGCAGCAGCCCCAGCACCACGACCAGCAGGAGGTCGAACAGGATCAGCGCCTCGCGCTCGACGTCGATGCCGTGGCTGGTCCAGACGACGGCGACGAGGAAGGCGAGCAGGGCGGCCGTGAAGAGCGGGGTGAACAGCCGCGTGAGGACCGGCGCGATGTTCTCGACGACGCTCTGCTTGGCCTCGACGAGCCACCCGGCCACGACGACCGCTGCCGCGGCGCCGCAGGGAAGGAGCCAGTGCGAGATGAACTCCTCCGGGACGATTCCGATGGCGTCGAAGGTGTTGAACAGGAACGCGGCGAGCACGCCGCCGCCGAGGGCCATCAGCACGAAGTAGATGAACCACTCGCCGGTGAAGCGGATGAAGTCCATGCGTCGGCGAGACGAGCGCCAGTCGTCAGCGACGTAGGCCAGACCGACCACGAGCCACAAGGCGATGGGAAGGTGGACGCTGGTGACGACCACGGACTGCGAGTCGTCCGCCAGGGGATAGACGTTGGCCGCCACGGCGCCGAGGGCGAACAGCGCCACCAGCACCGCGATCACCGCCGGTCGGGCGCTGCGGCGCCAGGCCAGGAACGCCGCCAGCCAGGGCAGCGCGAACAGCGTGAAGTTCCGCGCGTAGAACGAGCCGTCGTCGTTGAAGGTCAGCCCGAACAGCGCCGGCACCTTGACGGACGCGACCGCGCCGGCCGCACAGCCCAGCATGACCCACAGGTCCCGCCGGGAGCGCGTGCCGGTGGCCGGGCTGCCGGAGTCGCCGGTCAGCACCAGCTGCTTCCACAGCCGTTCCGAGTGCTCCCGGGCGAACTCGCGGGAGAGTTCGTCGAGGCTGCCCATCCGCTTGACCGCGACCAGGAACGCCTCGTCCGGGCTCAGGCCCGCCGCGACTAGCTCGTCGACCGAGCCGCGGAGGTGGTCTTCGAGCTCGTCGGCGTCCGACGGTTGCAGCTCCCTGCGGCGGAGCACGTACTGGCGCCACTGCTCGAACTGCGCCTCCAACTCCTCCGGACCGTCGTGTGCCGTCATGCGAGGCCCTCCAGCGGGCGCACCGTGAGCGGCGTACGGTCGTGCCAGATCTCTGTGAGCGCGCCCACGACGGTGTCCCACTGCCGGCGCTGCTCGGCCAGCTCGGCCAGGCCCCTGTCGGTGATGCGGTAGTACTTGCGCCTCCGCTCGCCGGCGACCGACTGCCAGCTCGACTCCACATAAGCGAGCCGCTCGAGCCGGTGCAGCAACGGGTACAGCAGCCCCTCGGTCCAGTCCAGCTCACCTCCGGACAGCTCGTTGATCCGCCTGAGGATGGCGTAGCCGTAGCTCTCACCCCCGGCCAGGATGCCGAGCACCATCGGTGTCGCCGAGGCGGCCACCAGATCCTTAGTGACCTTCACGAGACCTCACCACGCTCCCCCAATCCAAGCCTAGAACCATTATGCATAGTACTGCTAGGTATAAGAGGGCGCGACGAGCCAATCATCTGGCCCTGCCTGCGGTGCCTGCGGTCCGCCCTGCTCGACGACATCCGTTCGTCTGGTCAGAACGGATAGGAGTACGGATGGCCCGTGACGTGGTCGTAGATCGCCCGCAGCCACGGCTGGCGGACCTCGCGCAGCCGCGCCAGCGTGCAGAGGAACACCGCCACGTCGGGTCGAAACAGCCCGGCGGGCATCAGCGGCGGCGGGTCGTCTCGGCGGGCGTCGGCGGGCATCGGGCCGGCGCCCGGGACGGGCCGCCGGTCGTGCCGGTAGGTCGGCAGGCCCGGTCCGGCCCGGCCCACACCCACACCAAGCCGCAACGCGGCCCACCCTTGCACCGGCCGACCCGCGTGCTCAGTCCAGGGTGACCACCCAGCGAGCGCCCTCGCCCCGGGCCAGCCGGCCGAACGCCGTGGGCGCGTCGTCCAACGGGATCGTGCCGCTGACCAGTACGCCGAGATCCAGCGAGCCGTCAGCCAGCTCGGCGGCCAGCACGGGCACCTCGCGGTCCGGGTCGGACGAGCCGTACACCGAGGAGCGCAGCGTACGGGCGGAGTGGAAGATGTCCAGCGCGCCGAGGCTGACCATGTCGTCCTTGGCGCCCATGCCGACCACGGTCACCGCTCCCCCACGCCGGGTGAGCCGCCAGGCCGCCCGGATGGTGGTGGCACGGCCGACACACTCGAAGGCGTGGTCGACGCCCCGACCCTCGGTGCGCGCCCGTACCTCCTTGGAGAGCCGGTCGTCGGAGAGCAGGAAGTCGGTCGCGCCGGCGGCGAACGCCAGGTCGCGCTTGGCCTCGGCGACGTCGACGGCCAGGATCGTGGTGGCGCCGGCCCGGCGGGCCGCGGAGAGCACGGCCAGCCCGACGCCGCCGAGCCCGATCACCGCCACCGACTCGCCGGGAGCCACCCGGGCGGTGTTGCCGACCGCGCCGACGCCGGTGAGCACCGCGCAGCCGAGCAGCGCGGCCCGCTCCGGGGGCAGGCCGGCGGGGATCGGGATGACGGCGTTCTCGGGCACCACCACCGCCTCGGCGAGCGCGCCGAGGCCGAGGGTCAGGTGCAGCGGGAGGCCGTCGTCGGTTTCGCCACGCGGCACAGTCGGTGCCGTGGTGTCGGCGCAGAGCCACGGCTCCCCGCGCCGGCACCACCAGCAGGCCCGGCAGGCCGGCGCCCAGTTGAGCACCACCGGCGTGCCGACCGCCAGCCGGCTTCCGGGCCCGGTCTCGGCCACCACCCCGGTCGCCTCGTGCCCGAGCACCAGCGGGAACCTCGCGGCGAGGGTGCCGTTCACCATGGACAGGTCGGAGTGGCAGACACCGGCGGCGCGGATCGTCACCCGCACCTCGCCGGGGCCGGGCGCGGGCAGGCGTACCCGCTCGACCCGCAGCTCGGCGCCGGACTCGCGCGCCACCAGCGCGCGAACGGTGACCGGCGCGGCCGTCGGCGCGGGGCCGCCCGCCGCTGCGGTCGGGGCCAGCTCAGGGCCGGTCATCGCTGGATCGCCTTCAGCTCGCAGAACTCGGCGAGGCCGTGCACGCCCAGCTCCCGGCCCAGGCCGGACTGCTTGTAACCACCGAACGGGGCGAGCGGGTTGAACGGCGCGCCGTTGATGTCGACGGCGCCGGTGCGCAGCCGTCGGGCCACCGCGAGCGCCGCGTCGGTGTCGGCGGACCAGACCGCGCCGGCCAGCCCGTACTTCGAGTTGTTGGCGATGGCGACCGCCTCGTCGGTGTCGTCGAACGGGATGACGGCGAGCACCGGGCCGAAGACCTCCTCCTGGGCGAGCGCACTGTCGGGGTGCACGTCGGCGAAGACGGTCGGGGCGACGAAGTGCCCCTGGGCGGGCACCGGGGCGTCCGGGCCGCCGGCGACCAGTCGGGCACCGTCGGCGAGGGCCCGGTCGACATGGCCGCGCACCCGTTCGACCTGGGCGGCGGAGACCAGCGGGCCGAGCCGGGTGGCCGGGTCGAACGGGTCGCCGAGCCGGTAGCCGGCCACCGCCGTGGCGATCAGGTCGAGCGCCTCGTCGTACCGGTCGCGGTGCACCAGCATCCTGGTCCACGCCGTGCAGGTCTGGCCGGAGTTGAGCAGGGCGTTGCCGACGCCCACCTTGACCGCGGTGGCCAGGTCGGCGTCGGCGAGGATCACGTTGGCGGACTTGCCGCCCAGCTCCAGCGCGACCCGGGCGATCCGGTCGGCGGCGCGCCGCATGATCCGCGCGCCGGTGGCGGTGGAGCCGGTGAACGAGACCAGGTCGACGTCGGGGTGCCCAGCGAGGGCCTCGCCGACCACCGGCCCGGTGCCGGGGACGAGGTTGAGCACACCCGGCGGCAGCCCGGCCTCGGTGACCGCGTCGAAGAGCAGGTACGCGGTCAGCGGGGTCAGCTCGCTGGGCTTGAGCACCACCGTGCAGCCGGCGGCCAGCGCGGGCGCCAGCTTGGCCATCACCTGGTGCAGCGGATAGTTCCACGGGGTGATGGCGCCGACCACGCCGATCGGCTCGCGGACGACGAGGGAGTTGCCGATGCTCTCCTCGACCGGTGGGCGGGCGGCGAGCGCGACGTGGTCGCGCAGCACGGTCAGCGGCAGCCCGACCTGCACGCGGGTGGCGAGCCTGAGCGGGGCGCCCAGCTCCACGGCGATGGTGCGGGCGAGGTCGTCGGCGCGCGCGGCGAGCGCGGTGTGCAGCCGGTCGAGGTGGGCGGACCGCTCGGCGGGAGCGGTGGCCGACCAGCCGGGGAACGCGGCGCGGGCGGCGGCAACGGCGCGGTCCACGTCGGCCGGGGTGCCGGCTGGCACCTGACCGATCAGCTCAACGGTGCTCGGGTTCTCCACTCCGATCACGTCGCTGGCGGTGGACTCGGTCCACTCGCCGGCGATGTGCAGGTGGCGCCGGAGGCGCAGGGCGTCGGGCAGCAGCTGCGACGGCGGGGCGGCGAGGTCCATGTCGTCCCTTCGGGGGTGGGCGATGGGCGATGAAACTAGCGCTGGGAGTTTGGACGCTACCCGCTCGGCAGGGCGGACTCCACCGTGCCGACGGTGCGGGCGTACTCGGCGGCCAGACCGTGCAGCAGTGCGTCCAGGCCGAGGGCGAAGGCGCCCTCGTCCACGCTCTGCTGGTGCTCGGCGAGCCGGTGCGCCTGACGCAGGTGCGGGTAGTGCGCGGCGTACAGCTCGGGATCCTCGACGAAACCGCGGGCGAACGAGCCAAGCGCCGAGCCGGCCACGAAGTAGCGCAGGGCAGCGCCGATGTGGGTGGCCCGTGCGGGCGGCCAGCCGGCGCGTACCAGCCCGCCGTAGACCGCGTCGGCCATGGCCAGCGCGGCCGGTCGACGGCCCGGCCCCTGGGCCAGGTAGGGCACGATGTTGGGGTGCGCGGTGAGCGCCCGCCGGTACGACCAGGCCCAGTCGCGCAGCGCGGCGGCCCAGTCCCGGCTGGCGAAGCCGCTGGTGTCGACGACGCCGGTGACCGTGTCGGCGACGGCGTCCAGGATCTCGTCCTTGGTGGCGAAGTGGTTGTAGAGCGATGGCCCGCGTACGCCCAACTCGGCGGCGAGCCGGCGCGTGGAGAACGCCGGCAGGCCCTCGGCGTCGATCAGCGCGGTGGCGGTCTCGACGATGAGCTGCCGGGTGAGCCGGGGCTGACGTGGTCGGGGCACGGCGCTCCTCGCGGGTCTCGGCTTTGGGGTCTGGACGCGGCAAAACTTACAGCGCTAGTTTAAGGGTGACCGGCTGCGCCAACGCCAGGAGGACCACCGTGGACTTTTCGCTGACCGACGAGGAGCGGGCGGTACGGGACACCGTCCGATCGTTCATCCGCCGCGAGGTGATGCCCCTGGAGGCGGAGGTGCTCCGCCGGGAGCGGGCACACCAGCCGGGCCTCGACCATTCCGAGGTGCGCGAGCTGCAACAGAAGGCGCGCAAGTTCGGCTTCTGGGGCCTGGCCACTCCGGAAGAGTACGGCGGGATGAACCTGCCGGCGGTGCTCCAGTCACTGATCTGGACCGAGCTGGGCCACACGTTCGTGCCGTTCCGCTTCGGCGGCGAGGCGGACAACATCCTGTTCCACGCCACCGAGGAGCAGAAGCAGGAGTTCCTCATCCCGACCATCGAGGGCGAGCGGCGCTCCTGTTTCGCGATCACCGAGCCGGGCGCGGGCTCGGACGCCGCGAACATCCGACTCTCCGCCCGCCGCGACGGCGACGACTGGGTCCTCGACGGCGAGAAGACCTTCATCACCGGAGGCCACGACGCCGACTTCGCCATCGTGGTCGCGGTGACCGACCGGGAGAAGGGCGCCCGCAACGGCGGCGCCACCGCGTTCCTGGTGGACCGGGCGATGGGCTGGCGCTCCGAGTGGATCCAGACCATGGGCGAGGGCGGGCCCGCGTCGCTCATCTTCGACGGCGTACGCGTGCCGCACCGCAACATCCTCGGCGAGATCGGGCAGGGCTTCACGCTGGGCATGGAGTGGATCGGCAAGGGCCGCTACACCATCCCGTCGCACGCCATCGGCATCGCCGAGCGGGTGCTGCAGATGGCCATCGACTACGCCAACACCCGTGAGACCTTCGGCGCGAAGATCGGCACCAACCAGGCCATCCAGTGGATGATCGCCGACTCGGAGACCGAGCTGGAGGCGGCCCGCTGGCTGGTGTTGCGCTCGGCGTGGACGGTGGACCAGGGCATGGACCCCCGGCACGCCTCGTCGATGGGCAAGCTCTACGGCGCCGGCATGGTCAACCGGGTCGTCGACCGGGTGCTCCAGATCCACGGCGGCATGGGCTACACCCGTGAGCTGCCCATCGAACGCTGGTACCGGCAGGTCCGGCTGTACCGGATCTTCGAGGGCACCGACGAGATGCAGCGGCTGATCATCTCCCGCGATCTGCTGCGCGGCTACACGAAGATCGGCGGTCACCTGGCCTGAGCGGGGCTCAGTCGGTCAGCGCCTCCAGGGCCGCGTCCACGTCCGCCTCGGTGGAGTAGATGTGGAACGAGGCGCGGACCCGTCCGGCGCGGACCGCCGCCCGGATGCCGGCCGTCGCCAGACGCCGCTGCGCGTCGGGCACGTCCACGCTGACGATGGCGCTCTGCCCCGTCGGCCGGCCCAGCCCCGTCAGGAACCGGTTGGCCAGCGCCACGTCGTGCGCCCGGATCGCCGGCACGCCGATCTCGGCGACCAACTCCAGGGCGGGCGCCGCCCCGACCCAGCTGAACCAGGCCGGTGAGATGTCGAACCGGCGGGCGTCGTCGGCCAACCGCAGCGGCGGGCCGTAGTAGGAGGCGTGCGGGTCGCGGCCCGCGTACCAGCCGGCGGCGTCGGGGCGCAGCCGATCGCGCAACGCCGGGGCCAGATAGGCGTACGCGGTACCGCGCGGATTCATCAGCCACTTGTAGCCGCCGACCACCACCACGTCGGCCCGGCTCGCGTCGAACGGCAGCCAGCCACACGCCTGGGTGGCGTCCACCACCACCCACGCCCCGTGCGCACGGGCCGCCGCCACGATCTCGTCGTACGCCGCGACAGCCCCGTCGGCCGATTGCACCAGGCTGAACGCGACCAGATCGGTGTCGGCGTCGATCGCGTCGACCAGCGACTCCGGTGGCACCGTACGAACCGTGACCCCACGATCCTCCTGGACCAGCCAGGGGAACAGGTTCGAGGTGAACTCGACCTCGGGGACCACCACCGTCGCCCCGGCCGGCAGCGCCGCCGCGACCGGCGCGAGGAGCTGGGACACGGCCGCACCGACCGCCACGTCACCGACCGGCACTCCGACGAGGCCGGCGAACGCCGTCCGGGCCCGCTGCACCGACTCGCCCCAGCCCTCCCAGGACGTACGGCCGACCCGCCACTCGGCGAGGGCCTCCTGCAGCGCCGTCCAGGCCGGCTCGGGCGGCAACCCGTAGGTGGCGGTGTTCAACCAACCGGGCTCCGGCTGCCACAGCTTCTGTGCCTGCTCGATCTCCATGTCTCGACGCTAGGCGGGGCGGCGTCGAACGGGCACGACCAATCGGCGACCGGCGGCCTGTCAGATCCGTACGAAGTCCTGGCCGAGAACCGCCCGCAGCTTGGTCAGCGCGCGGGCGTTCTGCGTCTTGACCACCGACACGGAGACGTCGAGGGTGCTGGCGACGGCCTCGACGCTCTGATCCTCCCAGTGGCGGAGCACCACGATGGCCTGATCGCGGATGGGCAGGGTGGCCAGTGCCTGGAGCAGGGCGACGTGCAGTTCCACGGTGTCGTGGGGCCGTTGGTGCGGCACCTCTGGCAGCTCGGCGAGCACGAGTTCGGAGGCACTGCGCCGCTTTGCCTGGTCGAAGACGGCGTTCATGAGGACGCGACGGCCGTACGCCTCCAGGTTGGTGGTGTGTCGGATCCGGCCCCAGTTCGCGTACATCTTCGCGAAGGCGGTCTGGGTCAGGTCCTGTGCGAGGTGCCAGTCGCGGCACATCAGGTAGGCGGTACGTCGCAGCCTCGGTGCGGTGGTCTCGACGAACGCCGTGAACTCCGCCTGCCGGGCGGTCTGCTCCCGCCGTCGGGCCGCGCCCCAGCGGGCAGATGCCATCAGTTGACCGCCGAAGCGCTCATGCCGGCGGGGCAGTCGAGGCCGATGATCTCGTCGACCCCGGGCATGCGTTCGACCCGGGCAACCAGCCTCGCGTACTGGGACCGCGCGGCGAGCGTGATCCGGAATGACTCCGGTAGCTGGCTGGGCACGATGGAGGCGACGAGTTCAGGTGTGTCCGCGTACACCTTCTTGAACTTCCTCAGCGCCTCCTCGCGACTCTCGAACGCCACGGTCCCGACCGCCCGGTCGGCGTGCAGCGCGCGGTTGACCGCGCTGCGCTGCTGGTCGGTGATCTCGGAGGTGAGGAAGACCACAGCGTCGGTTGCGGTCTGCCGAACGGGAGCCCCGCACTCCTTGTTCACCAGCATGCCGAAGGCTGCTGGTACCGTCGTCGGTGGCGGCGCCGACCGTTGCGGGGGTGTCGCCACGTTCACCACCCCCACCGCCGCGACGGTGGCCACGGCTGCCGCGCCTGCCGCCACCCACCGCTGTCGGCGTCGGCGCAGGCTGGTGCCGGTGGTCATGGCGTGACCGGCCAGGTCGACCGAGGGCAGTTCGGGCTCGTCGGCCATGGCGCGGTCGAAGAGCAGCCGCAGGTTCTCATCCACGATTTCCTCCCGTGGTCCGGTGGACTCCCACCTGTGCTGACTGGTTGGAGCACCGAATCGGTCACACCCACGGGCTCATCGACACACTGCCGGCCCACCGAGTCGAGCCGGCAGGTCATGACTTCTCGCGCCGGCCGGCCGGCTCGCCATCAGCGGGCGCGTGGATCCGGGCGAGACTGTCGGCGAGACCGGCGAGCCACCGGTCGATCTCCACCAGGTGCCGGACCGACTGAGGGTCGACGTCGCCGAGAAGCGGACGGATCCGGTCCAGCTCATCGGAACAGGTGGTCGGGACAGGCGTCGGGCGCGACGGCCGGCCGTGCGCCACCTCGTCGGCGACGTCATCGTACGTCGATCGCAGTTGATCGGCCGTGTCCCGCAGCAGCGCCGCCCCCGCGGGCCAGCCGGCGAGGCAGCCGGGCGGGTTACGCCGCAGGAGCGACTCGGCGCCGGGCACCACGTGGTGCCCGGCACTCAGGACGGCATCCCAGTTCACCTGCTGACGGCGCGGATCGTGCCGCTCGGAGTGGTACTGGCAGTACGACGAGTCGACGAGGATCATCTGCCGACGGACCCGGTCGAGGGCACGGTCGGGAGGCGGAGCGCCACCGAGCATCGCCTGGACGGTCTGCTCGACGGCGTCCGCGTTGGCCACCAGATAGCCGGTGGCATTGTGCCGTAGGTCGCGGCTCGCGCCTCGCGGCCAGATCGCCACCCCGGCGAGCACCCCGATCACCGCGCCGAGAAGTACGTCGACGAGTCGGGCCTCGGCGAGACGCCACCCCTCCGGGCTGAGCTGGGCGAAGACGACCGTCAGCAACAGGGTGAACAGCGCCTGCTGCCACACCGGGCCGAGCAGACGGCCAACGCCGAAGGCCAGCATCAGGGTGACCGGCAGGACGACGGCGTAGACGATCGGCTGGTTGACGACGAGCATCAGCCCGCCGCTGACGACGGCACCGGCGATCGTGCCCAGCACGGCCGGCCGCAGCGCGGTGCGGGTGTCCGCGGCCGAGGTGCGGAGGACCGTGAGGGTGGCCAGCAGCACCCAGAAGCCGTGGTTCAGCTGCAACACCCCGGCGGCCACCCGGGCGATGGCAAGCGCCACGGCCAGCCGCAACGAGCTGTGCAGGTGGGCGGAGCGGGGCGCCAGGTGGGAGCGGAACTGCCACCAGTACAGCGTCCACGTGCCGCGCCGCGCGTACTCGAACAGCCCTGAGTAGGCATCCTCGCCGTCGAGCCGCGCCCCGGTGGCCACTCGGGCACCGATGGCGAAGACCCGCACCTGGTCGGCGAGGGCCAGCGCCGTCGCGTCCTGGCACAACCGGGGTACGTCCGACCCGTCGCGGCCGTCGCTCTCTCCCCCGGGGTACGCCACCTCGGTGCGACCGATCGCGGCGTCCAGATTGTCGAGGTCCACTGCCGGGGCACCCGGCGACAGGCTCCGGCCAGCGGCCCGGGTGGTGTCCGCGCACGAGCGCAGCAACCGCGCCGCCGCCAGGTCCGGGATCGGCTCCGGCGGCGCGTCGGCCGCCAGCCGGTCGGCCTCGGCGAGCACCTCCCGTAACGCGACCGCGCAGATTCGCAACGCCCGGTCCCGAGCGCCCGCCGCGGTGGGGGCCCACTCCGAAGGGTTGCGGCTCAACTCGACCGTGGCCATCACGTCGTACGCCCGCCTGCGCCGCGTGTCCCGATCACCCTGACCGGCGTGCGGGTCGGTCAACCCGTCGGCGGTGGCATCGAGGAACGCCGCGACGCCGTCCGCGGAGCTGGCGAGGTGCTGCCGGTAGGAGACCGGCACCGGGTCGGGCCAGAGGAGCACCTCGGCCGCGGCGAGCAGCACGATGGCGAGCGTGACCCCGCCGAGTCGCTCCGGCAGGGTGCCCGGTTGGTACGGCGGGAAGGACGCCAGGATGTAGAAGAGCTGGAACGCGCTCGCCAACCCCACCAGGCGCGGGTTGCCAACCCCGGCGAACGCCACGACGAAGCCGATGACCAGCATCCCGCCAGCCGCCGACCAGGTGCTCCATGCCAACAGCGAGCCCGCGGTGATCAGCGCCCAGACCGCCGGCAGAGACAGGACGAGGTTCCGCGCCCGCTGCGGCGCCGGACCGGGAAGCTGCGCGAACGACCCGGCGGCGATCGTGCCGAACAGACCGTAGGTGGCGAGCACCGAACTGCCGGCACCGTAGCGGCAGCCGTAGAAGACGACCGACGCGACGAGCGTCAGGCGGGCCCCACGTCGCAGGATGGCGTCCCCCGGGTCACGACGGCGAAGCCGGCCCAGGAGGCTGGTTCCGCGCACGCCTGCTCCCCCGGGTTCGTCGCAGCACCCCTCCCCGGCCCACCATTCTTCCCCGAGCCTCCCGGTGACGGCGGGTTTCGCGACGAACGGCCGACGTCTAACGGCTCCGGAACAGGCCGAGCCGGAGCGCTCGGAGCAGGGTGCCGGGGCGGCTCAGGGTCGCCGGATGGTCGAGCATGGTGGTGACTCGACCCAGCCGGGCGTTGAGCACCGGGTCGGTCAGCGACGTTCGGAAGAGCAGGTCACCGAACCACTTGGTGACCTTGTACCCGGGCGGGTACGGCCCGTCGACGTGCGGAAGCTCGATGTCGGCGGTGGTGGAGATCTGCCAGGCGGCGTCGACGACCACCCGGACGTGGTCGAAGTACATCCGGGCGGGCTCGTCGTGCGGCTTCGGGCCGGAGCGGAGGTACGCCGACAGGCAGGAAGCGTGCAGCGTCGCGGAGGTCATGCCCTGGCCGTACACCGGGTTGAAGGAAGCGACGGCGTCACCGGCGGCGACCAACCCTGCGGGCAGGCGGTCGAGCTTGTGGAAGTCGCGGCGTCGGCTGTCCGCCTGGTGGTAGGTGACCACCCCGCCCAGCATCGCCCCGTGCTCGGCGATGTCGCCGAACATCCGCGGGTAGTGCTCGCGGCAGCGTGCGGTGAAGTCGGCGACGTCGCGGCTGGGCCGGTCCTCGTCGTAGCCGGCAACCAGCATGATCCAGCGGTCATCCTCGACCGAGTTGATCCCACCGATCCGGGCGGTGCGACCCTTGCCCGCCATGGTGTGGAAGACCGCCACCCAGGCGTCGCTGACCTTCTCGTCGCGCCGGTAGAGCGCCGTCGCGTAGTTCAGCTTGATCGGCATTCGTCGCATCGGCGGGCGGGGCCAGCCGTGCTCGCCCAGCCAGTCGCTGAGCCGGCTGGACCGCCCCATCGCGTCGACCACCAGGTCGGCCGTTTCGACGACCGGCTCGGTGCCGCCCTCGGGCACGTATCGCGCGCCGGTGACACGCCGCTCGTCGAAGAGCAGCCCGTCCGCCCGGCCGTACACCATCCGGATGTTGTCGACGGCGAGCGTCCGCCGCCGGACCAGTGCCTCCAGGAACGGACGCGTCGTGATCAGCGCCGGCCCGGTGCCGGTCGCTGCCGGCGGCAGCCCCAGCACGCCGTTCACGAAGATCTTCGCCGTGCCCTGGTCGCTCGGCGGCGGAGGGGCACCGAGGGCGAGCGCCTCGTCGGCGATGCCGGGAAACCAGCGTTCCAGCTGGACCTGACCGGCGGGCAGCAGCGCGTGCACCTGGCTGCCCTGTGGCACACCTGGACGAGGCCCGGCATCGACATCGGACGGGTCCCGTTCGATGATCAGCACTTCCTCGGCGTGGTCGCTCAACACCCGAGCGGCCATCAGCCCGGCCATGCTGCCACCGAGCACCACCGCACGTCGCATGACCACTGTGGTCGCGGGCGGTCGTTCGGCCGTCGCTATCTCCGAGAACAGCCGGGACGGAGAGGGTGGCATGCGATCGCTCCTCGGGTGGTCGGGAAACCTCGGCATCCACGACCGTAACCACCGGAGCGCCCGCAGTCAGCGCTCAGCCGGCCCGCCATTTCTGGTTGGCGGTCCCGTTGCACTGCCAGATCTGCAACCGGGCACCGTTGTCCGGGTTCGCGTCGAGCACGTCGACGCACCTGTCGGCCTTGGTGTTCACCAGGTCGTAGGCCTTGTTGAGGGTGAACTTCTGCGACCCCGCACCGGAGCAGTCAGCCAGTTGGACAGCGGCCCCATCCGCGGTGGAGTGACCGGCGACGTCCAGGCATTTGCCCATCGAACGAACCGTGCCGTCGGCGGGAAAGGTCCACAGCTGCTTGGCGGTCCGGCGACAGTCCCAGATCTGCAGTCGAGCGCCGGCGGCGGCGTTGCCATCCGGGATGTCGATGCAACGGTCACTGGCGAAGCTGACGATCTGCTTCCCGGCAGGCGCGTTGCCCTGCGTCGGAGACGGCGGCGGCGGGGCCGACGGCTGCTGCGCCGGGATCCCCGGGCCGGTCGTCGCACCGTTGCCCGTCCCCGGCGACGGCTGCCCCGGGCTCCCGGACGGTGGCGCGCCGGCAGATCTGGACGGCGAGCCGCCCGCGACCGGTAGGCCCTGAAAACCGTCCGTGATCAGCGCGAGGACACCCGCGCTCGCCGACCATTCAGCCGACGAGGTGGTCCAGCCGATCGAGTACGCGTGCCCGTTGTGACCGACGAACGCACGGCTCACCGTGTGCATCGACGTGCCGTCCTCGTCGGTGTACGTCCACTCCCATTCGGCGGCCCGCACCTGGTAGCGCAGCGCGGCGAGTCGGACCTGCCGGTAGTCGGCGTACCGCTTGCGTTCCGCCCTCTCCGTCGCCCGCAGCTCAGCGACCAGGTCGGCGGGGACGGACCGGAATTCCTCGACGACGAGCACCCGGCTGCCGTCCGGCTCACGGAACTCGGCCCGCTCACCGTCGCGTCGCGACTGCCAACCGTCCGGCACCGGTACGAGGAAGCGCGGATCGTCGCGGTGATAGCGCCAGCCCGCAGGCGCCGGTGGCAGCACCCTGGACACCGGCGTCTCGGCGATTGGCGACGGGTTCGCGGTCGGTGCCGCCACCTGGCCGTCGCCCGCGTCGCCGGGCAGCCCGCCGTGCAGCAGGGACGCGGCCACCAACACCGCGAGCAGCAGGGCGACGGCCGCGAGCGACCCGAGCAGCCGACCCCGACGCGTGCGGCTCGGCGTTGGAACGGCTGCCTCGGGGTCAGCCGGCGACGCGGGCAGGCCGGACTCGACGGTGACGAACTCGGGCACGATCTTCGGACGGGGTACTTCGGCCGTGGTGTTGATCCGGGCTAGCGGCCCGTCGCCGGTAGCGCTCACCTGGGCGACCAGTTCGTCTGGGGCAGCGGCGGCCTGGCGTAGGAGCCGATCCGCCTCCTCGGCGCTGATCCGCTGATCCGGCTCTCGACGCAGCAGTCCTTCGAGGACCGGGGTCAGCTGACCGGCACGCTGAGCCGGCGGTGGCGGCTCGGTGGCGAGCGCCGCCAGCGTGGCGATGGGAGACGAACGGTGGTACGGGGTGCGTCCCTCGACCGCCGCGTAGAGGGTGGCGCCGAGCGACCACAGGTCGGCGGCCGGGCCGACGTCGCCGTCGGTGGCCCGCTCCGGTGCGAGGAACGCCGGCGAGCCGAGCACCATCCCGGTCTGAGTCATGCGTGGGTCGCCGGGGAGGGTGGCCAGACCGAAATCGGTCAACACCACCCTGCCGTCGTCGGCGAGCAGCACGTTGGCCGGCTTGACGTCCCGATGCAGCACGCCGGCGTGGTGTGCGGCCCGCAGCGCACCCAGCACGCCCAGCCCGATCCGCGCGGCGCGGGCCGCCGGCATCGGCCCCTCTGCTTCAAGCACCTGGTGCAGGGATCGGGATGGGACGAGCTCCATCACGATCCAGGGGTCGTCGCCCGAGTGCAGCACGTCGAAGACGCGTACCACGTTGACGTGGCCGAGGCGGGCGACGGCCCGCGCCTCGCGCATGGACCGTTCGCGCATCTCCCGGCGTTCGTCGTCACGCAGGCCCGGCGGCGCCACCAACTCCTTGATCGCCACGTCTCGCTGGAGCATCTCGTCACGGGCCTGCCACACGCGGCCCATCCCGCCCTGGCCGAGCGGACGGACCAGCCGGTAACGATCGGCAATCAACTGACGAGAGGCGTCGGGCACGACAGGAAGGTACCCGGCAATGTTTACGGGCCCAATTCTTGTGGCAGGCGAAAAAGCGACAGTTGGGTATGTCACAGGCCGGTTCGGCGGTTAACCACTACACCATTTCGGCACAACTCCACTATTGACACCAGCACTGTCGCCCAGCGCGATGTTACCAACACGTATATCGGCATTGTGCTATGAATATCGAATGAATTCGAATTCTGTGCGGACCAGGGATGCGAGGGGCCTGGTCCACCCGGAGCCCGTGCCAGGCAACCGGACCAGGCCGTTTACGGCGTGGAGCCTCCTGTGCCTGCTGGTGGTGCTGTCCGCCTGTACGACCACAGGCGATTCGAGCCAACCCACCGCGCCGCCGGTCGATGGCAAAACTCCGTCGACGCGCGGGAGCAGTGCGGAGCTGCCATGCACGCCATCGGTAGACGCGATGCCGGAACTGCCAGCGGATTATCGGCTCGTCGGAGAAGACGTGGCGGTGCCTGACGACACGGTGCTGTCGGCGGAGGAATCCGGGGAGGCCGATCCAGCGGCTCGACTATTCGCCAAATGGGGGCTGGTCGTACGCGCGGGCGCGGTCGTCGACCTCCGGGTGGCACCTGGATGGGAAGACGACGCTCGGATCGGGTGGGGTGCTGCCGGCACGCCAGCGGCGATCGCCACGGTGCACGCCTGCGCGCCGACCGACGGGCACGCTCAGTGGATGGCCTTCGTCGGTGGCATGTGGGTTGCGCGTGCCGCCTGCGTACCCCTCATCGTGCGGTCGAACGGCCGGGAGGGCCGCGTCGACCTCGGCATCGGCGTTGCCTGCGACAAGAGCAGCACGCCGTAGACCCATCTAGACCGCGTCGCCGTGCTCGATTCACCGCGGCGAAAACAAATCGAGAGTCCCAGGAGCCCAAGCTGGTCTCGCTGCGGGAGAGATCCGCACTCTCAAGCGGACCGCGGAGGACTCAACCCACGACGCCGCCAAGCGCACCCGGGAGTTGGAGGACACGATCCGCGTCTACGCCAAGCCGACAGAGGACGGGGATCACCCCGCCGGGGAGCCGTTCTCCAAGTAGACCGTGGCCGACGCCTCCCGGGCAGCCAGGCACGACAACAGACGCCTCGCCAACAGGTCAGGCAAGGCCCGCGCCGCGTCGGCCGCGGGCAGAAACGCGTACGAGCGAAGCTCATCAGCCGGCAGACGAATACCGACGATCTCCTGCGCGGTCAAGACGCCACCGTCAAACACCGTTATGACGCCCTCACTGCGGCCCGGCCGCGACGGCACCCAATCCATGGCCAACAAGCGACCGGGATCTCGATCGAGTCCGAGCTCTTCCTTGACCTCCCGGACAGCCGCCTGCCGAGGCGACTCGTCGAGATCGACGGAGCCGCCGGGCAGCTCCATGAAGTCGACATACGTCGGTTCCACAACCAGCACCCGACCCGACTCGTCGAACAGCAGGACCGTGGACGCCATGCGCTTACGCGGCAACGCCAGATCGAACTCTGCCACCGGAACCGCCGACGGTGTCGCCTCGAAGGTCATACCGGCACGCTAGCCGCTCGTCCGGCAGCCATGGCGCACGTGAGGTGGGTCGACAACGCTTTCCCCATCTCGATGGCCGCCCGACGACGGGACTCATCGACGGACTGTCGCTGTCGAGGAGGCTGGGCGGCATGAAGTCAGGCTGCCTCGGCTCTCGGCCTTCAGGGTGATGGCAGTTGGCTCAGCGCTGACGGTCCCCACCCCGTCGGGTCATCGCCGGGTGGCACCATCGCCAAGCCCTGCCAGAGCAGGAGGATGTCCAGCCAGCCCGCCTCAGCCGGACTCAGCGGGCGCTCGGACTCGTAACCGGTAAGGAATTCCGCGCGAACCTCGGCCGGCAGCGGCCCCCAGTTGTGGTAGCGGGTCCCGAGCAGGACCGCCGCGCGAGCCAGCTCGACGAGTCGGTGCTCATGCCGAGCTTCCTCGAAGTCGATGATCGCGGCGATCTCACCGCGGTTACACAAGATGTTGGCGGAGCGGAAATCAAAATGGACGAGCTGCCGGGGAAGCCGGTCGGGTGGCGCGCTGGCGACGAGCCTGCGCAATGTGTCGCGAGCCGCCACCGGCAGATGATCGGCGCACGAGTCCAGCCAGTCGCCAATCCAGGCCTTCAACGGCTTGGCCGGGACGACAGGCGCGGGAATCTGATCGGCATCCGGGTATGCCGCCAGCGCAGCCTGCAATCGGGCCAGTACGACGCCGGCCGCCCGCACCTGGTCGAGATCGGCGGTGTCGAGAAGGTCGCCCACGATTTCGCGCTGCACGCCGATGGAGACACGATCGACCTCGACCTGAAGACGGCCGTCTCGCGCGGGAACCGGCGCCGAAACCGGCAGCCCCCGGCCGTGGAGCCAGCTCGTGAGACGCGCCGTCTCCGCCAAATGCGGGAAACGCTCGGGCACTACCGACCACTTCGCGAGCAACCGACCGGATGGCGTGCCGACCCACGCCAGCGCGTTGCCGCCACTCATCACGATCCGCTCGCTGGAGTCGATACGAACGCCCCAGTGCTTGTCCAGCGTGTCGGCGACCCAGCGGCCGGCCGCCTGCCCGTCGCTGAACCCGAACCGTCCGTCGAGCGTGTGGTGAGGGTCCTGAGCCTCCCACAACATCTCCAACACCGGAGCCTGTGATTCGACCACGCGGCGTATCCCATCACAGGACCGGTGAACTTCGCTGGCCCGGCGCCACGGGTCCAGGCCGGCCCCGTCATGGCGGCAGCAGATGTTGGCACCGGCGACCTGACCGGTATCCGCGGCACAGGAGGCATGACAGTCGACGAGGACGGCACCCACCGCATCTGGTTCGACTTCGAATTGTCCTGACACCCGCCTCCCCGGTGGGCGACCGATGTTGATTAATGAAGCGTTCCCATCCCGCCCCGACGGCGTTCGGGCATGACGTAGGTGTTTGTCCCTTGGTTGCCGGACCGCCTACGCGGCCTGTTGAAAGCAATTTCGTTGCTCGTTTGATCTAGACACCGCTACGACGGCCTTATGGCGCGTGCTCGGGTTCGGCGGCGGTGGCAGGCAGTTGGCGGGCCAGTTCGCGCCGGAGCAGGTCGCGTCCGGGGCTCATGTTGACGAGTGGAACCAAGATCTCGTATGGCCGGCTCTGCCCATGCCCCGCCCATTCCCACCGCTTCAGCGGGGGTCGGGTCTGGTCCGGGTCAGCCGGCTCGATCACCAGGAATGCCCTCCACCGACCCCGGATCTCGGCGCGAGCGATGTTCGACCACTCGATTGCCAGGACGCTCCCGCCCGAACCCGCCACTTCGAGGTGCTCTCCGCTGAGCCGCAATGGCAGCCGTGCCTGGTGGCCGGAGGCCGATGGACGGGCCAGACGCACGGAGTATCGGAAGATCAAGAACCACAGGAGAGGCATCCACAGCCCGTCCCACCACTTGTCGCCCGTGGCCAGGTTGATGCCTACACCTGCTCCTGTCGCGGCGGGGAGCGCGATGGCCAAGTGGACGATTTCACGGCCCACAGAGCGTCTGAACACGATGGTGAGAGGCTCATCGGCATCGGTCACGCCCATGGTCGTGCCCCGCTGGCCCGAGAGTCAAACGACGCAAGAATGGCCTCCCCGGCAATACTTTCAACCTCGGACACCGTCGCCCACCCGTCATCCACCGACGGTGCAACTCCTGCCCACACGGCGAACCGGATTACTTTGCCGAAAGCGGTGAGGGTGCGGGCCTACTCATCTGGCCGTCCGAGCGTGACGGCCGTCCGGCGGCGGCTTGTTGTGATCAGCTCGCCGCCGGGCGGTCGAGATAGCCGACGTCCGTGGAGTCCGACGGGACGTGGACGCGATAGTTCCAGTGCCGTAGGACCCTGCGCAATCTTCCCGGCACCGTTCGGGTTGGCGCGGAGTGGGCATTGATGACGCCGATTTCGGAGGGTCGCTTCTCGAACGCGGCCTGTTCCAGGATCTCCACGACCGGCCAGATCGTGTCGTCCCCACCCAAGTCGTGATCCAGCCACAGCTCGTCCAGGCACCCGTCCCGGTACCGAGCGAGAAGCTCGACTCCGGCAGCATTCGTCCGCGCCACCTTGGCGTTGCAGCCGTCGTGGTTCGAGAGGCCGCCCGGATCAGTCATTACGTCCGGCAAGCGCTGACCGAGACCAAGAAGGACCTCCCGCTGGAGTATTAGGGTCGACGGCATGACACCAGCCCTTGCCACCAGTGCCTTCGACTCGCTGCGCCTCGACGCCGTGCCCGACCAGGAGGCGCTACGCCGGGCCTACGAACTCCCCAGCGATGCGGCCGTGCGGAAGCAGATGACCGAACTCACCGAGCAGACCCGACGGTTGATCGGCTGCTCATCGCTGGTCCTGGTCGCCAGCGTGGACGCCGAGGGCAACTGTGACGTCTCCCCGCGCGGCGGCCCCGCCGGGTTCGTCGCCGTCCTGGACGCGCGGACGGTGGCGATACCGGACGCGACAGGCAACAAGCGTCTCGACAGCCTGCAGAACGTCGTCGCGACCGGCCGGGCCGGGCTGCTGTTCATCATCCCGGGGCGCACCACGACGCTCAGGGTGAACGGCCGGGCCTGCGTCTCCACTCGCCCCGACCTGCTGTCGCAGCTGACCGCCGTGGGCAAGCCGCCGGCCAGTGCGCTGGTGCTGGGGATCGAGGAGGTCTACCCGCACTGCCCCAAGTCGCTCCTGCGCAGCGGGGCCTGGAAGCCGGAGCAGTGGTTGCCGGCGGACGCCCAGCCAACCTCGGCCGAGGTGACGCTGGCCCAGCTGCGGATGCCGGAGCTGACGATCGCCGACATCGAGCAGTCGGAGGCGGACGCGCTGAAGTACCGGTACGAGTGACGGGCCGGACAGAGATGGTGCCGAACACCGCGGGTCGCCTGCGGCGGCGCGCTGGTAGTCCGGCCGGGCCGCTTGCCCTCCACGGGCAAAACCACACGTCACCGCAGGTCAGAAAGGATCTCCTGCTGGAGTACTAGCCAAGCCCGCTCTGAGGTTCTAGCAGAGGCGTCTGATGCGCACCTTCGGCCGCACGTTCCTCAGGTGGCCATGCTTGTGTTGGCGAACTTGCTCGTCCCAGACCTCTTGGTCGTAGTCCGCGTCGGGCGGGATCCACTTGTGCGACCCATCGCTGTAGTGAAACTTCTCGTCGCCAGCCCGCAGGATGCTCACCGCACCCACCCGAGGAAGCGCCGGTGCAGCGCGCCGGCCGGCGCCCAGGTCAGATCGGCGGAGGCGCGGACCAGTTGCGCACCCATGTAGAGGGCAAGCGAAACCGGCGCATCGCCGAACTCCGCGCTCAGTTCCCGCCGTCGGGTCTGGCACGGCCACGGCGCGTCGCATCCGCCGCAACTCCAGATCGGCAGGACCGGGCCGTGCGTGCTCACTGCGAACCTCCGAGCAGCAGCGCCGTGAGCAACCGGGCCTGCCGGCTGGTCGCCCACTCCACCTGCCAACACGGGTACGGAACCAGCCGCGACCACCACACTCGGCAGCCCGTACACATCCCGTCGAGCCCGCGCAGATGCATCCTGATGATGCGCTGCTCCTGCTCGTCGTTCACTGCTCCTCCTCCCGCGGCCAGTGCCTACGGTTGATCGGGATCCGGTGCCGGACCCGGCAGGGAAGGTCCCCGCCACACCGGCAGGCCCATCGCCACCGACGCCACGACCACACCGGTCGGTGCCGCCGCGCCAGGGTCATCGCGACGGCGAGCAGGTACTGGTCGTAGGAGACCCGTCGCCCTGGCGGTGAGCTGTCCCCCATCGCTGTCTCCCTCCGACCGGCAGCACAACTTGACCGACCCGCGAGGACGACGGGACCGGTTATGGAACGTTCGGTAACTACGACGCTACGATCACGACGGCACCGGTAGGACTCACCGGCAGTACGAGTGAGCAGGCCAGGCCACGCCTGGTTGCGTGGATGCCGGTGTAGAACGTCGACCATCGGTCAACGTAGGGATGTCGGGATGGCGATCCAAGGGCGCTCGCACTGCCAACTCGGCGGCGTGACCGGATACCTGCTGAAGCTGATCCGCGAATCCATCCCGCTGACCCAGGAGCACCTTGCGGTCGAGTTGGGCGTCGACCGCGCGACGGTCCAGAGTTGGGAATCCGGACGCCGACACTTCACCGCAGTCGCATTCGGCCAAGCGATCGCGATCCGCCAGAAGCTGGCCCGGCTCGGTGCGAACGCCGTCCTGCTGGACGCCCTCGACGACGCGGCCGAAGCCGACATCATCGTCGCCGCGGTGCTCGACGACCAGGCCGAACGGACCGACATCAGCCAACAGCCGCTGGGCTGGTCAGTACTCACCCACCGCCTGACCGACCTCATCCTCTGGGCCGTGCTCGGACAACCGCCCACGTTCCTGCGGCACCTCGTGATCCACGGCCGTCGACGTGGCCCGGTTGCACCCGCGCCGCAGCTACCCGTTGACGAGCGCACTGCCTTCTACGGGCACCTTCATGTCCTCGCAGACCGCACCGCCGGACGGCGTGACCCGAGTGTCCTTCTGCACCGGCAAGCATGTTTCCTCGCCGGCACGGACCCCACCGGCACGTCCGCCGCCTGGCTCACACAAAGCAGTGCACGGAGGTTTCGCCCTCCGACTGCCTTCCACACCTGGACGCCGCTGTGGCCCGACGCCCGCTCAGTGGCAACATCCCTCGCCAACCAGGGCGATCCGGAGCCACTACGAGACTTCATCGCCCGGGCCCACCCAGACGATGCCTGCGAACGCGCCGCCCTCAACTATTCGGCCTACTGGGTCGGCGAGATCCCGTACCGCCAGTGCGACGACTCCTTCATGCCGGCAGCCCTTTCCGACTGGCGAGGATCCCGGCTCCTCCGACACCTGGTCGAACGCCTCGACGACGGCCACCCCTTCGCGGACCTCAACATCCACAACACGTGGTCACTACTCACCGCCCGACGCAGACTCACGCTCGACGACGCCACGGTCGGACGGACACTCGTCGATCGCAGCACCGCTCTCCTCGACGGTGACTCGATCTCAGAGCAGTCCCGGCGCGAACTGACGTCTATCGTCTACAGCCTGCGCACCGACGGAATCACCGGCACAGGGACGGGCAGATGAGCGACGACCACGACGACGACATCGGCGCCATGAACTTCATCTTCGAAGCGGGTGTTCTCAAACGTGCAGCCCGCACCGGCTGGTGGTTCGCCGGCGTCAAGCACCCCGAATCAATCGCCGAGCACTCGTTCCGCACCGCGCTCATCGGGATGATGCTCGCCGCGATGGAAGGCGCCGATCCCGCCCGGGTGTCGATGATGTGCGTCCTGCACGACACCCAGGAAACCCGGATAACGGACATCCCGCACATCGCCAGGCGCTACCTGACCGCAGCACCCAACACCGCCGTCACGGCTGATCAGGTCGCCGGCTGCCCACCAGCGGTTGCCAACGCCATCACCGCCGCCGTCACCGAGTACGAAGCCCAGGAGACACTGGAAGCCATCGTCGCCCGCGACGCCGACAAACTCGAATGCCTCGTCCAGGCCGTCGAGTACCGCCACCAGGGCATCGACAACGTCCAGCGCTGGATCGACAGCTCACGCGCGGCCCTCAAGACCACCTCGGCACACCGCCTCGCCGACGCCGCACTCGCAGGACAGCCACTCGCCTGGCTCACCCCACCCTCTTCGCGAGCGAAGCAGCCGTAGCGCCGTAGCGCCGTAGCGCCGTAAACGAAGCCTGATGGGCGTCGTGCGGGTGCGCGGCGGATGACACCTACAACTCCCGACGTGCCTGTCGGACCACCAACTCCAGCACCGCGATCACCGTTCCGGCCCCGACGATCTCGCCCTGCGCCACAAGCTCACGCGCCTCGGCCAGCGGGATCCAGGCGACCTGTTCGGCCTCATTCACATCAACCGGACCGCCCACGTACTCCGCTTCCCGTGCGAGGAAGAGCATGTTCTCGGCATCCGCAGTTCCCACCCAAGGTTGAAACGACAGCAACGGTTCGACTCCGTGCGGACGCCAGCCGGTCTCTTCCTCCACCTCGCGTACGGCGCACACCTCGGGCAACTCTTGCTCGTCGACGTAGCCGCCGGGCAACTCCCACACCCACCGGTCGAACACGAACCGGTGCCGCCGCATCAGCAGCAGGCGCTCTCGCTCGTCGAGCACCGCGACCATGGCGGAACGAGGGGCCCGGATGACGTATTGCTCGAACCGCACCCCGTCGGGCAACTCCAGGTCGGCGATGCTCAGCCGCGCTCGGCGGGTTTCGTCGACGACCCGCTCACCGTGGATGGTCCACCGCGTCAGTTCCGCCGGGTGCTCCTCAGTCATCGGCCCAGTATCGACTCGCCGCGACAGCATCGAGCGCCCACTGGATTCGCAACCCCAACCAGGTAGGCCGCCAGATACCGGGGCCCCGCTGCCGTTAAGCTGGCGGGACCCCGGGCTGTCTCTTGAACGGTCAGGCGGGCACCCCTGCCGGAGCCGCCTCGTCGGGCCGCCGCGCAGCCGCCTCGTCCTCGTCGTCGTGCTCGTCGAGCATCGTCGCCTCGTCGAACGGGTCGTCGCCGCGCAGCACCTCGACCGCCTTGTCCCGATCGAACTCCCCGGTCCACGTCCCCACCAGCACCGTCGCCACGGCGTTGCCCGCGAAGTTGGTCAGCGCCCGTGCCTCCGACATGAACCGGTCGATGCCCACGATCAGCCCGACCCCGTCCACGAGGTCCGGCCGGTGCGACTGGAGCCCACCGGCCAGCGTCGCCAGCCCAGCGCCGGTAACCCCAGCGGCACCCTTGGACGCGATGACCATGAACAGCAGCAGCGAGATCTGCTCCCCGATGGCGAGCGGCTTACCCAGTGCGTCCGCGATGAACAGCGACGCCATCGTCAGGTAGATCGCCGTGCCGTCCAGGTTGAACGAGTACCCGGTCGGCACCGTGATGCCGACGACCGGCTTGCTGACACCGAAGTGCTCCATCTTCGCGATGAGCCGTGGCAGCGCCGACTCCGACGACGAGGTGGACAGGATCAGCAGGAACTCCCGGCCCAGGTAGCGCAGCAGCGAGAAGATCGAGATCCGGGCTACGAACCAGAGCAGCGCGCCCAGGAAGACCAGCACGAAGATCAGGCAGGTGGCGTAGAAGCCCACCATGATCTGGGCGAGGCTCTTGAGCGCGTCGACGCCGGTCGCGCCGACCACGGCAGCCATGGCGCCGAACGCGCCGATTGGCGCCAGCCACATGATCATGGCGAGGACCTTGAAGACGACCCGCTGGATGACGGCGACGGCCCCGAGCACCGGCTCACCGCGCCGACCCATGGCCTGTACGGCGAAGCCGACCAGCAGGGCGACCAGCAGCGTCTGGAGCACCTCGCCCTCGGTGAGCGCGGAGAGCAGCGTGGTCGGGATGACGCCGAGCAGGAAGTCCACCGTCCCGCCGGCCTCGTCACCGGCGGCGGCCTTGCCCGCACCGGCGAGATCCTGGCCGAGGTTCAGGCCGGAGCCGGGGTGGATGAGGTTGCCGACGACCAGGCCGATGGCGAGCGCGACGGTCGACATGGTGAGGAAGTAGCCGAGGGCGAGGCCGCCGACCTTGCCGACCTTCGCGGCCTGCCGGACGGAACCGACGCCCAGCACGATGGTGCAGAAGATGACCGGGCTGATCATCATCTTGATGAGGTTGACGAAGCCGGTACCGATCGGCTTGAGTTCCTTGCCGAAATCGGGGGCGACCAGGCCGACCACGATGCCGGCGAGCACGGCCACGATGACGGCCAGGTAGAGGTAACGGGTACGGTCCCGACGGACCGGGGGTGCCGGTGAGGTGGCGGTTGCGGTGGTGTCCATGTCGACAATGTGAAGCGCGTCTCACCCGTTGACAGCCTTGCGGTCATTCTGTTCACCGCGACAGCACCAACAGTGGCGGCGCGACGAGGAGGTGGTGGAGGTGGCCCGACGCCAGTGGAGCATCGCGGGGCAACTCTTCGCCCTCCAGGCGATGGTGGTGACGCTGCTCGTGCTGGCCGGTGCGGCGGGCGCCGTCTGGCTGGCCCGCAGCGACTCCCGCCAGGCCGCACAGGAGGAGGTGCTCGCGGTGGCGCAGACCGTGGCCCGCTCCCCCGACGTCCGCGAGGCCCTCACGACTGCCGACCCGGCCAGCATCCTCCAGCCGTACGCCGAATCGACCCGGCAGGCGACGGGCACCGACTTCGTGGTCGTGATGGCCCCCGACCGCACCCGCTTCTCGCACCCCACCCGGGAGCGGATCGGCGAGCCGTTCGTCGGGGAGATCGGGCCCGCCCTGGCGGGCCGCCCGTTCACCACCACCAACGTCGGCACGCTCGGCGAGTCGGTGCGCGCGGTCGTCCCGGTGTACGACGAGCAGCGACGCATCGTCGGCCTGGTCTCGGTGGGCATCACCACCCGGGCGATCAACCGCAAGCTGCTCGGCCAGTTGCCGGTGCTGCTCGGTGTCGCCGCACCGGCTCTCGCGCTCGCCGCGACCGGCTCCTGGTTGCTCAGCCGCCGGCTGCGCCGCCAGACCCACGGTCTCGGGCCAGCGCAGATGACGCGGATGTACGAGTACTACGACGCGGTCCTGCACTCGGTACGCGAAGGTCTCGTCGTGCTGACCACCGACCGGCGGGTGGCGCTGGTCAACGACGAGGGTCGCCGGCTGCTGGGCCTCGACGCGGACGCGCCGGTGATCGACCAGCCGGCCGCCGGGATCGATCTGCCGCCCGCTGTGGCCGAGCTGCTCAACTCCGGGCGCGACGCCCTCGACGAGCCCATCCTCGCCGGTGACCGGGTGCTCGTCGCCAACCAGCGGACCACCCGCTTCGAGGGCGCGGTGCTCGGCACCGTGCTGACCCTTCGCGACCAGACCGAGCTGCGCGCCCTGGCCAGCGAACTGGACTCGGTCCGCGCGCTGACCGAGGCGTTGCAGGCGCAGACCCACGAGTCGGCCAACCGGCTGCACACCGTGCTGACCCTTGTGGAGCTGGGCCGCGCCGACGAGGCCGTCCGGCTCGGCACCCGGGACCTGGCCCTCGCCCAGCAGCTGACTGACCGGGTGGTTGGCGCGGTGACCGAGCCGGCGTTGGCCGCGCTGCTGCTCGGCAAGTCCGCGCAGGCTGGCGAGCGCGGAGTGGACCTGGTCATCGAGCCCGACTGCCGCCTCGACGACAGCCCACTGCCGACCGGCGACCTCCTCACCGTGGTCGGCAACCTGGTCGACAACGCCCTGGAGGCGGTGGCCGGCACGCCGGCGCCGCGCCGGGTGCGGGTCTTCGTCGGCGCGATCGACGAGGAACTGGTGGTACGGGTCGCCGACAGCGGCCCCGGGCTGGCCCCGGAGCGGGTGGCCGACGCGTTCCGGCGCGGCTGGTCCACCAAGAGCACCGGCCGGGGACTCGGCCTGGCGCTGGTCGGGCAGGTGGTCCGCCGCCATGGCGGTAGCTCCGAGGTGGGCCGCTCGGCCGACGGCGGCAGCGTGTTCACCGTCCGTCTGCCGGTCGTCGGGGCACGCCGATGACCGACATCCGGGTGCTGGTCGTCGAGGACGAGCCGCTGCTGGCCGAGGCGCACACCGCGTACACGGAACGGGTTCCTGGTTTCGTGGTGGTCGGGGTGGCACACACCGCTCGGGCGGCGATGGCGGCGCTGCGCGCCAACGACGGCGGCGACGTGGACCTCGTACTCCTCGATTTTCGGCTGCCCGACCTGCACGGCCTGGACGTCTGCCGGGCGCTGCGCGCGGCCGGCAGCAGCGTCGACGTGCTGGCGGTGACCTCCGCGCGGGACTTGGCGGTGGTGCGCACGGCGGTCTCCCTCGGGGTGACCCACTACCTGCTCAAACCGTTCACGTTCGCCGCGTTCCGCGACAAGCTGGAGCGCTACGCCGACTACCGCGCGCAGGCGCTCGCCGACGGTGAGGTGGCCGCCCAGCACGAGGTGGACCGGATGTTCGCCACCCTGCGCGGCACCGCCGGGCACAGCCTGCCCAAGGGGCTCGACGCGCAGACCCTCAATCGGGTACGCGCCGCCCTCACCGACGGGACCCGCACGGAGGTGGGACTGTCCGCAACCGAGGTGAGCGCGCTGACCGGCATCTCCCGGGTAACGGCCCGCCGCTACCTGGAATACCTCGTAACCGTCGACCGGGCCGTTCGGAGCCCTCGCTACGGCACCCCCGGCCGCCCCGAGGTCGAGTACCGGCCCAGGTGACCGCACCATGAGGACGAATTCCTCGCCGACCCGCGGCTCCCGCCGAACAGAGGCAGACGGGCAGGGTCAAGCGATCTGACGGAGGTCGTCGCCGTAGTCGAAGATGATCCGCATCCGGGCGCCGAGCGCTCGTGCATATCGGCTCAGCGTCGCGACCTCGTTGGCCTCCAGATCACCGTTTTCGATCTGGCTGACTCGGCCTGGCGTGACACCCATCAGCTCGGCCACCTGCCGCTGGGTCAGACCCAGCCGCTTCCGCTCTTCAGCAAGATGAAACGCGCTGATCCAGGCCTCGGTGCGGGCACGTTCTGCATCGAGCGCTTCATCGTCTCCATCGTGCAGCTCGCCCCGGATGTCGTCCCAGTCATGGAAGTCGCTCATCAGCCCTCCCTCCGTTTCCTCTCGAAGGCAAGCCAGCCCTCGTACGCAATCTCAGCCGTTGGAATCGCTTCGTCGTACCATCGATTCCAATCTCCCGCCTTGTTGCCGGCCACCAACAGCACGGCCTGGGACCAGGGATCGAAGACGAACAGCACCCGAACGGCGACGTCCCGTCCAGACCTCGGTCGCAACTCCTTGAGGTTGCCGATACTCGACCCTCTGAGAGTGTCGACCAGGGGACGACCCATGCCTGGCCCGGTCTCCGCGAGCATGTCGATCGCTGCGTTGACAGACCGGTACGTAGATGGATCAGCCTGCCGCAGAGACCGCAACCAGTCGCGGACATCCGTTGTCGTCCTGATCGCCCAGCGACGTGGCGGCTCATGACCCATGGGCGAACTATAGCCCAGCCTATACACGATGTCCCCCTCGGAACCGGTCTCCTGCCGAAAGCTGCGGTCCACGAACCGGTATCGCTTGACCGCTCACCGCAGGATCGAACCGCTCGGCCAATGGCGGTGGCGGGCCGAAGATCCGTTGTTAGACTCGGCGGGTTGGGTGTCAGCAGTTGACTAGGGAGACCAGACATGGCGGGTGACGACGACATCTCCGGGTGATACCGGATGTGTTCGGCCACCGTTCGGCGCGCTTCAGCGCAGCTGTTGTGGCCATGTTGTCGTTCCACCGGTCCCCGTTTCGTCGGGCAGCTCCGGCGCGCCCACCCACCCTTTGAGGTCACTCGCATGTCTGATGCGTTCATTGTCTGCTCGAACCTGTCCTTCTCCTGGCCGGACGACACCCCGGTCTTCTCGGAGCTGTCCTTCACCGTTCCCGGCGGTCGCACCGGCCTGGTCGCGCCCAACGGCGCCGGCAAGAGCACCCTGCTGCGGCTGGTCGCCGGGGAGCTGCGGCCCAGCGGCGGCAGCGTCACCGTCGACGGTGTGCTCGGCTACCTCCCGCAGACCCTGCCGTTGGCCGGCGACCTGACCGTGGCGCAGGTGCTCGGCGTCGCCGAGCGGATCGCCGCGCTGCACGCCATCGAGGCCGGCGACGCCAGCGAGGAGCACTTCGCCACGATCGGCGACGACTGGGACATCGAGGAGCGCACCCGCTCCGAGCTGGACCGCCTCGGCCTGGGTGAGCTGTCCCTCGACCGACGGCTGCACACCCTCAGCGGCGGCCAGGTGGTCTCCCTCGGCCTGGCGTCGCAACTGCTCCGACGCCCGGACGTGCTGCTGCTCGACGAACCGACCAACAATCTGGACCTGGAGACCCGGCACAAGCTCTACGACGTCCTCACCGACTGGTCCGGGTGCCTGCTGCTGGTCAGCCATGACCGGGAGTTGTTGGACCGGATGGACCGCATCGCCGAGCTGGACCGCGGTGAGATCCGCTGGTACGGAGGCAACTTCACCGCGTACACCGAGGCGGTGCAGGCAGCGCGAGAGGTGGCCGAGAGCAATCTGCGCAACGCCGAGCAGGAGGTCAAGCGGGAGAAGCGCGAGATGCAGCAGGCCCGGGAGCGGGCCGACCGGCGAGCCAGCAACGCCTCCAAGAACCTGAAGAACGCCGGTCTGCCGAAGATCTTCGCCGGCACCATGAAGCGGGGTGCGCAGGAGTCGGCCGGAAAGGCGCAGGAGACGCACTCGGCCCGACTCGGCCAGGCCAAGGCCCGGCTCGACGAGGCCGGGCGGGCGGTACGCGAGGAGGACCGGATCGTCGTGGACCTGCCGGACACCACCGTCCCGGGCGGTCGCACGGTCTTCTCCGGCCAGGGCATGCGGGCCCGCTTCGACGACCGGGAACTGTTCGGTGGCGACGGCGCCGACCTGGTGATTCGGGGGCCGGAGCGGATCGCGCTCACCGGGGCGAACGGCGTCGGCAAGTCGACCCTGCTTCGCCTGGTCAACGGTGACCTGCAACCGTCCGGCGGTGAGCTGAGGCGTGGCGACGGGCGGATCGCGTACCTGTCGCAGAGGCTGGACCTGCTGGACCTCGATCGCACGGTGGCGGAGAACTTCGCCGCGTACGCGCCGAGCCTGCCGGACGCGCAACGGATGAACCTGCTCGCCCGGTTCCTGTTCCGGGGGGCCCGGGTGAACCTGCCCGTCAGGGTGCTCTCCGGCGGTGAACGGCTGCGCGCCACCCTCGCCTGCGTACTCTGCGCCGACCCGGCACCGCAGTTGCTGCTGCTCGACGAGCCGACCAACAACCTGGACCTGGTCAGCGTGGCCCAGTTGGAGAGCGCGCTGTCCGCGTACCAGGGTGCGTTCGTGGTGGTCAGCCACGACGAACGGTTCCTGGCCGAGATCGGGGTGCAGCGCTGGTTGCGGTTGGCCGACGGCCAACTGCGGGAGATCGGAGCCCCCGACCGGGCCTGAGGCCCGGTCGGCACGTCCGCGGCCCGGTCAGCTCACGTTGGCCGGGCCGAGGACGCTCTTCAGGTCACCCATCAGCGCGGTCGTCGCCGCCACCCGGAACGGACCCAGCCGCAGGGTGGTGGTGCGCCCGCCGTTCTGAAGTTTGACGTGCACCTCGGTGTCGCCGGGGTGCAGCACCAGGGTCTCCTTGAGCTTTTCCATCAACGGCGGCGTGCACCGGTGCACCGGAATGGTAAGGGTGACCGGCTTGTTGCTGGCGCTGGTGCTGACGTCCGGCATGGACATGTCCATCGCCATGATCCGGGGGGTGTCGTCGCGACGGTCGACCCGGCCCTTGACCACGACGATGGCGTCCTCGGCGATGTACTGCCCGATCACCTCGTAGGTGTTGGGGAAGAACAGCGTCTCCACCCCACCGGCGAGGTCCTCCAGGGTTGCCGAGGCCCAGGCGCGGCCCTGTTTGGTGACCCGCCGTTGCACTCCGGAGAGGATGCCGGCGAGGGTGACGACCGCCCCGTCGGGCACCGCGCCGTCCTCGGCCAGGGAGGCGATGGTGGTGTCGGCCGCCGGGCCGAGGATGTGCTCCAGGCCGAACAGCGGGTGGTCGGAGACGTACAGGCCGAGCATCTCGCGCTCGAAGGCCAGCTTGTCGCGCTTGTCCCACTCGCTGTCGCTGATGACCGGCATCACCGTCGTGCTGCCGGTGTCGGCGTCACCGAAGCCGGCGCCGAAGAGGTCGTACTGGCCGACCGCCTCCTTGCGCTTGACGTCGGCGTACGCGTCGATGGCGTCGGCGTGCACCGCGAGCAGGCCCTTGCGCGGATGCTCCATCGAGTCGAAGGCGCCCGCCTTGATCAGCGATTCAATGGTCTTCTTGTTGCAGACCACGGCGTCCACCTTGGACAGGAAGTCGTAGAAGTCGGTGTAGTCGCCCTTCTCCTGGCGGCACCGCATGATCGAGGCGACCACGTTCGCGCCGACGTTGCGCACCGCGGCCAGGCCGAAGCGGATGTCCTTGCCGACCGGCGTGAACGGCCCGGCCGAGGTGTTCACATCCGGTGGCAGCACCTGGATGCGCATCCGGCGACACTCGGACAGATAGAGCGCCATCTTGTCCTTGTCATCACCGACGGAAGTCAGCAACCCGGCCATGTACTCGGCCGGATAATGCGCCTTCAGGTACGCGGTCCAGTAGGAGACCAGGCCGTACGCGGCGGAGTGCGCCTTGTTGAAGGCGTACCCGGCGAACGGCACGAGGACGTCCCACACCGCCTGGATCGCCTCGTCGGAGTAACCGCGCTCACGGCAGCCGTCCCGGAACGGGATGAACTCCTTGTCGAGGATCTCCTTCTTCTTCTTACCCATCGCCCGGCGCAGCAGGTCGGCCTGACCGAGGGTGTAGCCGGCGAGGATCTGCGCGGCGCGCTGCACCTGCTCCTGGTAGACGATCAGGCCGTGGGTGGGTGCCAGGATCTCCCGCAGCGGCTCCTCCAGCTCCGGGTGGATCGGCGTGATCTCCTGGAGGCCGTTCTTGCGCAGCGCGTAGTTGGTGTGCGAGTCGACGCCCATCGGGCCGGGCCGGTACAGCGCCAGGACGGCGGAGATGTCCTCGAAGTTGTCCGGCTTCATCAACCGCAGCAGCGACCGCATCGGCCCACCGTCGAGCTGGAACACGCCCAGGGTGTCACCCCGGGCCAGCAGCTCGTACGCGGCCGGGTCGTCCAACTGCAGAGCCAGCAGGTCGAGCTTCCTACCGTGGTTGAGCTCGATGTTCTTGACCGCGTCGTCGATGATCGTCAGGTTGCGCAGGCCGAGGAAGTCCATCTTCAACAGCCCGAGTGACTCACACGTCGGGTAGTCAAACTGCGTGATGATCGCCCCGTCGGCGTCACGGCGCGTCAACGGGATGTGCTCGATGATCGGCTCGGCGGACATGATGACGCCGGCGGCGTGCACACCGGTCTGCCGGATCAGCCCCTCGATGCCCTTGGCGGTGTCGATCACCTTGCGGACGTCCGGGTCGGACTCGTACAGGCCGCGGATCTCGCCGGCCTCGGCATAGCGGGGGTGCTTGGTGTCGAAGATGCCGGTGAGCGGGATGTCCTTGCCCATCACCGCCGGCGGCATCGCCTTGGTGATCCGGTCGCCGACCGCGTACGGGAAACCGAGCACCCGGGCCGAGTCCTTGATCGCGGCCTTCGCCTTGATCGTGCCGAAGGTGGCGATCTGGGCGACCTTGTCCTCGCCCCACTTGTCGGTGACGTACTTGATCACCTCACCGCGCCGACGCTCGTCGAAGTCGATGTCGACATCCGGCATCGAGACCCGCTCGGGGTTGAGGAACCGCTCGAAGATCAGGCCGTGCAGGATCGGGTCCAGGTCGGTGATGCCCAGCGCGTACGCGACGAGGGAACCGGCGGCCGAACCGCGACCCGGACCCACCGCGATGCCCTGGTTCTTCGCCCACTGGATGAAGTCGGCGACCACGAGGAAGTACGACGGGAAACCCATCTGGTTGATGACGCCCAGCTCGTACTCCGCCTGGACGACATGCCCCTCCGGGATGCCGTTCGGGTAGCGGCGGGCCAGGCCGGCGAACGTCTCCTTGCGGAACCAGGACTCCTCGGTCTCGCCCTCGGGCACCGGAAAGCGCGGCATCAGGTTGTGGAAGGTGAACATGCCGGTCGGGTCGACCTTCTCGGCGACCAGCAGGGTGTTGCGGCAGCCCTCCTGCCACAGCTCCGACGAGTCCACCGCGCGCATCTGGTCGGCGCTCTTGATGAAGTAGCCGCCGCCCTCGAACCGGAACCGGTTCGGGTCGTCGATGTTGCTGCCGGTCTGCACGCAGAGCAGCACGTCGTGGGCGGTGGCCTGCGCCTCGTGGGTGTAGTGCGAGTCGTTGGTGACCACCGGTGGGATGTCCAGCTTGCGGGCGATCTCGGTGAGCCCCTCACGGACCCGGCTCTCGATGGAGAGGCCGTGATCCATGATCTCCAGGAAGTAGTTGTCCTTGCCGAAGATGTCCTGGTAGCTGGCGGCGACCTTGAGGGCCTCGTCGAACTGGCCCAGCCGAAGCCGGGTCTGCACCGCGCCCGACGGACAGCCGGTGGTGGCCATGATCCCCTCGGCGTGCTGGGCGATCAGCTCCATGTCCATCCGGGGCCACTTGACGTAGTGCCCCTCCATGGACGCGCGCGAGTTGAGGGTGAACAGGTTCTTCAGGCCCTGCGCGTTCTTCGCCCACATCGTCTTGTGGGTGATCGCGCCGTTACCGGAGATGTCGTCGCTCTTCTGCTCCGGCCGACCCCACTTGACCCGCGCCTTGTGATAGCGCGACTCCGGCGCCACGTACGCCTCGACGCCCAGGATCGGCGTGATCCCGGCGGCCATCGCCTGGTTGTAGAAGTCGTTCGCGCCGTGCATGTTGCCGTGGTCGGTGATCGCCACGGCGGACATGCCGAGCCGCTTGGCCTCGGCGAACAGGTCCTTGAGGCGGGCCGCTCCGTCGAGCATCGAATACTCGGTGTGCACGTGCAGATGCGCGAACGAATCAGCCATGCGTGGCGCCCCCCGGCGGTGTGGATCTTGTTGGTCGGAGCCGACCGGGACCTACCCTACCGAGGTGATCTCGGCGGCTCCACCGTCCGCGCCGACGGCCGTGGCCCTCGTCTCCTGATCGCCGGACGATGCGCCTAGGCTCGGAGGATGGCGAGGTACTACGACATACATCCGGAGAACCCTCAGCCCCGGATCATCGGCCAGGTCGCCGACCTGATCCGCGGTGGCGGGCTGGTCGCCTACCCGACGGACTCCTGCTACGCGCTCGGCATCCAACTGGGCAATCAGGACGGGCTGGACCGGATCCGCCAGATCCGCCATCTCGACGATCGCCACCACTTCACGCTGGTCTGCCGGGACTTCGCGCAGCTCGGCCAGTTCGTCCAGATCAGCAACTCGGTCTTCCGCCTGGTGAAGGCGTCCACCCCGGGCAGCTACACCTTCATCCTGCCGGCCACCCGCGAGGTGCCGCGCCGGATGCTGCACCCGAAGAAGCGCACCGTCGGCGTCCGCGTACCCCGGCACACCGTCACCCAGGCACTGCTGGCCGAGCTGGCCGAGCCGCTGGTGTCGAGCACCCTGGTCCTGCCCGGCGACGACGAGCCGATGACCCAGGGCTGGGAGATCAAGGAACGACTCGACCACCAGCTCGACGCGGTGCTCGACGCCGGCGACTGCGGCATGGAGCCGACGACCGTGATCGACCTGTCCGGGCCAGAGCCGGAGATCCTGCGCCGGGGCGCGGGAGACGTGTCCCGCTTCGAGTAGCGCCGCTCAGATCGTGGCCGCGTCCCGGACCGGCTGGCTTCGGGCCCTCAGGAGTTCGGCGACGGCGACGCCCAGCAGCACGAGCCCGGCGGCGACGGTCACCGCCAGACCAGGCAGGTGCCCCGCGAGCGGCGCCAGGGCGATCGTCGCGACGACGCCGATGACGTGGGACAACGGCACGCGCTCGAAGACCTCGTGCTCCAGCACCGCCCGGCCGCAGAGAAACAGCCCGGCGCCGCCCAGGATGAGCGCGGTCATGGGAGCGCCGGGCCGCTCCCCGGGCTGCGCGATGACCGCCTCGACGCCGGCGGCCGTGCCGACCACCCCGGCCACCATCAACCAGTGGGCGTACGGATTGGTCTGCACCAGTCGGCCTCTGTGGGGTGACGACTCGATGGCGGCACGGAGGGTCGCGCCGGCTCCTCGCGCGTAGCTCCACCAGAGCACCACGGCGGTCAGGAACGCGACGCCGAAGGCGCCGATCCGGCCTGCGGTGAACGGCTGGTGGCCCAGGCTGAGGACGCTGACGAGGATGAGTTCGCCCAGGGTGAGGATGTAGATCTGCTGGTACCGCTCGGCGAGGTGCTCGGGTGCCACCTGGTACTGCGGCAGCGGCGGCCGACCGGGGATCGGGAAGCGGAACCCGAAGGCGATGTAGTCCGCGGCCAGCGCGGCCAGCCACACGGCGAGCCGCCGCCCCGGGTCGGGCATCAGGGCGCCGACCACCCAGAGGGTGCCCGAGCCGAGGTTCCAGACCAGGGCGCGCACGGAACGCTCCTGCTCCTGCCGCCCGCGCAGGGACCGGATGAGCGCCAGCCCTCGGCCCAGGTTGATCGCGGCCCAGGTGCCGCCGAAGATCAGCCCGTGGTCGCCGAACGCACCCGGCAGCGCGGCCGCCATCAGCATCAGGCCGAACATGGAGCCCAGGATCAGGTACGGGATGGGCCGCTTCCGCGGGCTGTAGGTGTCGGTGATCAACGTGGTGGTCACCCACACCGCCCAGAGCGTCGACAGGGCGAGAAGACCCTGGCTGATGCCCGTCCAGGTCTGCTCGGCCGCCATCTTCGCCGACGTCATCGCCAGACCAGCGACGAAGGCGAGGTCGAAGAACAGCTCCAGCAGGTCCGCCCGCTGCGGACCGCTCGACATACGGGTCAGCGCCCGGCTCTCCGCCATGGCCCCAGCTTCACATCGGGGGGTGGGCTGCCGACGGCGATCGCCGGACCGGAGCGGACACGATGTTATTGGCGTAGACAACACTGTGTGGCACACAGTATGGTGTGACACATGGTTAGCGAGGACGTTCTGAGGACGCACCTACAGGAGTTGCGTCGAGGCACCGTCGTGGTGGCCAGCCTGGTCGCGCTGCGCCGACCGGACTACGGCTACGCACTGCTGCAACGGCTCACCGACCACGGCTTCCCGGTAGACGCCAACACGCTCTACCCGCTGCTGCGCCGCCTGGAGGACCAGGGGCTGCTCACCAGCGAGTGGAACACCGAGGAGAGCCGGCCGCGCAAGTTCTACCGGACCAGCGACGAGGGCGAGTCGATGCTGGAACGACTCCTCAACGACCTCGCCGCCGTACAGACCTCCGTCACCGGGCTGATCCAAGGAGTGGACCGATGAACACCCTGACCGACCGCTATCTCGCCGCCACCCTGCGCTCGGTGCCCACCCCGCGCCGCGCCGAGATCGCCACCGAGCTGCGCGCCTCGATCGAGGACATGATCGAGGACCGGACCGGCGGCGGCCAGGACGCGACCGGCGCCGAGCGGGAGGTGCTCACCGAGTTGGGCAACCCGGACCTTCTGGCCGCCCGGTACGCCGACCGCCGACTGCAGCTCATCGGCCCGACCTACTACCTGGTCTGGCTGCGACTGCTGAAGCTCCTGCTCAGCTTCGTCCCGGCGATCGTCGGCACGGTGGTCGCCGTCATCGACGTGGCGGACGGCAAGGGGTTCGGGGCCATCGGGAGCGGCATCGGCACCGCCATCGAGGTCGCGGTGCAGATCGCCTTCTGGCTCACCCTCACCTTCGCCCTCATCGACCGCTTCCAACCCGTCTCCGGCCTGCCCGACTGGACCGTCGACCAACTGCCCGACGTCCCCGTACACCGGGACATCTCCCTCACCGACACCATCGCGTCGGTGGCCATGCTGGTGCTGACCATCGGTTACCTGCCGTTCCAGCACTACCAGTCGTGGGTGCACGAGACCGACGGCAGCAACATCCCGATCCTCGATCCGGCCCTGTGGTCGTTCTGGCTGCCGGCGCTGATCGTGGTGCTGCTGGCCAACGTGGTGTTCGAGATCGTCAAGTACCGGATCGGGCACTGGAGCTGGGCCCTGTTCGGGGTGAAGGCCCTGCTCAACCTGGCGTTCTCGCTGCCGCTGGCGTGGCTGGCACTCTCCGACCGGCTGCTCAACCCGGCCCTGGGCGACCGACTGAGCTGGCTGGCGGAAAGTGACAACCGGAACACCCTCGGGGCTGCCATCGCGGTCGGCGCGGCCGTGGTGCTGGTCTGGGACCTGGTCGACACCACCACCAAGACCCGCCGTCAGGCGGCGTGAGCCCGAGCAGCAGCCGACCAGGCGGCCCGGCGCGGCCCCCCCGCCCGGCACAGGGGGGAGCCCGGAAACTGGCGTAGAAAGTCTAAATGTTCGACATGATAACCAACACCGAGCAAGTGCG
>NZ_JBEXGR010000013.1:0-178294 GCF_040607415.1 Micromonospora sp. NPDC005291
GTCCCCAGATGCGACTGGAAACCCACACAGTCAATCGGCACACCACGAGACCGGAAGTCCCGAACCATGTTGTAGACACCAGTCGACTTCGCGTTGACACCATCGGTGTTGTAGTCGTTGTAACACAACTTCGCACCCGGATCAGCCGCCCGCGCCGCCCGGAACGCCGCCTCGATCCAATCATTACCGGTGCGCTGCAGATTCGAATCACGCCGCCCACCACCACCCCCGTCAGCGAACGCCTCGTTCACCACATCCCAGGCGTAGACCTGACCCCGGAAATGCGTCGCCACCTGCGTGACATGGTTGATCGCCGCGTTCCGCAACGCACTACCCGACAGGCCCTGCGCCCAACCCGGCTGCTGCGCATGCCACAACAGCGCATGACCCCGCACACTCATCCCATTGGCCCGCGCGTGACTCACCAGACGATCACCCCCGGTGTAGCTGAAGCGACCCTGCTGCGGCTCAGTGGCATCCCACTTCATCTCGTTCTCGGCCACGACACTGTTGAACTCACGGTTCAGAACAGTCACATACGTACTGTCGGAAAGCTTGTTCGTCGCGACAGCAGCGCCGAAGTAACGACCCTTCTCGGCCGCCGACGCTCTCAGGGTCGTCCCGGCACTGGCCGCGGTGGTCAGCGTCATCGTCATTCCGGCGGCGAGTGTGCCGGTGACTGCGAGCGTCACCGCCACTCGCAGGGCTCTCTGGTGATTCATGCGAATTCCTTCTCTGTGGTGGTTCGACCGCGGATTCATCCCCAACTGTCGAGACCATGACGAGCGAGAGCCCGGCCGCCGTCACGGCACCAGTGCTGGGAGTCCTGGCACGACGCCCGGCATGCCCTGGGCGGACGTCGTGCTCCGAGGTGCGACCAGCAGGCTCGCCCGGTGAACCACAGGTGCGGCCGCCCTCAACCATCGACTGTGAGCGATAACATGTCGTTCGTCAAGTCATGCGCCGGAGCCGTGCGCACACGGCTCCGGCACCCGCGTCACTGCAACGAGGCGTCGTCGACGAGGAGGCTGTCGGTGCCCGCCGCCGTCTCGACATAGAAGGTGGCGCTGGACAGCGTGCCGCTCCATGCCACGGTCGCCGTGCCGGTGAGCAGGGTCCAGCCGTTGGCGTTCACCCCCGCCGCCGGGGTCAGCTGCACGTAGTTCGTCGTGCCGTTGGCAGTCAGTGAGAGAGTCGCCTTCGCCGACGGTGTGCCGCTCTGCGACCGTACCCAGACGTTGGTGGTGTAGCTCTTGCCGTTGGTGAGCTTCGAGGTCACGTCCTGGCCGGGGCCGTTCCACGACGCGGTCCGGCCGGTGATCGACAGCGACCCGGTGCCGCCGTGCACGACGGCGGTGTTCCTGGACAGCGTTCCGCTGCCGTGGGTGCCCCAGCCCGTCGTGCCGCTCTCCACGGTGCCGTTGGTCAGCACGTTCCCGCTCCCACCGGTGCCACTGAACTGCCACCAGTTCAGGTTGAGCAGGTTGCCGCTGCCGCCAACGAAGCGCAGGTACAGGTCACGTGTTCCGGTCGCCCCGCTCACCGCGCAGGTGGTGTTGGTCCAGGACTGCCAGCCGCCGGTGCCCGGCACCGCACAGGTGCCCACCAGCGGGCCGGTGGTGTTGTCGAGTCGCACCTCGATCCGGCCGCCGCTGGTGGCCGAGGCGACCCGTGCGGTGAACGAGGTCGCGCCGGTGCCGAACGCGACGCCCTTGACCTTGATGTAGTCGCCGTTCTCGATCCAGCCGACGTTCATGCCGCCTTCGCTGGACGGTTCCGTCTCGATGCCGGAGCCCCACGCGATCGTCTCGGCCTCCTGCTGGGCGTAGGGATTCAGCGTGCCCACCTGGGGTACGCCCGCGGTGGTCATGGTGATGGTCGGGAACGTGCCGTTGGAGTTGTAGGTGAACTTCTCCACGCCGACCGAGCGGGTGTAGCCGCTCCCGCCGGGCAGTGCGCCGTTGTGGTAGAAGAAGTACGAGCCGCCGTTGAAGTCGACGACACCGGCGTGGTTGGTGAAGCTGCTGCCCTGCCGGGGCATGATCGCCCCCCGATAGGTCCATGGTCCGGTGGGGCCGGTCGCCGTGGAGTAGGCGATGAACTCGGAGCAGCATTCCGCCGCGAACACGGTGTAATACAAGCCGTTACGCTTGTAGACCCAGGGCCCCTCCTCGTACAGGGTGGGTCGGCTGGCGTTCCCGGTGCGGGTGCCGAAGCCCGCCGTGCTGAGCGGGATCCTGGTCGCGCCGCCCGAGAAGGAGATCATGTCCGGGTTCAGCTTCACGTACCACAGGCCCGGGTTACCCCAGTACAGGTACGCCTGCCCGTCGTCGTCGATGAAGGCATGCGGGTCGATCTCACCGTTGCCGACCAGTGGTCGACCGAGCGCGTCCCGGAAAGGACCGGTCGGGCTGTCCGCCACCCCGACCCCGATGACCATCTGCCCATTCGAGCGCTGGCGCACCGGCACGTACCAGTAGAACTTTCCGTTGCGGGCGATGACCTGGCCAGCCCACGCGTTGGCGTCGGCCCAGGCGAAGGTCGCCAGGCTCATGGGCACGCCATGGTCGGTCCAGTTCACCATGTCCGCGGACGAGTACACCCGCCACTCACGCATGGTGAAGTATGTGGACGCATCCTCGTCGTGTCCGGTGTAGACGTACACGCGGCCGTTGTGCACCATCGGCGCGGGGTCGGCGGTGTAGATGTTCTGGACGATGGGGTTGTCGGCGTTGGCCGTGCCCGGGACCAGGGCGAGGACGCAGACCAGGCTGGCAAGCCATGCGACGGCGGGCCTGGCTCCGCGGTTGGTCCGGGCTGTGGTTCGTTGTGCCACCTTCACGATTACTCCCAGAGTGTGTGCCGTGTGCGCACAGGGCTTGCTGTTAGCGCTAACAGATCTCAGACGAAGCCTCTCCTACTCGTTTGACCTGGTTTTTTGCACCTCGCGGGGTGAACGTCGTAACCACATCGCAGCACTGGCGTATCGACGCTGACATCGAAGATCTACGATGCACCGTACTGAGCGGCGTGGCGAGCGTCAACAGCGGCCAGGACAAGACGCGGGGGGTTGCGAGCGTGTTAACGAACAACTATGTTAGCGATCACATTGATACGTCGCTATGAGCCGAGCCCTGTACGTGAGGCCCATGGCGGCAGCGCCGTCAATGCCCGCCCGGCCCAGACTGCCGATTTCGGTCGTTACGTCGCTGAGCCTGCCACCACCGTCCCGCTGTCAGAAAGGTCGTCTGTCGTGCCGATGACCCGACGCGCCTTCACCCTGGGCGCCCTGTCCACCGCTGCCGCCGCCACCGGCGTGCTGAGTCTTCCGCGCGCCGCCCTCGCCGCGCCGAACACCGCGTACGTCATGGCCTACTTCACCGAGACGCCCCAGTTCCAGGGCGCGGACTACGGGCTGCACCTCGGCGTCAGCCGAGACGGCCTGAACTGGACGCCGCTCAACCAGAACAACCCGGTCGTCACACCAACAGCCGGCCAGTTGGGCCTGCGGGACCCGTTCGTCCTCCGCAAGCAGGACGGCACCTTCGTGGTGCTCGCCACCGACCTCAAAGGCACCAACTTCGGCCTCAACAGTCAGTACCTGCACGTGTGGGACTCGACCAACCTGACGAGCTTCACCGGATACCGCCGGATCCGGATGCACACCCTGAACACCCACACCTGGGCCCCAACCGCCTTCTGGGACGCCGCCCGCGGCCAGTACGCCATCGTCTACTCCGCCAACAACGGCCAGGACGTCTTCCTGGTCAACTACACCAGCGACTTCCAGACGGTCAGCTCGCCGCAGGTGTTCTTCAGCCCCGGCTTCGGCGTCCTCGACGGAGACGTCGTCATCGACGGCGGCACCACGTACCTCTACTACAAGAATCTCGGCAACGGGAACCTCTACGGCGCCCGGTCCAGCACCGGCGCCCCGAACAGCTTCACCACGTACACCAGCGGGCTCATGCAGGGCACCGGCATCGAGGCCCCGCTGCTGGTCAAGGCGATCGACGGCAGTGGCTGGCGGCTGTGGGGCGACTCGTACGGCCCGGTCAACAACGACTACTACGCCTGGTCGACGACGACCATCGGGGGCAACTCGTGGACCCCGATGAACCAGCGCGACTACACGCCGCCGATGAACGCGAAGCACGGCTCGATGATCGGTATCACGGACGCGGAGTACAACGGCCTGATCACCCGCTGGGGGACGCCGAACTGGGTCCGGCTGAAGTCCTCCAACCTGCCCGACCGTTACGTCCGGCACGCCGACAACATTGCCCGGCTGGACGCGTACCCGTTCGACCCGTACCAGGACCAGATGTGGCGGATGGTGCCCGGCCTCGCCGACTCCACCGGGGTGTCCTTCCAGTCGGTGAACTATCCCGGCTCCTACCTGCGGCACTACAACTACGAGGTCCGGCTCGCCGCGAACGAGAACACCTCGGTGTTCCGGGCCGACGCCACCTTCTACCGGACGGCAGGGCTCGCCGACGCCGCCTGGACGTCGTTCCGCTCGTACAACTTCCCGACCCGCTACCTGCGACACGCCAACTACCTGTTGCGCATCGATCCACTCAGCGGCAGCTCGAGCGCCGCTGACCGCCAGGACGCCACCTTCCGGATCACCCCGTAGCAATCCCCCTGGAGGTTCCCATGTCACCCCCGCCCCTCAGCCGCCGCCACCTCCTTCAGGCCGCCGGAGCCACCGTGGTGCTCTCCGCGACCGGCACCACCATTGCCGCCGGAAGCGCGGCCGCGGCCGTGGTGCCGCCGGCCCGTACGGACATCGGCGTCTCGGCGTATCCGTTCGACCTCGGTCAGGTGCGGCTGACCGCCGGCCGCTGGATGGACAACCAGACGCGGACGCTGAACTATCTGCGGTTCGTCGACGTCGACCGCCTGCTCTACAACTTCCGCGCCAACCACCGGCTGTCCACCAACGGTGCCGCCGCCAACGGGGGCTGGGACGCGCCGAACTTCCCGTTCCGGACCCACATGCAGGGGCACTTCCTGACCGCCTGGGCGCACGGGTACGCGGTGCTGGGCGACACCACCTGCCGGGACAAGGCGAACTACATGGTGGCCGAGCTGGCCAGGTGCCAGGCGAACAACGGGTCGGCCGGGTTCGGCGCGGGATACCTCTCCGGCTTCCCGGAGTCCGACTTCACCGCGCTCGAGGCACGGACGTTGTCCAACGGCAACGTGCCCTACTACTGCATCCACAAGACCCTCGCCGGGCTGCTCGACGTCTGGCGCTACACCGGCAACACGCAGGCCCGTACGGTGCTGCTGGCCCTCGCCGGCTGGGTCGACACCCGGACGTCCCGGTTGAGCTCCAGCCAGATGCAGTCGATGCTGGGCACCGAGTTCGGTGGCATGAACGAGGTGCTGACCGACATCTACCAGCAGACCGGTGACGGCCGGTGGCTCACCGCCGCGCAGCGGTTCGACCACGCCGCCGTGTTCAACCCCCTGGCCGCCAACCAGGACCAGCTCTCCGGGCTGCATGCCAACACGCAGGTTCCCAAGTGGGTGGGCGCGGCCCGGGAGTTCAAGGCCACCGGGACCACCCGTTACCGGGACATCGCCAGCAACGCGTGGAGCATCACCGTCGGCGCGCACTCCTACGTCATCGGCGGCAACAGCCAGGCCGAGCACTTCCGGGCGCCCAACGCGATCGCCGGTTACCTCAGCAACGACACCTGCGAGCAGTGCAACACCTACAACATGCTCAAGCTGACCCGCGAGCTGTGGCTGCTCGACCCGAACCGGGCGGACTACTTCGACTACTACGAGCGCGCGATGGTCAACCACCTGATCGGTGGACAGAACCCGGGCGACAACCACGGCCACATCACCTATTTCACCCCGCTCAGGCCGGGTGGGCGTCGAGGCGTGGGCCCGGCGTGGGGTGGCGGCACCTGGAGCACCGACTACAACTCGTTCTGGTGCTGCCAGGGCACCGGCCTGGAGATCAACACGAAGTTGATGGACTCCATCTACTTCTACAACGGCACGACGCTGACCGTGAACCTGTTCACGCCGTCGGTGCTGAACTGGTCGCAGCGCGGCATCACCGTCACCCAGAGCACCAGCTACCCGGTCAGTGACACCACCGCCCTGACCCTGTCCGGCTCGATGAGCGGCTCGTGGAGCATCCGGGTGCGGATTCCGTCCTGGGCCAACGGCGCGACGGTCGCCGTCAACGGCGCGGTGCAGAACGTCGCCACCACACCGGGCGGCTACGCCACGGTCACCCGTACCTGGGCCGCCGGCGACACCATCACCGTGCGGCTACCGATGCAGGTCGTCGTCCGAGCCGCCAACGACAACGCCAACGTCGCCGCGATCACGTACGGCCCGGCGGTGCTGGCCGGCAACTACGGCAACACCGCCCTCAGCGCCCTGCCGTCACTCACCGCCTCCTCGATCACCCGCACCAGCACCACCTCGCTCGCTTTCACCGCCAGCGCGAACGGGTCGACGGTGCCCCTCGCTCCGTTCCAGGATGCCCACGGATACAACTACACCGTCTACTGGAGCACCAGCGGCGGCACCACCGGTGGCAGCAGCCGCCTGGTCAACGTCGCTACCGGCCTGGTCCTCGGTATCCAGAACATGTCCACCGCCGACGGTGGACTCGCTGTGCAGTGGGGCGACAGCGGCACCGCGGACCACAACTGGGTCGTCGTCACCGACGGCAGCGCCGTCCGGTTCCGCAACGTCAACAGCGGCAAGGTGCTGGGCGTGGAGAACATGTCCACCGCCGACAACGCCCGGGTCCTGCAATGGTCGGACAACGGCACCGCCGACCACCGCTGGACTCTCGTGGACAACGGCGACGGCACCTACCGGATCCGCAACGTCAACAGCGGCAAGCTGCTCGGCATCCTGAACGGATCGACCGCCTGGGGCGCACAGGCCGTACAGGATGCGGACAACGGCAGCACGGACAACCGGTGGAGGCTCGTCCGCAACGCCTGACGACCCGTCGTGGCCGGCACCGGTCGTACAGTGGGGAGGGTCCTGGCCCCAGTGATCGTGGCGGATGGGTCGGCTCGTGCCGCCTTTCCGCCCAGAAGGAGCACAGTGAACCGACCCCTTCGGACCACGCTTCGCGGCGCTCTGACCGCCGCCCTGCTGACCTCCGTCGCCGTCGCGCCCGTGCCTGCGCAGGCGCACCCCGGTGGGCGGCCGCCCACCGTCCTCGCCCTACCCGACGGCTTCCAACCCGAGGGCATCGCCACCGCCGGCCGCTACGCCTACTTCGGCTCCCGCGCCACCGGTGCCATCCAGCGCGTCGACCTGGTCACCGGCCGGGGCACGACGATCGGCGCGGCCACCGGCACCCCGTCGCTCGGCCTCAAGGTCGACCCACGCGGCCGACTGTTCGTCTCCGGCGGCACGGCCGGCGACGCCCGCGTACTCGACACCCGCACCGGCGAGGTGCTGGCCAGCTACCAGTTCGCCACCGCCCCGACGTTCGTCAACGACGTCGTCCTGACCCGCGACGCCGCGTACTTCACCGACTCCAACCGGCCGGTGCTCTACCGGCTGCCGCTCGGCCGGGGCGGCGCGCTGCCGCCCGCCGACGGCTTCACCACCATCGCGCTGACCGGCGCGTACGAGCAGGTCGGCACCGGCGTGAACCTCAACGGCATCGCCACCACACCGGACGGCAGGGCGTTGATCGTCGTCCAGTCCGCCACCGGCACGCTGTACCGGGTCGACCCGGCGACCGGCGTGAGCACCGTCGTGGACGTGCCCGGCTACACCTTCACCAACGGCGACGGGCTGCTGCTGCTCGGCCACACCCTCTACGTCGTGCAGAACCGCCTCAACCAGATCGCGGTGGTCACGCTCAACCGCGCCGGCACCGCCGGAACGGTCACCGACACCATCACCGACCCGAACTTCGACGTACCCACGACCGTCGCCAAGGCGCGGGGCAAGCTCTACCTGCCCAACGCCCGCTTCACGACCCCACCGACCCCGACCACGCCGTACACGGCCGTCGCGGTCCGCGCTCACTGAGTGACCCGAGGGGGTACGCGCACCTCGTGTGCCCCCTCGGCCGCCCTCGCGGGTCCGGTCGCCGAGCAGCCGCCAGTAAGATCACTGGCACCTCGGCGAAGACTGTCGCCTCCTTCACCCGGAGTCCGCGTGGCCGACCGTTCATACCGATTTCTGCGCCGAGCCCTGGCCGTCGGCTGCCTGATCGCGGCCGCCGGACTGCCAGCCGGGCCGCCGGTCGTCCGCGCCGCCCCCGCCGACGCCGCCGCTGCGGACACCCCCGAACCCATCATCCTGCGGGTGCTCCAGATGAACCTCTGCAACAGCGGTCGCGCCGGCTGCTACACGGGCCGAGCGATGACCAGGGCCGTCGAGGTGATCAAGGCCGAGGCGCCCGATCTGGTCACCCTCAACGAAATCTGTGAGGACGACCTTTCCGTCCTGGAGTACGTGTTCGAAACCGTCCACACCGGTCGGACCGTCATGGCCGCGTTCCAGGCCGCGGGCGACCGCCCCAGCGGCGAGGTCACCCGGTGCCGCAACGGCCAGCCGTACGGCGTCGGGCTGCTGACCCACGTCCGGACGCCGGACACCCCGCGCGCCGTGTACGGCGGCATCCACCCGACGCAGGACGTCGTGGACCCCGAGGAACGAGCCTGGCTCTGCGTCAACGTCGAGGGCGCCCTGCTCGCCTGCACCACGCACCTGGCGGCCACCAGTTACCGGGTCGCGCTCGCCCAGTGCGGCCACCTGCTCGACACGATCCTGCCGACGATCAGTAGGAGCACCGGGTACGAGCCGACCGTGCTGACTGGCGACCTCAACCTACGGGCCGACGGCGACCTCGGCGTGCGGCCCTGTGAGCAGGCGGGCTATCAGCGGATCGACGACGGCAGGCTGCAACACATCATGGCGACAACCGACATCACGCTCTGTTGTCGCAGATCGGTGGCCATGCACGGGGCGACCGATCACCCCGGGCTGCTGGCCACCCTCAGCATCGACCGCGGTCGACCGCCGACGGACCCCCGCATCGGGCACGGCTGACCGCCGACGCCACACGACGTCACCGGGGCGGCGTGTCCCGGCGGGACGGGAACGGGGTGCCCGGCTGGCCGAGGGTGGAGCGGGCCCGCAACCCGACCGGGTCCGGAGCGGGTGCCGCGGCCGCCGGTTCCGGGACCCGCCGACCGTCCAGGTACGCGGCGGCGGCCCGGTCGTCGTCGGTCGGAGCGGCGAGCAGGGCGTAGAGCAGACCGACCACCCCGAAGATCACTGCCAGCACGATCGGCACCAGCAGTGTGCTCACCCCGGCGCCGGTCACCTCACCCGCACGTTCGTGGCGGTGCACGGACAGGGCGCTCATGCCGGTGAAGTGCATCCCGTTCACGGCGACGCCCATGACCAGCGCGGAGGCGAAGATCGCCAACCCCCGTCGGACGGTCATCGCGAGCCACAGCGCCACGGTGGACGCCACGACAGCGATGACCACCGAGAGCACGACCCGGGTGGTGTCGTAGCCGAGGCTGCCGTTGAGGCGCATCGCCGCCATCCCGGTGTAGTGCATGGAGGCCACACCAGCACCGGTGAAGACGCCACCGGCGATCAGTCGTACCAGGTTCAACCGGCCGGTGCCCACGATGGCCAGGCCGATACCGACCGCCACGACGGCAATGGCCGTGCTGGCCACCGTCAGCGGCACGTCGTAGCGAATCCGGGTGCCGTCGACGGCAAACCCGAGCATGGCCATGAAGTGCATCGCCCAGATGGCGGTGCCACCCAGAGCCCAGGCCGAGAGCAGGCCCCACCAGGCCCGCTGGCCGGTCGTGCGCGCCGCGCGGATACGCCCGGCGCAGACCAGCCCGAGGATCGAGCCGAGCACGGACAGCGCGTAACTCAGCGCGGGCGTGATCCACCCGTACTCAAAGTGATTGATCTCCGCCACGGCGGTCTTCTCCCCATTCGTTACCAGCGCGTCAATAAGGCGCTCGGGCAATGATCAGGGCTGCCGTGAGCAGGCGCAACAGCGACCCCCGGGCTATCCGGGGGGTGCTGACGTGGTGACCGTCCGATGCGTCGATTCGTCAGGGATGGTGACCGAATCTGATGATCAGGCGGAGGTGTGGTAGGCCAGTACGCCCCGGTTGACGGCCGCGATCGCCTGACGGGCGGTGGACCGCAGCTCCGGCGACGCCCCGCCGGAGTCGGCAAGCTGACCGAGCAGGTCGACGACCTGTCGCGCCCAGCGGACGAAATCACCGGCGGGCATCTCCCCGTCGATCTCGTGCCCGCTGCCGAGCACCTTGGCCAACGTCTCGCCGCGGGCCCACCGGTAGACGGGCCAGGCGAAGCCGAGATCCGGCTCCCGGGTCGCGGTCAGCCCGCGCGCCGCCTCATCGGCCTCGATCTCGCCCCACAGCTTCAGCGTCTCGTCCACCGCGTCGGCCACCGCCCCGCGCGGCAGCGACGCCCGCTCGTCGACGTCGCGGCGTGCCTCGAAGACCACCACGGACACCGCGGAGGCCAGCTCGGCCGGGGACAGGCCGTTCCACACTCCCCGGCGCAGGCACTCGGCGACCAGCAGGTCCGCCTCGGTCCAGATCCGGCCGAGCATCCGGCCGGCGTCGGTGACGGCGCCGTCGCGGGCGAGGTAACCGCGCTCGGTCAGCAGCGCCACGATCCGGTCGAACGTCCGCGCGAGGGACCCGGTACGCCCGGAGACCCGCTCGCGCAGCTCCTCGGTGTCGCGCTCCAGCCGTCGGCGACGCTCCGCCCAGCGGGCGTGCTCCTCCCGCTCCGGGCAGGCGTGGCAGGGGTGGTTGCGCAGCTCGGTGCGGAGCTGGGTGATCCCGTGGTCCTCGCCGGCCACCTGCCGGGATCGGCCACCGCGTCGGCCGCCGTGCCGGTCCAGGCCGGTGCCGCTGACCTCGGCGGCGAGATCGCGCCGGGCACCCGGGGACCGGTGGTTGAAGTGCTTGGGCACCCGGATCCGAGCCAGCACCTCGGCGGGGGTGGTGAAGTCGCCCGGGCTGACCCGCCCGGCCCAACGGTCCTGGGTCAGCACCAGCGGGCGGGGCTCACCGAACCCGCCGGTCGCCGGGTCCAGCACCACGGCCAGCCCGGCCCGCCGGCCCGACGGCACCCGGATCACGTCACCGATCCGCAGCCGCTCCAACGACTCCACCGCGGCGGCCTTGCGCTGGGTCTGCCCCTGCCGGGCGATGGCCTTCTCCCGGTCGGCGATCGCCACCCGCAGCGCGAAGTACTCCTCGAAGTCGCCGTGGTGGCAGGCGGCCTCCGTGCCGTACGCCTCGATGGTCTCGGTGTTGCGCTGCACCTGCCGCGCCAGGCCAACCACCGACCGGTCCGCCTGGAACTGGGCGAACGAGGATTCCAGCAGGGCCCGGGCCGGCTCCACGCCGACCGTGCCGACCAGATTCACCGCCATGTTGTACGAGGGCCGGAAGCTGGAGCGCAGCGGGTAGGTGCGGGTGGACGCGAGCCCGGCCACCTGCCGTGGGTCGGTCTCCGGGGACCACACCACGACGGCGTGCCCCTCCACGTCGATGCCACGGCGCCCGGCGCGCCCGGTGAGCTGGGTGTACTCCCCCGGGGTCAGGTCGACGTGCGCCTCGCCGTTGTACTTGACCAGCCGTTCCAGGACCACGCAACGGGCCGGCATGTTGATGCCCAGCGCGAGGGTCTCGGTGGCGAAGACCGCCTTGACCAGGCCGCGGACGAACAACTCCTCGACGATCTCCTTGAACACCGGCAGCATGCCGGCGTGGTGGGCGGCGAGGCCGCGCTCCAAGCCGTCGAGCCACTCCCAGTACCCGAGCACCGAGAGGTCCTCACCAGGGATGGCGGTGACCCGGGACTCGACGACCCGGCGGATCTCGGCCCGTTCCTCGGGCGAGGTGAGCCGCAGCCCGGCGGCGAGACACTGCTGCACCGCGGCGGCGCAACCGGCCCGGCTGAAGATGAACAGGATCGCCGGCAGCAGACCCTCCCGGTCCAGCCGGTCGACGATGTCCGGGCGCATCGGGCCACGCCAGCGCGGGCCACGCCGGCCGGCGCCGGGCCCCGCGCTGCGCCCCTCGCCCAACTCCAACCGTCGCGCGGTCTCCCGGGTGTAGCGCAGCAACTCCGGGTGCACGTCGTGCTTGCGGGCGGCGTCGGCGTCGTGGAACAGGTCGAACATCCGCTTGCCGACCAGCATGTGCTGCCACAACGGCACCGGCCGGTGCTCGCTGACCACCACCGCCGTCTCGCCGCGCACGGTGACCAGCCAGTCGGCGAACTCCTCGGCGTTGGAGACGGTCGCCGACAACGAGACCAGGGTGACCGAGGCGGGCAGGTGGATGATCACCTCTTCCCACACCCCACCGCGGAACCGGTCGGCGAGGTAGTGCACCTCGTCCATCACCACGTACGCCAGCCCCTGCAGGGTGCTGGAGCCCGCGTAGAGCATGTTGCGCAGCACCTCGGTGGTCATCACCACCACGGGCGCGTCGCCGTTGATCGCGTTGTCGCCGGTCAGCAGGCCGACCTGCTCGGCACCGTACCGGGCGACCAGGTCGTGGTACTTCTGGTTGGACAGCGCCTTGATCGGCGTGGTGTAGAAGCACTTGCGCCGGACCGGCGGCGTCGCCGGATCGTCGGACACCGCCGGGTCGCCGGGCCGCCCGCGCAGCGCCAGGTGGACGGCGAACTCCCCCACCACGGTCTTGCCGGCACCGGTGGGGGCGCAGACCAACACACCGCTGCCCCGCTCCAGCGACTGACACGCCTCCCGCTGGAAATCGTCGAGGTCGAACCCCAGGTCAAGGGCGAACTCGTCCAGCGCCGGGAACTGTGAGGCCTGTGCGGCTCGGCGGCGCGCCGCTGCGTACCGCTCGGCGGGGCTCGACATGGCACCAAGATTAGTGCGTGCCGGGACACGACACCCGTCAAGGCCGTCCGGAGGTGCCATCGGGGGCGGTCGGTAGGGTGCACGGCGTGCCGGACCATGCCGAACCGCCTCAGACCCGTCCGCCGGGCAGCGCCGAGGCCGCCGCCGCCCCCCGGGCGTCCCGACGGCCCGTCAAGGCGGTGCTCTTCGACTTCCACGGCACCCTGGCGCAGGTGGAGGAGCCCCGGCAGTGGGTGCTGGAGGCGGCGGCCTCGTGCGGGGTCACCCTGGACCGGGTTCGAGCCACCTCGCTGGCCGACCGGCTGCTGACCGCGGGGCGCGCCGGCGGGCCACTACCAGCGCGGGTGCCGCCCCGGCTGGCCGAGCTGTGGGCCGACCGGGATCTCTACCAACACGCCCACCGGGGCGCGTACACCGGGTTGGCCGAGACCGTCGACGCGGGCATCGAGGGCTTCGCCGACGCGCTCTACGAGCGGCTGCTGATCGCCGAGGGCTGGCTGCCGTACCCGGACACCGCTCCCACGTTGACCGCGCTGCGCGACGCCGGGGTGCGAGTGGCGGTGGTCAGCAACATCGGCTTCGACCTACGGCCGCACTTCGACGCCTGGAGGCTGACCGACCTGGTCGACGCGTTCGTGCTCTCGTACGAGGTGGGGCGCTGCAAGCCCGACCCGGCCATCTTCTGGCGGGCGTGCGGGATGCTCGGCGTCGACCCGGAGCAGACGCTGATGGTCGGCGACACACCGGCGGACGCGGGCGCGGTGGCCGCCGGCTGCGCCGTGCTGGTGCTCCCGGCCGCCGACCCGGGTCAGGAGAACGGGCTGGGCGCCGTGCTCGATCTCGCCCTGCCGGGCTGACCCACGCCGTGCCGCTGTCAGTCCGGGATGTGAATCACCGGTAGATCGCCGTCGCCGTACCGGTCCTCTCCGCTGAGGATCGCGGCGTCGTGTTCGAGGACGGCCAGCACGGTGGTGGCCAGATCGACACGGCCCGTCAGCGTGCGCCAGAAGCTGAGTTCGTGCCAGGAGTGCCCCTCCGTGGTGAGCACCTCGCAGGCGTCCAGGGTCAGCAGCCGGTGCAGGCTCGCCCGTTCCTTGGGGTCGCTGACGACTGCCAGGGCCTCCGCCGCGGTCACCGCGGTGACACCGAACCTGTTGCGGTCCTGAATGACCTCGTGCAGCGGCTCACCCACATGCACCGACCCCGCGAGGTACGCCAGCAGTGCCGACCGGTCCAGCACAAGCCGGATCGGCCGGTCGTCCTCGGCGGTCATGCGGCCGGCTGCTCGACAGTGCCGGCGGCGGCGTCGAGCGCGTGCTGGCGTGCCCGCTCACGAAGGGCGTCGCGGCGCTCCGGCGACCATGCGGCTTCAACGGCGGCGCGGCGGGCGCGCGCCTCGGCCACGCCCTGCTCGGTGATGTGGATGCCCTGGTGGGCCAACTCCGCGTCCAGGGCGTCCAGACGCATGCGGTCACGGACAGCCTGCGTGACGTAGGCGCTGGCGTTGGGCTCGTGCTGGAGGCGCTCCGCCACGTCGGGTGGCACGGAGATCGACAGTTTTCGCATGCCGCTGGTCATACCTCGGAAGGTACGCCGGTAGCACCGCGTTGGCGACCGTTAACGCCGGCCGTGTCGGCGCGAGCGGCGAGTTTCGGGAGGTGGACACCGCCGGAGCGTGGCCGGGACGGACCGCCTACCGTCGTGCCCGTGACGGAGACCCTGCTGCCCACACCACCGCCGACCGACGCGCCATCGGCCCGGCACGGTGGCGTCGCCGCCGTCGGGCTGGTGGTCGGCGGGGCGCTGTCGGTGCAGTTCGGTTCCGCCGTGGCCGCGCTGCTCTTCCCGCGCACCGGGGTGGCCGGTGCGGTGACCCTGCGGTTGACGATCTCGGCGGTGCTCCTGCTCGTCGTGTGCCGCCCCCGACTGCGCGGGCACGACCGGTCGGCCTGGCTCGCGGTGGGCGCGTTCGGGTTGGCGCTGGCCGGCATGAACTCGCTGTTCTACCAGGCCATCGAACGCATCCCGCTGGGCCCGGCGGTGACGCTGGAGGTGCTCGGCCCGTTGGCGCTGTCGGTGTTCAGCGCCCGGCGGCTGGCCAGCTGGGGCTGGGCCGGGCTGGCGTTGGCAGGGGTGGCACTGCTCGGGCAGGGCGGCTTCGACCGGCTGAACCCGGCCGGGGTGGCCTTCGCGTTCGGCGCGGGCGCCATGTGGGCCGCGTACATCGTGCTGAGCGCCCGGGTCGGCAGCCGTTTCCCGGGCGCGGACGGGCTGGCCCTGGCGCTGACGCTCGCCGCGCTGGTCACCCTGCCCCTCGGCATCATCGACGGCGGCGCGGTGCTGCTCGACCCGCCGGTGCTGGCGCTCGGCGCCGGCCTCGCGGTGCTCGCCTCCGGGCTGCCCTACACCCTGGAGCTGCTCGCGCTGCGGCGGATGCCCACCGCCACCTTCGCGGTGCTGATGAGCCTCGGCCCGGCCATCGCCACGCTCGCCGGGTGGCTGGTGCTGCGGCAGGCGCTGACCCTGCTGGAGTGCGCCGCCATCGTGCTGATCATCGCGGCCAGCATCGGTGCGGTACGGGTCAACGCAACAGCCGCAGGGCGCCCGGGACGGCGCTGATCGTCACGGGCAGCTCCAGCGAGCGTTCCCCGTCGGCGTACGTCGTGATGCCCTCGGCGGTCAGCTCCACCGTGCGGGCCTTGTAGCTGCTCACCAGGGGGTGGCTGACGTGGGTGCCCTGGTAGATGCGCGGCTTGACCCGGATCAGGGTCCGCCGGTTGACCCGAGCGGCCACCACCACGTCGAGCAGCCCGTCGGTCGGGTCGGCGTCGGGGCAGATCCGCATCCCTCCCCCGTACGTCGGGCAGTTGCCCACCGCCACGAGCACCGCGTCCAGCTCGTGCGGCACCCCGTCGAGGCGCAGCGTGTAACGGCGGGGCCGCAGCCGGGCCAGCTCGACCAGGATCGCCACGTCGTACCGGCGCGGGCCACGCGGCCAACGCATCCGGTTGGCCCGCTCGTTGACGATCGAGTCGAACCCGGCCGCGAGGACCGCCCCGTACCAACGCTCGGTGCCATCGGCTCCGGTCATGCGGGCCAGGTCGACGAGGTGGGTCCGGCCGGCCCGCAGCGCCTCGACGATCACCGCGACCGCGGCGAGGGGGTCGGCCGGGAAGCCGGTGTCGAGGGCGAAGTCATTGCCGGTGCCGGCGGGCACCGCACCGAACGGCACGTCGGTGCCCGCGACCGCCTGCAACGCCCGGTGCACTGTGCCGTCCCCGCCGATCGCCACCAGCGCGCCAGCACCATCGGCGAGCGCTGTACGACAGGCCGCCTCCGCCTCGGCCGGGCTGGACGCCTCCAGCAGTCGGATTGGTTGGCCAGCGCCGGCCAAACCGTCCAGCAGCCGCGGCAGCAGAGCGCTGTAGCGGCCTCGGCCAGCGGTGGAGTTCGCGAGCACGGCGACGGGGCCGGGCAGGTGATCGTCTGCGGTCACGGGCAGCACCGTAGCGGTCGGGCGACAGCCGACCAAGCTGCACCTGCGAGATTCCTGATCAGATCGGGAAACGGCCCGACCGGGAGCCCCTTTCATCCCAGGGCCGGTTCTCGACGTGCTGCGGGACAGAGATGGCCCGCAGCACGGTATTCACACCTGCCGCAGACCGAGCAGGCCGAGGAGAGCAAACAACGCACCTACAGCCAGCGGCAGGCCGACCTGCAACACGTAGTGCGTGAACGAACTCAGTCGCGGGTCGTGCGGACGCCCCGGCGGATAGACCACCGGAACCTCCTGCCCGACACGGTGGACACGCCCGCTGGTGCGTGTGGGGACCGTGAACTGACGCTTCCTGCCATTCTCGTCGACGAAGGCGATCACCGGTGCGTAGAGCGCGCCGTCGTCGACGGTCCTCTCATGGCCTACCACTGTGCCGACAGATGCCACGCCGGTTCGGCGCAGCTTCCGGAACCCCCATGCCTGGAACAGGCCGACACAGGCCAAGGACACACCCACGACAATGGTGATGATGGCGCCCGAGTTCATGAATGCATGATGCCCTTCACCGCAACAGTCGTGCGAACCTGGCCGGCGGAAGCTGCCGTCGCGCGGCGGTGGGCGGGCCCGGTCCGCGCGAAGCCGGCCCGGATGGTGGGACGTCACCCAGGAAGTCCCACGAGGCCCGGGTGTGTTCACGGGAGCGGGTGACGCCGTCCCCGCCAGGCGGGGACGGCGCCGGTGGACCAGCACGCCGAGGCGTCAGGTCATGTCGTCGTAGCGCCGCTCGATCGGTGCGGGAGCGGCGATCGGATCGGGTACGCCGATCGGTGCGGTCGCGTCGACCCGTTGCCCGGCCACGACCGGGTCCGCGTCGTGCTCCAACGGCGACACCTCGTCGTCGTCCAGGCCGGCGTAGACCTCCTTGCCACGCCCACGCCGCTTGTCGTTGATGAACGCCACGCCCACCGCCACGAAGTACAGCAGGGACAGGGAGAGCGCCAGCAGCGTCATGCCGAACGGACCCGGATCCGGGGTGGCAATGGCGGCGAAGGCGAAGGAGATGAAGATGACCGCCCGCCACCAGCTCAACAACCGGCGGGCGCTGGCCACCCCGGTGAAGTTGAGCATCAGCAGGATGAGCGGAAACTCGAACGCCACCCCGAACAACAGGATCATGTTCGTGACGAACGAGATGTAGCGGGTGACCTCCAGCTGGGTGGAGAGGCCCGTTACGCCCGCCTCCAACAGGAACGCGAGGCCCTTGTCCACGACGAGGTAGGCCAGGACGGCACCACCGGCGAACAGCGGGGCCGCGATCGCGACGAAGACGTACGCCCACTTGCGCTCGTTCCGGTGCAACCCCGGAGCGATGAACGCCCAGAGCTGGTAGAGCCAGACCGGCGCCCCGGCGATCAGGCCGATCCAGAGCGCCAGCTTCAGCTTCAGGATGAAGCCGTCCGCAGGCGACAGCTGAAGGAACGACCGGCAGTTGCCGAGTGCGTCGGTGGCATCCGGCAGGCTGCAGTAGGGCTCCTTCAGCAGGTTGAACGCCGGCTGGGCCAGGAAGAAGCCGAGAATCAGGCCGGCGACGATCGCCAGTGACGCGCGAAACAACCGGTCGCGCAACTCACGGACGTGCTCGATGAGCGTCATCGAGCCGTCTGAAGCCCGCTCGAAGGTGCTCGGGGCGCGTTTACGCAGTGCGAAGGCCACGGTGGTGGGGCCCTTCGGTCAGTTGTCGCGGACGCGGTGCACCGGGTCGACGACCGGCTGCTGCGCCGGCGCCTGCTGGTACGGGGCCTGCTGCGGCTGCCCGGCGTACGGGGCCTGCTGCGGCTGCCCGGCGTACGGCGCCTGCTGCCCGACGTGCGGCGGCAGCGGCTGGTAGCCGGCCTGCGCGTCGGCCTTCTCGGCGAGGTCGCGGTCGTCGTCCTGCAGGCTCTTGGTCTCGGCCTTGATGATCCGCAGCGACCGACCCAGCGAACGGGCCGCGTCGGGGAGCCGCTTCGCACCGAAGAGCAGGATCAGCACAACCACGAGAACAGCGATGTGCCACGGCTTGAGGGCACCCATGAGAAGCTCCAGTCGCTCTGTGTCCGAGGGGCGGTACGCAGCCCATCGTACGTGCGGATCGGCCGCCTGCCACTCGCCGGGTGGTGGTGGTCTGGCCCGAAGGGTGAAGTCTTGACCAACCCGCGATGATCCGTCAACCATCGCCCGGGTGCGCACCCGGACGGAGGGTCGATCAGCCGCGCTTGGCCTTGATCAAGGCGACCCGCTGCTGGGCGGTGTCGAGTTGTCGTTGGACACCCTCGGCACGCTGTTGCAACGCCTCGGCGGTCTCCCGCAGCGCCTCGGCCTCAGCGGCCCGCCGCTGCAACGCCACCGCGGCGCGGCGCAGCCGGGGCAGCCGGGTCAGCACCGGGCGCACGGCCAGCGCGAGCGCCACGAGCGGGAGCAGCACCAGGGCGAGCACGATCCAGATCAGCACGGCGGTCAGCCTACTGGGTGCGGCCGGCCACCGCCGGGTCACCCGACGCCGCGCCGACCGCACCGGCGGGGTCAGCCGTCACGGAATCAGACGAGGGCCGGCGGGGTGTGGCCGTGGGGGCGGGCACGGCGTACGCGTCCAGAGCTGCGGCGGCCGTCGCCCGCACCTGCTCGGCCAACTCGACCGGGGCGACCACGGTGGCGTCCGGGCCGAGGCCGAGCACGAATCGGCGGGCCCATCCCAGGTCGGTCACCCGCAGGGAGACGAGCCACTGGTCGCCGTCGCCGGCCTCGACCCGCTCACACGGGTAGTACTCGGTGATCCACCGACCACCCCGACCGACGCGCAGCGTGATCAGCGGCAGGTCGGGCGAGGGGCGGAAGATACCGTCGGTGAGGTCCTGCGGGACGGCCTGCGGCGGAACGGTGGCTGGCTCGGCCAGCTCGGTGATCGCGTCGATCCGGTCGGCGCGGAACAGGCGGACCCCCTCCGCGCGCCGACACCACGCCTCCACGTACGCCCGGCCGCCGACCATCAGCATCCGCAGCGGGTCGATGACGCGCTCGGTGGTCTCGTCCCGGGCCGCCGTGTAGTAGGTGATCCGCAGCGCCTTTCCGCCCTCCACGGCGGAGCGCAGCGCCTCGACCCGCCGGGTGTCCCCGGGCAGCCGGACCGCCACCGGCGCGCCCACCAGGTCCCCCGCGTCCTCGATCTTCGCCAAGGCCCGTTCGACGGCCTCACGGTTGGCCACGCCGGGTGTCTCGGCGAGCATGCGCAGCGCCACCACCAGCGCGAGGGCCTCGTCGGGGGTGAGCCGCAGCGGTCGGTCGATGCCGGCGTCGTAGGTGATGGTCACCCGGTCACCGTCGAACGCCATGTCGATCAGGTCACCCGGGCCGTAGCCGGGCAGCCCGCACACCCAGAGCAGCTCCAGGTCCTCGCGGAGCTGCCGCTCGGTGACGCCCAGGTCACCGGCCGCCTCGGCGATCTCGATGCCGGGCCGGGCCAGCAGGTAGGGCACCAGGTTGAGCAGGCGGGCCAGCCGGTCGGCGGACGCGCGGGAGCCGCTCCGGGCGGCCGGCCGGGTCACCGGGCACCCCCGGTGACGGCCAGCTCGTCGTGTCGGACGGCGATCTCCTTGAGTCGTTGGACGACCGCCTCGCGGACCTCCGGTGGGTCGAGCACCCGCACGTCCGGGCCGTAGCCGACGAGGTGGCCGGCCAGCCCGTCCGGGTCGGCGTACGGAAGGAGCAGCCGGTCGCCGTCGGGCCCGGTGGTCACCTCCACCGCCCAGCGGCGCAGCCCGGCGGCACGGCCCGGTGCGACCAGCACGGTGGCCCGGCCGGTGCGCTCCACGGGGCCCGACCAGCGGGCCACGTGGCTGATCAGGTCGACGTTGGCCGGCGGCTCGTACGCGCCGGGCTCGCCGAGCACCCGAACCGTGCCGACGACCCGGGACAGCCGGAAGCACCGGGTCGCTTCGCGGTCCTGGTCGTGGCCGACCACATACCACCGGCCGCGCCAGCAGACCACGCCCCACGGTTGCAGCCGCCGGCGACTGGGCGCGTCACGGTCGGGCACCCGGTAGTCGAACCCGACCTCGCGGCGGTCCCGGGCGGCGGCGGTCAGCGGCGCGAACGCCGGGTCGACCGTGACCATCGGCTCCAGGCCGAGAGTGGCCTGCGGGTCCACGTCCACCCCGGCGGCACGCAGCTTGGCCAGCCCCGACGACGCGGCGGCGGCCAGCCCGGCGTGCTGCCACAGGCGTGCGGCGATGCCGACCGCGGCGGCCTCGTCCGGCTCGAGGAGGATGTCGGGCAGCGCGTATTCGCGGTGGGCGATCCGGTAGCCGGGCTCAGCGTCGAAGGCGCTCGCCGTGCCGGTCTCCAGTGGCACACCCAGCTCACGCAGCTCGGCCTTGTCCCGCTCGAACTTGCGCTGGAACGCCTCGTGGTCGCGCGCGTCGTCGGGATCATGCTCGTAGCCGGGCACGGTCGCGGCGATCTGCGCGGCGGTCAGGAACCGTCGCGTGGACAGGAGGCAGATCACCAGGTTGACCAGGCGTTCGGTGCGGGTCCGCGACACGGGTAGACGCTAGCAGCCGACGCGCCCGAGACGTGCACCCGCGCGGGGCGTGCCGCACATCTGTTCGGATCGCGCCCACTCCGGGCCGCTCCCCGGCGCGTGACCGTCTGCGGTCATAGGGTGGCCCTCATGTCGCAGGCGGAGGTCAGGACCGAGAGCGAGAGCGTTGGCACCGTGATCGTCGCGGGCGCCGCCAACCTCGCCATCGCGATCGCCAAGCTGGTCGCCGGGGTGATCTCCGGCTCGGCCGCGATGCTCTCCGAGGCGGCGCACTCGATCGCCGACACCACCACCGAGGTGCTGCTCTACCAGGCGCTGCGGCGCGGCGCCCGGCCGGCGGACCAGCGGCACCCGTTCGGCTACGGCAAGGAGAGCTACGTCTGGGCGTTCTTCGCCGCCATGTTCACCTTCGTCGCCGGCGCCGGCTTCGCCGTCACCCACGGCGTCACCACCATCCTGGTGCACGAGCACAGCGGCGACTACCTCATCTCGTACATCGTGCTGGGGGTGTCCTTCGTCATCGAGTCGATCTCGCTGACGCGGGCGGTGCGGCAGGTCCGCCGCGAGTCCCAGCGGTGGCGGACCACGCCCCGACGGTTCCTGCGGCTGACCGCCGACACCACCGTCAAGGCGGTCTTCCTGGAGGACAGCGCGGCCCTGATCGGCCTGCTCCTGGCCGGGCTCGGCGTCGGCCTGTCCGAGGCCACCGGCGACGAGGTGTGGGACGGCGTCGCGTCGATTCTGATCGGGCTGCTGCTGCTGACGGTCGCCGGGATCCTGGCCAGCAACAACCTGTCGCTGCTGGTCGGTCGGTCAGTCCCGGAACGGCTGCGCCACGAGATCGAGCGGGAACTGACCGGGCTGCCCGAGGTGGAGCGGATCGACACTCTGCTGACCATGCAGCTCGGCCCGGACGACGTCCTGGTCGCCGCGAAGGTCGACTTCCGCGACGAGGCCACCGGCGCGGCCATCGAGGCCACCGCCGACGAGGCCGAACGGCGGCTCACCGGGCGGTACCCGGAGATCCGCTACGTCTTCCTCGACCCCACCCGCTCGTTGCCCGGCGCCACCGGCCGGGCCCGGCACACCCAGGCCGGACCGGGCTCGGACGCCGACGACGAGCCCGACCGCCCCTGAACCACGACCGCGGCAGCACCCGGGCGCGGGCCGCCGGGCCCGCGCGGCTAGCGTGCCCGTCATGGTGCGATGGCGTACGGGGACGGTGGCGACGCTGCGACGACAGTGGACCGGGGCGGTGGAGCTGGACGTCGACCTGCCCGACGGCACGCGCATGCGGGCGCTGGCCTATCCCGAACTGGTCGGCACGCCCGAGCCGGGCGACCGGGTGCTGCTCAACGCCGGTGCGCTACTGATGGGGTTGGGCACCGGCGGATACGCCCTGGTGGTGGCCCTGCCCGACCGGCTGCCGCCGGACCCGCCGGACGTCGGCGACACCCGCGACGCCGGGCACCTGGTGAAGGCCCGCTACACGCCGTTGCAGCCGATCCTGCTCGGCGTCGACGAGGAGGCGTCCCCGCACCGCGATGTGCTGGCCGACGCGGACGACCTGGGCGGTCTGCCGGTGGTCACGGCCGACCTGCACTCGGCGTTGCCGGCGATCCTGGCCGGCATCCGGGCCGACGCTCCGCGGGCGCGGGTGGCGTACCTGCTCACCGATGGTGGGGCGTTGCCAGCATGGTTCTCCCGCACGCTCGCCGGGCTGCGCTCCGAACTGGCCGGCACGATCACCGTCGGGCAGGCCTTCGGCGGCGACCTGGAGGCCACGACCCTGCACGGCGGCCTGCTCGCCGCGCGGTACGTACTGGGCGCTGACGTGGCGATCGTGGCCCAGGGCCCCGGCAACCTGGGCACCGGCACCCGGTGGGGCTTCTCCGGCGTCGCCGTCGGCGACGCGGTCAACGCGATCGCCACGCTGGGCGGCCGGCCGGTCGGGTCGCTGCGCATCTCCGACGCCGACCCCCGCCCCCGGCACCGGGGCGTGTCGCACCACAGCCTCACGGCGTACGGCCGGGTGGCGCTGGCCCCGGCGGAGCTGGTGGTGCCCGACGATCTGGATCCGGCGCTGGCCGCCGAGGTGGACAAGTCGCTGGCACCCCTCACGGACCGGCACCGGATCGTGAGGGTGCCCACCACCGGTCTCGACGCCGCGCTGCGCGCCAGCGCCGTGCCCCTGTCCACCATGGGCCGTGGCCTCGACGCCGACCATGCGTACTTCCTGGCCGCAGCCGCCGCCGGCCGCCACGCGCTCACCCTGCTCCCCTAACCCGCCCCACCCCCAGCCCAGCCCCAGCCCCGTGGATCATGGAGTTGTGGTGCCCGGCCTCTGGCGATTTGCGGCCTTCCTCCCCCACCACAACTCCATGATCGACGCGCGGGGGTGGGTGGGGCGGCGGCGAGAGCGGGGCGGGGGCGAGAGCGGGGCGGGGCGGGTCAGGCGAGGAAGATCAGGGCTAGCCAGCCGCCGACGATGAGCACCAGCGCCAGGGCCAGCACCCACGTCGGCACGGTGTATTCACCGCGCCGGTTACGGTCGATCTCGGCGCGGATCTTCTCCCGCCGGCGTTCGACCCAGTTCTGCCGCTCGGTGCCGCGCTCGGAGCGGTCGGAAGGTCCAGAAGTCGTCATGGCGCGCCCAGCCTACCGGGCCGCTGAGCCGACTGGGCCGGTCGGCCCCGGCGGACACCACCGCCGGGGCCGACGCACCCGTCACATGCTGGCGATCAGCCGTTCCACCCGCTCGTCGTACGCCCGGAACGGGTCCTTGCAGAGCACGGTGCGCTGCGCCTGGTCGTTGAGCTTCAGGTGCACCCAGTCGACGGTGAAGTCCCGTCGCTTCTCCTGTGCGTGGCGGATGAACTCGCCGCGCAGCCGGGCCCGGGTGGTCTGCGGAGGAGTCTCCTTGGCCTCGAAGATCTCCGGGTCGGTGGCCACCCGGTCGACCTCGCCCCGGCGCTCCAGCAGCCCGTAGAGGCCGCGACCGCGGCGCACGTCGTGGTAGGCCAAATCCATCTGTGCCACCCGGGGGTGCGACAGCGGCAGGTCGTGCTTGCGCTGGTAGCGCTCGATCAGCCGCAGCTTGCTGACCCAGTCGATCTCCCGGGAGACCGGTTCGAGGTCCCCGGTCTCCACCGCGTGCAGCACCCGGCCCCACAGCTCGACGACCCGCTTGGCGGCCTGGTCGCCGCCGCGGCGCTCGACGAACTCGGTGGCCTTGGCCAGGTATTCCTGCTGGATGTCGAGGGCGCTGACCTCCTTGCCGGAGGCCAGCCGCACCTTGCGCCGGCCGGTGATGTCGTGTGACACCTCCCGGATCGCCCGGATCGGGTTCTCCAGGGACAGGTCGCGCATCACCACCCCGGCCTCGATCATCCGCAGCACGAGGTCGGCGGTGCCGACCTTGAGCAGCGTGGTGACCTCGTTCATGTTGGAGTCACCGACGATGACGTGCAGCCGCCGGTAGCGCTCGGCGTCGGCGTGCGGCTCGTCGCGGGTGTTGATGATCGGACGGCTGCGGGTGGTCGCCGAGGAGACGCCCTCCCAGATGTGCTCGGCCCGCTGCGACAGGCAGTAGACCGCGCCGCGCGGGGTTTGCAGGACCTTGCCGGCCCCGCAGATCAACTGCCGGGTGACCAGGAACGGGATGAGTACGTCGGCGAGCCGGCCGAACTCGCCGTGCCGGGACACCAGGTAGTTCTCGTGGCAGCCGTACGAGTTGCCGGCCGAGTCGGTGTTGTTCTTGAACAGGTAGATCTCACCCGCGATGCCCTCGTCGTGCAGTCGCTTCTCCGCGTCGACGAGCAGGCCCTCCAGGATCCGCTCGCCGGCCCGGTCGTGGGCGACAAGATCGGTCACCGAGTCGCACTCCGGTGTGGCGTACTCCGGATGCGACCCGACGTCCAGGTAGAGCCGGGCCCCATTGCGCAGGAAGACGTTGCTCGACCGACCCCAGGACACCACGCGGCGGAACAGATACCGCGCGACCTCGTCCGGGGACAGCCGCCGCTGCCCGCGATAGGTGCAGGTGACGCCGTACTCGGTCTCGAGGCCGAAGATTCGCCGCTCCATGGTGTGACATTAGCCGCCCGGAGGCCCGGTTCGTCACTGTCAGACCACAGGTCGTGCCCCGAGCGCGGTCACATACCGGTTGAGTGCGACATTCCGTCCGGCCCAATGCTCGCCACCAACCGCCGGCAGTTGTCGAACTCCGGCAACATGCCAACGTCGCGTCGTGCCGGTGTCCAGCCAGGCGGCGCCCCGGCCCAGCACGGTGACGGACAGCTCACCGGTCTCCCGGTACGCCGCACTATCGCCGCCGGCATGTCGCCGGTCGCCGCCGACAACCGGCCCACCGCTTCGCGTACAGTTCTGGGCCCGTGAGGATCCTCGTCACCGGCGGTGCCGGCTTCATCGGTTCGGAGTACGTCCGCATGCTGCTGGGCGTGCCTGGCGGCAGCGCCTCTGGCGTGCCCACGGTCGAGCCCGTCGGGGTGACCGTGCTCGACAAGCTCACCTACTCGGGCAACCTCGCCAACCTCGACCCGGTGCGCGACGACCCTCGGCTGCGCTTCGTGCGGGGCGACATCTGCGACGCGACGGTGGTCGACGAGGTGGTCGCGGGGCACGACGTGATCGTGCACTTCGCCGCCGAATCGCACGTCGACCGGTCGATCGCCGGCGCCGCGCCGTTCGTCACCACCAACGTGCTCGGCACCCAGACGCTGCTGGACGCCGCGCTCCGGCACGGCACCGGTCGCTTCGTGCACGTCTCCACCGACGAGGTCTACGGTTCGATCGACGAGGGCTCGTGGACGGAGACCTGGCCGCTGGCCCCGAACTCCCCGTACTCGGCCTCGAAGGCCGGCTCCGACCTGCTCGCCCTGTCCTACCACCGCACCCACGGCATGGACGTGGTGGTCACCCGCTGCTCCAACAACTACGGGCCGTACCAGTTCCCGGAGAAGGTCATCCCGCTGTTCGTCAGCAATCTGCTCGACGGCGGCACCGTTCCGCTCTACGGCGACGGCGGCAACATCCGGGACTGGCTGCACGTGCACGACCACTGCCGGGGCATCGCGCTGGTCCAGCAGAAGGGCCGCACCGGCGAGGTGTACAACATCGGCGGCAGCACCGAGCTGACGAACAAGGAGCTCACCGGCCTCCTCCTCGACGCCTGCGGCGCCGGCTGGGACCGGGTCGTACCGGTCACCGACCGCAAGGGCCACGACCGCCGCTACTCGCTGGACATCACCAAGATCAATGAAGAGCTGGGGTACGCCCCGAGCATCAATCTCGCCGACGGCCTGGCGCAGACCGTGCAGTGGTACCGCGACAACCGGGCCTGGTGGGAGCCGTTGAAGGCGGCACCGGCCGCATGATCCGGGTGCTCGTCACCGGCGCCGGCGGGATGCTGGGTCGGGACCTGCTCGGCGAGCTGCGCGCCCAGCCGGGCGTGACGGTGACCGCCGCCATCCGCAGCGACCTCGACATGAGCCACCTGGAAGAAGAGACCCGCACCCTGGCAGAACACTCCGCCCTGCTCCGCGCGGAAATCGACCGGCCGGCTCGCTCCCACCAACGTCGCCGCCCCCGGGCTGGGCGTCTTCAACAGGCTGGCCGGGAGCTACTGGGCACTCGCCAAGCCACTGCTCAAGCGCCACTGACCGCCCGCAGCTCGGCGGTGGCCTCGCCGCCCGGATGCGCCCAGCCGCCCGGATGCGCCCAGCCGCCCACGTGCTGGACGTGCCGCGGCGGGCGGCCACGGAACTCCTGCCGCCCGCCGCGTTGGCCGGTGTTACTTGCCGTCCGCCGGCTTGTCCTCCAGGTCGGCGGACCCCGCCGACGTCGTCGGCTTGTGCGACTCCGTCGCCGGCGCTGTCGGCGTGTCCGGGCCGCCTGCCGACTCGGGCTGCTCGGCAGCCGCGACATCGCCGTCCAGCAACGCGGTCAGCGCCGCGCCGGTGATCCGACGGAACGTACGACCAACCCGGTGGCGGTCCAGCACCGCCACCTCCAGCTGGTTGGCGGCGATCGTCCGGGCGGCGCCGCCCTCACCACCAACCGTGCTCAACGCCTGCACCGCTACCCGGGCCGCCTCGGCGAGGGACATGTCCGCCCGGTGCTGCGCCTTCAGCACGCCGGTGATCGCCTCGGCCTGCCCACCCATGGCCATTCGCCCCGGCTCGTCGTTGACCGAGCCGTCGTACGTCAACCGGTACAGCTCGTCTTCGTCGGCAGTGGCACCGACCTCGGCCACGCAGATCTCCACCTCGAACGGCTTCGACTGCTCGGTGAAGATCGCACCGAGCGTCTGCGCGAAGGCGTTGGCCAGGGCCCGGCCGGTGACGTCACGGCGGTCGTAGCTGAGCCCGTTCAGGTCGGCCATGCGCACCCCGGCCCGGCGCAGATTCTCGAACTCGTTGTACCGGCCGACCGCGGCGAAGCCGATCCGGTCGTAGATCTCGCTGACCTTGTGCAGGGCGCTGGAGAGGTTCTCCGCGACGAAGAGCACCCCGCCGGAGTAGCTGAGGACCACCGCGCTGCGACCCCGAGCGATGCCCTTGCGGGCCAACTCGGAGCGGTCGCGCATGATCTGTTCGGGCGAGGCGTAGAACTGCATGGCCACGGCGGCGGTTCTCCTTACGGCGCGGTGCTGACGACTGCTGACTGGTGGGGGTGGACGGGGCTCAACCGCCCGGGTTCTCCATCCGGCCGGCGACCACGCCCTCGGCGATCGCCGCGGTCTCGGCGTCGGTCAGCCGGCGGGTGCCCTCGGCGGTAGCTGTCATCACCACCGGATAGATCCGGCGGGTCAGGTCGGGCCCGCCGGTCGCGGTGTCGTCATCGGCCGCGTCGTAGAGCGCCTCGACCGCGAGCCGGGTCGCGTCATCGACCGACAGACCAGCCCGGAAGCGCTTCTTCAGCGCCGACTTCGCGAAGAGCGAGCCGGAGCCGATCGCGTCGTAGCCGGTCTCCTCGTACGGACCACCGGTCACGTCGAAGCTGAAGATCCGACCGGCCCTCGCCGGGTCGGTGGCAGCCAGGTCGAAGCCGGCGAAGAGCGGCACCACGGCGAGCCCCTGCATGGCCGCGCCCAGGTTGCCCCGGATCATCGAGGCCAGCCGGTTGGCCTTACCGTCGAGCGAGAGCATCGCGCCCTCGATCTTCTCGTAGTGCTCCAACTCCACCTGGAACAGTCGCATCAGCTCGATCCCGATGCCCGCGGTGCCCGCGATGCCGACCAGCGAGTACGCGTCGGCGGGGTGCACCTTCTCGATGTCGCGCTGGGCGATCAGGTTGCCCATGGTCGCCCGTCGGTCGCCGGCCATCACCACGCCCTCCGCGGCCGCGATGGCCACGATGGTGGTCGCGTGTGGTGCCAGGTCGGCGGCCATGCCCGGCGGCAGCGGTCGCCGGCCGGGCAGCATCTCGGGGGCCACCCGGCTCAGAAACGTGGTGAAGGAGGACGTCCCCGCGTTGGTGAACACATCTGGTAGACGCCCGGATGGATCAAAGCCCGCTGCCACGTGGTTCCTCTCAGGTACGTGATCGCCCTGGCCAGCCTCATGGGACTGTCACGGAACTGGCCAAGACCACCGTTGCAGTTGAAGCAGAGTATCCCGCGCGCCCATCCGGTGCGATGATCGTGGTCCAGATGTTGCGGGTCGGCGCCGCCACAGATCGCGCAGACCCCGCCCTGCTCGGCCAGGAGCTCGGGAGACTCCTTCTCCCCCGCCGCCGCAGGTGGTGCTCGCGGAACCCGCCATGCAGACGGAGCTTGCTCTCCTTGCCCATCTTGTGGTGGCAAGGCTTGCAGTATCGGCCGTAACCTCCACGACCGGAGCGGTTCCGCGGAAAGTCGGCAAGGGGCTTGGTGGCACCAGGGTCCGGGCGTCGCCGGTGGCCATCCGGTGCCGCGTCCGGCCGCGTGCCAGGGGCACAGAACTGATCGAGGGGCAGCCACTCGCCGCGGTCGCGGCGGTGGCCGTCTCGATCATCGAAAGGACGAACGTGTCCGGTTTATCCGGGCATGCTCTATTCGCCCCCTTTTTGCACGTATCCCCTCACGAATTCCTCTGCGTTCTCTTCGAGGACGGAGTCAATCTCGTCGAGGAGGTCGTCGACGTCCTCGGTGATCTCGGCGTGCCGCTCAGCCACCTCAGGGTTGGCCTCGGTGGTGACGTCCTCGATTTCCTCGCCCTGACGGGACTTGCCGGACTGCGACTGGCCGCCGCTGTCATGAGTGGCCACTGCTGCCTCCTCCACGATCGTCTGCGATGAACTTACCTCGCGCGGGCGACGAAAAGCCCGCCGCGCGCCGGCCTGCGGCACACGACGGGCATCCGGACACGTGTTCAGCGCCCGGTCAACGTCTCCAGCAGGTCCTTGGCACTGGCGCAGCGGTCGAACAGTGCTCCGACGTGCGCGCGAGTGCCTCGCTCCGGCTCCATCATCGGCACCCGGACCAGCGACTCCCGGCCCACGTCGAAGATCACCGAGTCCCAGCTCGCGGCGACGACCTCGGACGCGTACTGGGCCAGGCAGCGGCCGCGGAAGTAGGCCCGAGTGTCCTCCGGCGGCTCGGTCATCGCGGTGCGGCTCTCCTCGTCGGTGAGCAGCGTCTTCATCGCCCCCCGGGCGACCAGGCGGTGGTAGAGGCCCTTCTCCGGCCGGACGTCGGAATACTGCAGGTCGACCAGTTGGAGCTTGTGCGAGCCCCAGCCGAGCTTCTCCCGCTCCCGGTAGCCCTCGAGCAGCCGCAGCTTGGCCACCCAGTCCAACTCGTCGGCGCAGAGCATCGGATCACGGCCGAGCCGGTCCAGTACGCTCTCCCAACGGTCGAGCACGTCGACGGTCTGCTCGTCGACGTCGGTGCCGTACCGGTCGTCGACAAAGGACCGCACCCGCTCCAGGTACGCCCATTGCAGGTCCAGTGCGGTGAGGCGGCGACCGTCGCGCAGTCTCATGCGGTGCGACAGGCTGGGGTCGTGGCTGACCGCGCGCAGCTCGCTGACCGGGTCAGCGATGCCGAGGTCGGCGCCGAGCGCCTTCTCCTCGATCATGGTGAGGATCAGCGCGGTGGTGCCGACCTTGAGGTACGTGGAGATTTCCGAGAGGTTGGCGTCACCGATGATGACGTGCAGCCGGCGGTACTTGTCGGCGTCGGCGTGCGGCTCGTCGCGGGTGTTGATGATCGGCCGCTTGAGCGTCGTCTCCAGGCCTACCTCGACCTCGAAGAAGTCGGCGCGCTGGGAGATCTGGAAGCCGTTCTGCCCGCCGTCCTGGCCGATGCCGACCCGGCCGGCGCCGCAGACGATCTGGCGGGTGACGAAGAACGGCGTCAGGTACGCCACGATGTCGGCGAACGGTGTCTGCCGGCGCATCAGGTAGTTCTCGTGGGCGCCGTAGCTGGCGCCCTTGTTGTCGGTGTTGTTCTTGTAGAGGTGGATCGGCTGGCTGCCCGGGATCGTGGCGGCCCGGCGGGACGCCTCGGCCATCACCCGCTCGCCGGCCTTGTCCCAGCGCACCACGTCCCTAGGGGTGGTGACCTCCGGGGTGGAGTATTCGGGGTGGGCGTGGTCGACGTAGAGCCGTGCACCGTTGGTGAGTATCACGTTGGCGAGGCCGAGATCCTCGTCGGCCAACGCCTCGGCCGGGTCGTAGGCGGCTCCGGAGTAGGTGAAGCCGCGGGCGTCGCGCAGCGGCGACTCTTCCTCGTAGTCCCAGCGGGCTCGCCCGCCCCGGTTGAGTTCTGGACGTGCGCCATAGGCATTGACCACCTGCGACGAGGTGACCATCGGGTTGGCTCCGGCCTGCCCGGGCACGGAGATGCCGTACTCGATTTCGGTGCCCATGATCCGACGTACCGTCATGCGACCACTCGCTTCGCTCGCCCACGGAGCCGGCGTGCCCGCCGCTCACACCATCGAGACTAGTCTGCGCGGTGGCCTACCGCCCGTCGCTGTCGGTCGGCGCGGCGTGACTACCGGGCTTTGGCGGGTTCGAGTGGCACCACGGTCAGGCCTGCCCGGAGGGACGGGTGCAGCGTACGGATCCCGTCGATGGCCTGCTGGGCGGCCGGGTCGGCCACGATGGGCTACGGCGCGCCGGGCTACGACGCGGGCTCTCCTCGGGCCGGGCGGGCTCACCGACCACAGCGACGTCGCTGTGCCGGGCCGAAAGCAGCAACGCGGCGTCTCGCGGTGGGACGCACGCAGCGGCGGCACCGGACGGGTCCGGTGCCGCCGCTGGCGGTCAGAGGTACTGGCCGGTGTTGCTGGCGGTCTCGATCGCGCGGCCGGCCTCGGCGCCCTTGCCTCCGGAGACGAGCGTGCGGATGTAGACGATCCGCTCGCCCTTCTTGCCGGAGATGCGCGCCCAGTCGTCGGGGTTGGTGGTGTTGGGGAGGTCCTCGTTCTCGCGGAACTCGTCGACGCAGGCGTCGAGCAGGTGCTGCAGGCGCAGTCCCTTGCGGCCGGAGGTGAGGAACTCCTTGATGGCCATCTTCTTGCTCCGGTCGACGATGTTCTGGATCATCGCGCCGGAGTTGAAGTCCTTGAAGTAGAGCACTTCCTTGTCACCGTTGGCGTAGGTGACCTCAAGGAAGCGGTTCTCCTCGGTTTCCGAGTACATCCGCAGCACCACGGCGTCGATCATCGCCGCGACGGTGGCCTGGGGGTCGGTCCCGTGTTCGGCCAGGTCGTCCGGGTGCAGGGGCAGCCCGGCGAGGATGTATTTCGAGAAGATGTCCTTGGCCGCTTCGGCGTCCGGTCGCTCGATCTTGATTTTCACGTCGAGCCGACCGGGACGCAGGATCGCCGGGTCGATCATGTCTTCCCGGTTGGAGGCGCCGATGACGATGACGTTCTCCAGCCCCTCCACGCCGTCGATCTCGCTGAGCAACTGCGGGACGATGGTGTTCTCCACGTCGGAGGAGACACCGGAGCCGCGGGTCCGGAAGATCGAGTCCATCTCGTCGAAGAACACGATCACCGGGGTGCCCTCGCCGGCCTTCTCCCGAGCTCGCTGAAAGATCAGCCGAATGTGCCGCTCGGTCTCGCCGACGTACTTGTTGAGCAGCTCGGGGCCCTTGATGTTGAGGAAGAAGCTGGTGTGCTTCTCCTTGCCCTGCCGTTCGGCGATCTTCTTGGCCAGCGAGTTGGCCACCGCCTTGGCGATGAGCGTCTTGCCGCAGCCGGGCGGGCCGTAGAGCAGGATGCCCTTGGGCGGGCGGAGTTGGTGCTCACGGAACAGGTCCGCGTGCAGGAAGGGCAGCTCCACCGCGTCGCGGATCTGCTCGATCTGCGACTGGAGGCCACCGATGTCGCCGTAGTCGACGTCGGGCACCTCCTCCAGGACCAGCTCCTCGACCTCGCTCTTCGGGATCCGCTCGTACGCGTACGCGGAGCGGGGCTCGATCATGAGCGAGTCGCCGGCCCGGATCGCCGAGCCGATGAGCGTCTCGGCGAGGTGCACGATGCGCTCCTCGTCGGAGTGGGAGACCACGAGCGCCCGGTCACCCGGCCCGCCGTCTGGCCCCTCCAGGATCTCCTTGAGCATCACCACCTCGCCGACCCGCTCGTAGCCGAACGCGTCGACGATGTTGAGTGCGTCGTTGAGCAGGACCTCCTGGCCGCGGCGCAGGTCACCCACGTCCAGCGAGGGCGACACCGAGACCCGTAGCTTGCGGCCGCCGGTGAAGACATCCACCGTGTCATCGTCGTGCTTGGCGAGGAAGACACCGTAGCCACTCGGCGGTTGCGCGAGGCGGTCGATCTCCTCCTTGAGCGTCACGATCTGCGTGCGAGCCTCCTTGAGGGTGCTCACCAGCCGGTCGTTGTTCTCGGTCAGCCGCGCCAACTGTGCCTGGGTGGCCGCCAGCCGCTCTTCGAGCTGCCGGACGTGTCGGGGGCTTTCGGTCAACTTGCGCCGCACCAGGGCGAGTTCCTCCTGCAGGAACGCGACCTGCGTGGAGAGATCGTGGGCTTCCTTCTCCCACCGTGCGGCGCGCGAGTCCGCGTCGTCGCTGCGTGCCACGTCCCACCTCCCCGGGGGGCTTGAACGTTCTGCCCTAACCCTAGCCGCTATGAGGCCGATTCGGTCCCACGCAACACCCTCGTCACCGAACCTTGATCGCCAAGGGTGGCCTGACGGGCCGGTACCGGCGTTCAGGTACCGTCGAAGCGTAGGACGCGAGAACATGGGGGGTGCACCGGTGGCCGAGGTCGCGACCGACCAACTGCAGGTCTGGGTGGACCAGGATCTCTGCACGGGCGATGGGCTCTGCGTGCAGTACGCGCCGGAGGTGTTCGAGTTCGACATCGACGGCCTGGCGTACGTCAAAGGTGCCGACGGTGCGCTGCTGATGGCACCGGGCAGCCGGGTCGACGTGCCCGAGCACCTGCGACTCGAAGTGATCGACTCCGCGAAGGAGTGCCCGGGCGACTGCATCCACGTGGTGCGGGGCGACGGCGTCGAGGTCGCCGGCCCGGACGCCGAGGAGGACTGAACCACCCGCCGGCCGGGCCGCGCGGCCCGGCCGGGCCCGAGAGGGGTACGCCTCAGAGCATCGGACGGCCGACGACCGAGGCGACCAGCCGCGCGAATTCCTCCAGCCGGGCGATCTGCCCGGCCCCGCCGTCGTCGAGGGTCTTGCCGAAGCGCAGCGCGTCGTGTCGTGGCGTGGCGACCATCTCCTCGCTCGGCGGCGCCTCGTCCAACGAGGTGAGCAGCAGGTAGACGTCGATGCTGTCGACCCGGATCTCGCCACTGTCGGAACGGTTGAGCCGCCGCCGGCAGCCGACCTCGGTGACGGTGGAGACCGGCACCACCCGCAGCGATGAGGTCATCGAGCCCGGCGGGCCCTCCTCCGGCGGCACGTCCTCGCCGTGCCAGAGGATCAGCCGGCTGCCGTCGCAGACGACGACCTCCTGCCACACGCCGTTGACCTCGTTGACGAAGCGTTCGAGGGTGAAGCCGAGCACCGACGCGCCGCGCAGCACGCCGCCGAGCGCCTCCAGGGCGACGTCCGGGTCGCGCAGGTAGGCCCGTGCCGCCGATTCCAGATCCTGGTAGGGCGACCAGTCGGGAAAGACCGCGGGGAGGTCACCGCCGCCATAGCCCGGTCGGCTCATGCCAGCGCCTCCCCCTGCTCGGCGGTGCCGACGCCCAGCTCATTGGTCACGGCAGGTCCATCTCCCCCGTACCGTCGGGTTGCGCAGCTGCGGCCTGGGCGGCGGCGGCCTGTCGGGCCGCCTCCGCCTCGCGCAGGTCCTGACGGCGCTGCACGTACGCCTCGGTGCCCTTGCTGGGCTTGCGGCGACGCGGTGGCGCGGTGACCCCGGGGGCCAGCTTGCGCGCGGACACCAGGAACGCGGTGTGCGCGATCATCCGGTGATCCGGCCGGACGGCGAGGCCCTCGGCGTGCCAGTCGCGCACCATGGACTCCCAGGCCCGCGGCTCGGTCCAGCCGCCGCGCTCGCGCAGCGCCTCCACCAGCTCGGAGAGCTGCGGTGTGGTGGCGACGTAGCCGATGAACACCCCGCCGGGCACCAGCGCCCGCTCGACCATGTCGAGGGTCTCCCAGGGGGTCAGCATGTCCAGGATGATCCGGTCGAAGCCGGTCTCCTGGCACTGCGCGACGTCGCCGACGTGCAGGTTCCATGACGGGTGCGGCCCGTTGAAGAACGCCTCGACGTTGCGCTTGGCGATCTGCGCGAAGTCCTCGCGCAGCTCGAACGAGTGCAGCTCCCCCTCCGTGCCGACGGCGCGCAGCAGGGAGCAGCTCAGCGCGCCGGAGCCGGCGCCGGCCTCGAGGACCTTCGCGCCGGGGAAGATGTCGCCCATCGCGACGATCTGCGCCGAGTCCTTCGGGTAGATCACCTGAGCGCCGCGCGGCATGGACAGCACATAGTCCGACAGGAGCGGCCGCAGGGCCAGGAACGCGGTGCCGCCTCCGGAGGTGGTCACCACGCTGCCGTCGGGGAGCCCGATCAGCGCGTCGTGCGCCAGGATGCCGCGGTGGGTGTGGAACTCCTTGCCCGGCTCCAGCGTCACGGTGTGCATCCGCCCCTTGGGGTCGGTCAGCTGGACCCGGTCGCCGGGCCGGAACGGCCCACGGTGCACGGGTGTCAGCGCCGGGGTGGCGGGGTCGGCCGGGACGGTGGAGGGTGTTGCGGTCACGGTGTCATCTTCCGGTTGGGTTCGAGGAGCTGGGCCAGGTCCGCGATATGCAGAATGCCGACGACATCTTCGCCTGACGTCACCACGTACTGCGCGCCCGGGTGGGTCTGTACGGCCTCCATCACCCGCTCGCCGTCCATCCCGACCGGCAGTGTGGGAAGTGTGCCCAGCGACCGGGCCACGGCGTCCACCGCCAGCCACGGTTGGCGTTCGACGGGCACCGCCCCGGCGGCGGCCGGGTCGACCAGCGCCACCGGCCGGCCGGTGGAGTCGGTGACCACCAGGGCGGAGCCGGGCTGCCCACCCTCGGCGCGTCGGCGCTGGGCCTCGGCCAGGGGCGTACCGGTGGCGACCGGCCAGACCGGCCGGGCCAGCCGGGACAGGTCGATCAGCGGGAAGCGGCGGCTGACCCGGGCTGCCCGGATCGACTGCCCGGCACCGCGCCAGAGGGTGACGGCGACCAGCAGCATCAGCGGCAGCGCCAACGGCGCCAGGTAGTCGGCGAGGGTGAGCAGCAGCACCAGGGCTGCGGTGCCGACGGCGACGACGCGGCCGGCCCAGCCGGCGACCTCGGTGCCGAGGTGCCGGTCGCGGGTCAACCCCCACACGGCGGCGCGCAACGCCCGGCCGCCGTCCAGGGGCAGCCCGGGCAGGCTGTTGAACAGCGCGACGATGACGTTGCTGAGCGCGAGCTGGAAGGCGAGTTGGTGGGCCACTGTCTGTTCGGGCAGGGCGAGCGTGGCGGCGACCGCGAGGACGCCGAGCACCGCGGAGACCGCCGGGCCGGCCAGCGAGACCAGCAGGTCGACGCGGGGCGACGGGGCGTCCCGGTCCATCTCGGTGTAGCCGCCGAGCAGTTCCAGGGTGATTCCGCGCACACCGATGCCGTACCGCCGGGCGGTGAGGGCATGGCCCAGCTCGTGCAGCAGCACCGAGCCGAGCAGCGACACCACGAAGCCGAAGCCGATCAGGTAGCCGCCGATCTGCGACAGGTCCAGCTGCCGGCGGGCGAACTCGGAGTACAACACGGCGATGAGCACCGCGAGCAGGACCATGGAACCGTTGAGGTGCAGCGGCACCCCGAATACCCGGCCGACGTTCAGGCCGAGGCGCCGGTCGGGTCGGCGCGGCGGCCGGGATGTCTGCTCCATCGGCACGATGCTACGGACCGTCGCTGTGCGGGGCGGGCGGCGGTCGGTGTCACACCGGTGCCCTAACCTTTGCCGACATGACGGCGGAATCGGTCACCACCTCCCAGCCCTCCTCCCCGGCGCAGGCGCCGCCGACGGTGCGGGCCTCGCTGTCCCCGTCACGTGCGGCGGATTTCAAGACCTGCCCGTTGCTCTACCGGTTCCGCAGCATCGACCGGCTACCCGAACGCACCACCGTCGAGCAGGCCCGGGGCACGCTGGTGCACGCGGTGCTGGAGCGCCTGTTCGACCTGCCCGCGCAGGGCCGCACGCCGGCGGCTGCCGGTGATCTGGTGGCGCCCCAGTGGGACCGGCTGGTCACCGAGCAGCCGGAGCTGGCCGGGATCTTCGACGGCGCGGAGCCGGCTGGCCCGGTGGAGTTCCTGCGGTCCGCCGCCGGGCTGTTGGAGGGCTACTTCGCCGTGGAGGACCCGACCCGGCTGGAGCCGGCCGAACGGGAGAGCCTGATCTCGGCGGTGGTCGACGAGGAGTTGCTGATCCGGGGCTACCTCGATCGGCTGGACGTCGCTCCGGACGGCGCGCTGCGGGTGGTCGACTACAAGACCGGCGGCGCCCCACGGGAGGCGTTCGAGGCGCGAGCGCTGTTCCAGCTCAAGTTCTACGCGCTGGTGCTGTGGCGCACCCGGGGGGTGGTGCCCAAGGTGCTGCGGCTGCTCTACCTGCGCGACGCCGAAGTGTTGGATTACACGCCGGACGCCGACGAGCTGGTCCGCTTCGAGCGCACGGTGGTCGCGCTGTGGCGGGCGATCGAGCAGGCCACCGCCCGGCAGGATTTCCGGCCCCGGCCGAGCCGGCTCTGCGACTGGTGCAGCCACCAGGCTCTGTGCCCCACCTTCGGCGGCACCCCGCCGCCGTTCCCGGTCGCGGCGGCGAGCGCCGATCCGCTGCGCGACTCCCGGTCCGCTCCGGTGGCCCCGGGCGCCGACGAGTGACGTCCCTGGGGCGGCGCTCACGCCCGGCGCGGTGAGGCCGGTCCGGCCCCTACGGCTCTGACCGCTCGGGCCGGGCCCGGGGCGTGCCCCCGCCGACGCCACACGACCCGACCGAAGCAGCCCCGCGCCGGTCGGGACAGCGCGACGAGCCGGCCTCTACGGTGGTCCGCGACGCACCGGCCTGGGTGCGCGAGGATGACCGCTGCGGCAGCACGGTGTCGGCGTGGGGACGGGAGACGAGATGACCGATCGGGTGGCCTCGGCGCGGCCGGTGCGGATCCTGCTCGCCGACGACCAACCGCTGCTGCGTACCGGCTTCCGGATGGTGCTGGGCGCCGAGGGCGACCTGGACGTGGTGGCGGAGGCCGGTGACGGCCTGGAGGCGGTGGAGCTGTCCCGCCGGCTGCTGCCCGACGTCGTACTGATGGACATCCGGATGCCCCGGATGGACGGGGTGGCCGCGACCCGGGCGATCGTCGAGGCCCGACTGCCGGTGCGGGTGCTGGTGTTGACCACGTTCGACCTGGACGAGTACGTGGTGGGCGCGTTGCGCGCCGGCGCCAGCGGGTTCCTGGCCAAGGACGTGCCGGCCGAGGAGTTGATCACCGCGATCCGCACGGTGGCCGGCGGCGACGCGGTGGTGGCGCCCCGGATCCTGCGACGACTGTTGGACCGCTTCGCCGAGTTGCTGCCCGACCCGGCGGCGACCCCGTCGGCGGCGCTCAACGGGCTCACCGACCGGGAACGTGAGGTGCTGGTGCAGGTCGCCAGAGGGCTGTCCAACGCCGAGATCGCGGCGGTGCTGTCGGTCAGCGAGACCACCATCAAGACTCACGTCGGGCACGTGCTGACCAAGCTGCGGTTGCGCGACCGGGTGCAGGCGGTGGTGCTGGCGTACGAGTCGGGTCTGGTCCGTCCCCGGGCGTAGCCTCCGCCGGTCCGGATACCTCCCCCGGCGTACTCGAAGATCCCTCCGTGGGGGGACGGCCGCCGTTGCCGTCGTCACCTACCGTGACCGGAGATGGCTCGGCGCGGTTGACCCTCTCGTGGGGTCGGCTCCTGGCGTCGGGTCCGGCAGCGTTTCGCCGGTCGAGAAAACAGGTCGACCGGCCGTCGGATCAGGGGCAACCCTGACCCGGCATGGGGGTGCACCCGCAGCGGGAAATCCGCGCCGGGTCCCCCCGTGGGCGGACGGGTCGGGCGCTCGCAGCGCCGATGATGGGAACAGTCGCGCCGGACCATCGGGGGGCGGCGCGTATGGGCAGAGACGGAAGAGGTAGATGACGTGACCGCGACGGTAGGCCAGCACGCGCAGGCCGCGGCCCGGGCGAACGACGTGTGGAAGGTGTACGGCAGCGGCGAGGCGCAGGTCATCGCGCTGCGGGGGGTCAGCGCGGAGTTCGAACGCGGTCGCTTCACCGCGATCATGGGGCCGTCCGGTTCCGGCAAGTCGACGCTGATGCACTGCCTGGCCGGCTTGGACTCGGTGACCCGGGGCACGGTGGCGATCGGTGAGACGACGGTCACGGGGCTCGGCGACGCGGGGCTGACGAAGCTGCGCCGCGACAAGGTCGGCTTCATCTTCCAGCAGTTCAACCTGCTGCCGACGCTGACCGCCAAGGAAAATATCCTGCTGCCGCTGTCGATCGCCGGCCGCAAGCCCGACCCGGCCTGGTACGACACGGTGATCGACACGGTCGGCCTGCGGGACCGGCTGGATCACCGGCCGGCGCAGCTCTCCGGCGGGCAGCAGCAGCGGGTGGCGTGCGCCCGAGCGCTGGTTTCCCGCCCCGAGGTGATCTTCGCGGACGAGCCGACCGGCAACCTGGACTCGCGCTCCGGCGCCGAGGTGCTGGGCTTCCTGCGCAACTCGGTCCGCGAGCACGGGCAGACCATCGTGATGGTCACCCACGACCCGACGGCCGCAGCGTACTCCGACCGGGTGGTCTTCCTCGCCGACGGAGAGATCGTCTCGGAGCTGATCGAGCCGACCGCCGAGACGGTGCTGGACACCATGAAGAAGCTGGACACTCCGGCCGAGGTGGGCAACTGATGTTCCGGGCGACACTGAAAAGTCTGCTGGCCCGCAAGGTCCGGCTGATCCTGTCCGGGCTGGCGGTGGTGCTCGGCGTGATGTTCGTGTCCGGCGCCTTCGTGCTCACCGACACGCTGGGCCGCTCCTTCGACTCGATCTTCGCCGACGCTTCGTCCGAGATCGACGTGAACGTCGCGGCGAAGCCGAAGGTGGAGGTCAACGAGGTCGAGGGCGAACAGACCGCCAACCCGCTGCCGGCCGCCGTGGTGGACCGGGTCAAGCAGGTGCCGGGGGTGGCTTCGGCGACCGGTGTCGTCGCCGCCGACGGCGCCCGGGTGATCGGCAGCAACGGCAAGGTGGTGACCTCGTTCGGTCCGCCGCAGTTGGGTGAGAACTGGACCGGCGAGGGTGAGCTGCTCCAGTTGCGCGACGGGCGCGCCCCACAGGCCGACGACGAGATCGTCATCAACAAGGCGCTGGCCACGGCGGCGAAGGTGCAGGTCGGCCAGAAGGTCGGCGTGCTCACCGCGTTCGAGTCGAAGAAGCGGGAATTCACCCTGGTCGGCGTTTCCGGCTACAGCGGTGACCGGGACTCGATCGGTGGTGCCAACGAGGTCTTCTTCACCACGCCGGTGGCACAGCGACTGATGCTCGGCGAGCCGGACGTGTTCAGCAGCATCACCGTGCGCACTGCCGGTGGGATCTCCGACGAGACGCTGCGCGACGACGTGGCCCGCGCCCTCGGCGCCGATTACGAGGTGAAGACCGGCGAGCAGGTGGCAGCGGACGCCTCGGCCGGTCTGAAGGAGGGCCTGTCCTTCTTCAACAAGATCCTGCTCGGCTTCGCCGCGGTGGCGCTGCTGGTGGGCACCTTCCTGATCCTCAACACCTTCTCGATCATCGTGGCCCAGCGCACTCGGGAGTTGGCGCTGATGCGCGCCATCGGGGCCAGCGGCCGGCAGATCATCGGATCGGTGGTGCTGGAGGCGATCGCGGTCGGGCTGATCGCGTCGGTGCTCGGCCTGGCGGCCGGCATCGGGGTCGGTGCGCTGCTGGCGTTCCTGTTCGGCAAGCTTGCCGGTGGGCTCACCCTGGCCGGTATCGGTGTGCCCGCGGCCGCGGTGATCGGTTCGTTCGCCGTCGGCCTGGTCATCACCGTCGTGGCGGCGCTACTGCCAGCGCTGCGGGCGTCCCGGATCCCGCCGATCGCGGCGATGCAGGACGTCGCCACCCCGGACCGGCCGTTGACCAAGGTCACCGTGGCCGGGGCGGTGGTCACCGGCATCGGCGCGGTGCTGCTCTTCCTCGGGCTCAGCGGCAACGCCGGGGGGCAGACGCTGGCCACCATCCTGGGCGGTGTGCTGTTCGCCTTCATCGGGGTGGCGCTGCTGACCCCGCTGATCAGCCGACCGGTGGTGAGCCTGCTCGGGGCGATCTTCTCCTGGTCGGTGCCGGGCAAGCTGGGTCGGCTCAACTCCGGGCGCAACCCGCGCCGCACCGCGATCACCGCCGCCGCGCTGATGGTCGGCATCGCGCTGGTCACCGGTGTCACGGTGATCCTCGACTCGGCGAAGGGCAGCATCAGCGCGCTCGCCCAGGACACCATCAAGGCCGAGCTGGTGATCGCCGGCGTTCAGGGCGGTCCACGTCCGCCGACCTTCGACCCGGGTGTGCTGGACCGGGCGAAGACCCTGCCGGGCGTTCAGATGGTCGACGGCGAGTACGGCGACATGGCGAAGCTCGACGGCGAGAGCTCCTGGGTCGCGGCGAGCAGCGAGCCCGCGTCGCTGCGGCAGATCTTCGGCGCGAAGGCCACCGCCGGTGACATCGACCGGCTCGGGCCGACCCAGATGCTGGCCAGCTCCGACACCGCCACCTCCCGTGGCTGGTCGGTGGGCTCGACGGTGAACGTGCAGCTGACCCGGGGTGAGGCGCGGACGTACACCGTCAGCGGCATCTACGAGTCGTCGCAGCTGCTGAACCCGGTGACGCTGCCGCCGGCGGCGGCGAAGGACTTCGCCATCCCGCAGCCCATCCAGGGCTTCATCCAGCTGGCCCCGGGCACCCCGGTGGCCGACGTGCAGCCGCAGGTGGAGGCGCTGCTCGCGGACAGCCCCGAGGTGTCGGTGGCCGATCGGGACGCGTTCATCAAGCAGCAGACCAGTCAGGTCGACGGGCTGCTCACGATGATCCAGATCCTGCTCGCCCTGGCCATCGTGATCGCCGTGCTCGGCATCATCAACACCCTGGCGCTGTCCGTGCTGGAGCGGACCCGCGAGTTGGGTCTGCTGCGGGCGATCGGCCTGCGCCGGTCGCAGACCATGGGCATGATCACCGTGGAGGCGGTGGTGATCTCCGTGTTCGGCGCGCTGCTCGGCGTGGTGGTGGGCACCGGCCTCGGTGCCGCGGTGGTCGAGGCACTCAAGGACGAGGGGATCACCGACCTGGTCCTGCCCTGGGGGCAGATGGGTGTCTTCCTCGGTCTCGCCGCGATCATCGGCGTGGTCGCCGCGGTGCTCCCGGCCATCCGGGCGGCCCGGATCAACGTCCTGGGCGCGATCGCCCACGACTGAGGTGGACGAAGGGCCCCTGCTGCGCCATGTGCGTGGCAGGGGTCTTTCTCAGGCTGCGGCCCGGTCGGTCAACAGCTCGGCGAGCAACTCCAGGTCCACGTCGGTCAGGCTCTCCACCTGGTGTACGCCGGCAGTGCTCGGCAGTGCCACCTCCGCCGGTACGGCCAGCACCGCCGCGCCGGAAGCGACCGCGCTGGCCACCCCGGTCGACGAGTCCTCGATCGCCACGCAACGCTCGATCGGCACGCCCAGCAGTCGGGCAGCGGTCAGGTAGGGCTCGGGGTGCGGCTTGGCCGCGACGACCTCGTCACCGCAGACCACCACGTCGAAGTTGTCCCGGCCCAGGGTGTCCAGGGCGATCTCGACCAGCGCCCGACCGCTGGAGGTGACCAGCGCGGTGGGGATCGCCGCCGCGCGGACCGCGCTCAGCAGGGCGAACGCGCCCGGCTGCCAGCGCAGACCGGTGCGGAACAGCTCCAGGATCCGGGTGTTGATCCACGCCGCACTGATCGCCGGATCCCGTTCGGGCTGCCCCAGGTCGTCGTGGAGGATGCGCATCGAGTCGGCCATGCTGGTGCCGACGATCGACCGGCGGGCGTCCGCGGAGAGTTCACCGCCGTACTCCCGTGCGAGTTCCTGCAGCGCGACATCCCACAGCTTCTCGCTGTCGACAAGCGTGCCGTCCATGTCGAAGAGCACGGCGGCGGGGTGATGGCTGTTCAGCGGATCCTCCAGGGTCGTGGCCGACACCGGCGATCCTGCCAGGCCCGACCATCGTCGGTGACCGCGATGGGCCCCGACGTGATCCGGGCAACCCCCTCAGCCCAGGTCGCAGGGCTCAAGGGAGCGCTCGTAGCCGCGGAAGAACGAATCGGTGCGCTGCTCGGAGGTGCCGTGCGAGCCCTCCGCGAACCACGGCTGGTCCGGGTCGTCGCCGACCGCCGCCACCCCCTCCCGGAACTCGTCCAGGTCGCCCTCGGCCAGGGTCAGCACACCGGAACGGACCGAGTCGCCGAGGTACGCCCCGGCCATGCAGTCGGCCTGCAACTCCTGCTGAATGGTGAAGCTGTAGTTGATGCCGAGCCGCACCTGGATGGCGTGGGCGTACTCGTGGCCGAGCAGGTAGAACACGAACGCGTCGCCGACCTCGCGGAACGCCGCGACCGACCAGGCGACGTCGTACGCGATGAAGTCGCCCTGCGAGCAGTAGACCGCGTTGTTGCGGGGCAACGGCTGGCCGCCGCAGGACACCTCACCGGCCCGCTGGTACGGGGTGATCCGCCGGACGGGTTGGAACCTCTGCCCGGACGCCTTGAACTGGGCCGCCCAGTACCGCTCGGCGATCGCCTGCGCGTCGGCGACGTCCTGTTCGAACTCGGCGACGCTGGTGGTGCTGTCGGCCCGGGTGGTGCGCGGCCCCGGGGAGGCCTGCGACCGGTCCGGCGCCGGGCGCTCGCCCTCCGGCTCGGCCAACCCGCCTCCGGCGCAGGCGAGCGACACCAGCGCTGCGACCAGCAGGCCCGCCAACGGGACCCGGGCGTCGCGTCCTGACCGTGTCCCCACTGTGCCTCCCCAGACATCGGTGCTCGCGCTGCGCAGTACCCCGACGATACGACCGCCACGCCCACGCACCGGATTCACGCACGGCTGGGCCGGACGGTTCACGGCGCTGGCGCCTGGCCGCCACAATGGCTCGGGGGCGGTGAGGACGTCCGGGAGGAGCGTCGTGCACGAGTTGGGCAGCCGCCTGCGACGTCAGCCGGCGCCGCCGCACATCGTGTGGCGGTCGCTGCGCGACCCGTACGAGGCCGGCAGCCGGCCGTGGCTGGAGCTGCGCGACGACGAGGTGCCGCCCCGGGTGGTGGCGGGTTACGCGCCCGTGCTGCTGGTGTGGTCATCTCTGTGGCCGCACCGGTTACGGGACCGCCTCCGCTTCGACCTGGCCGCTGCTCCTATGGTCAGTGACCTCGGTCAGCCGCTGGACTCACGGCCGCGCTGCCAGGTGCCGCCCTGGTCGCCGTGTCGCTCGGCCTCATACCGTTGCTGCCGGCCCCGGGCATCCCGACCAGCCGCGGGATCGTCGCCGACCCGACCAGCCTCCCGCCCTCGCCAAAGCACAACCCCGAACGCCGTACCAGCCACCGCCGCAAAAACCCCAACGACCACCCACACAGTCCCCATCCCGCCAACCTAACCCCCACCCACCACCCCTTTCCTGCGCGTGATCAAGAGGTTGGCGTCGCCCCGCCCGGCGTGTCGTGACGCAAACTTCTTGATCGACAGATCAGGTGGGGGTGGGGTGTCCGGGTGGGGGTGTGGGCTTCGACGTTTCTTGTGAGGCGGTGCCGGGGGCGGCACCAGCGGCAGGAGGAGACCACTGTGAAGTACATGATTTTGCTTTATGGGTCGCAGCAGGACTACGACGTGCTGTCCGGCCGGGCGACCGACCGACCGGCCATGTCGGCCGAGCAGATCGCGGCGATGCACCAGCACATGGAGACGTTCCACCAGGCGCTGGCCGAGTCCGGGGAACTGGTCGACGCCCGGGGCCTGAGCGAGCCGGTGCACGCGCGCCGGGTGCAGGTCCGCGAGGGCGCGCCCGTGGTCACCGACGGCCCGTACCCGGAGACGCAGGAAGTCCTCGCGGGTTACACGATCGTGGAGTGCGCCAGCTTCGACCGGGCCACCGAGATCGCCGCCGGGCTGGTCGACCCGGATGCCCCCGGCGGATACGTGGACGTGCGGCCGGTGCTGGGCGGCTTCGAGGAACTGGCCGGCTGACTGGTGGACACGCCCGTCGAGGACCTGCTGCGCGAACTGGCGCCGCAGGTCCTCGGCGCGCTGGTCCGCCGCTACGGGCACTTCGACACCGCCGAGGACGCGGTGCAGGAGGCGCTGATCGCCGCGGCGGGCGGTTGGCCGCGCGACGGCGTACCGGAGAATCCGCGTGGTTGGTTGATCACTGTCGCGTCCCGCCGGCTGACCGATCTGCTGCGCCGCGAGCAGGCTCGGATGCGGCGGGAGGACACCGTGGCCCGGTGGGTGCTGCCCGAGCAGTGGCGCGCCCCGGCGGCCGATCGACCGCCGGCGGACGCCGACGACACGCTCACCCTGCTGTTCCTGTGCTGCCATCCGGCGCTGTCGCCCGCGTCGCAGATCGCGCTCACGCTGCGCGCGGTGGGCGGGTTGAGCACCGCCGAGGTGGCGCGCGCGTTCCTGGTGCCGGAGGCGACGATGACCCGGCGGATCAGCCGGGGCAAGCAGCGCATCCGCGACAGCGGGCTGCGGTTCGCGCCACCCACCGGGGCGGAGCGCGCGGACCGGCTCGCCGCCGTGCTGCACGTGCTCTATCTGATCTTCACCGAGGGGTACGCGCGCACCGCCGGCCCTGGTTTGTTGCGCGCCGACCTGACCGCCGAGGCGATCCGGCTGACCCGCCTGGTGCACCGGCTGCTGCCCGAGGATCCCGAGGTCACCGGGCTGCTCGCGGTGATGCTGCTCACCGACGCCCGCGCCCCGGCCCGGATCGACCCGCACGGCGAGTTGGTGCCGATGGCTGAGCAGGACCGCGGCCGGTGGCGGGCCGACCAGATCGCCGAGGGGGTCGACCTGATCACCGGGGCGCTGCCGCGCGGGGTCGTCGGGCCGTACCAGCTCCAGGCGGCCATCGCGGCCGTGCACGACGAGGCGCCCAGCGCGGCGGCCACTGACTGGGCGCAGATCACCGCCCTGTACGAGGTTCTGTTGGGTATCAACGACAACCCGGTCGTGGCGCTCAACCACGCGGTGGCGGTCGCGATGAGCCGCAGCCCGGCGGCCGGGTTGGCGCTGCTCGCCGACCTGGCCGACGACACCCGACTGGCCGACGATCCCCGACTGCCGGCCGCCCGTGCCCACCTGTGGGAGTTGGTCGGCGAGCGGGTCGCGGCGCGGGAGGCGTACCGGTTGGCGGCCTCCCGGTCGACGAACCTGGCGCAGCAGCGCTACCTGCACGCCCGCGCCGACCGCCTGGTCGACGACCCATCGGCAGGTGATGAAGGAAGGGTCCCTTGTTGACGCCTGGCGTCAACAAGGGACCCTTCCGTGCGGCGGAACGGTTTAGGGGCTGGCGGCCAGGAAGACGAAGGCGGCCATCAACACCAGGTGTACGCCGCCCTGCAGCACGTTGGCCCGGCCCGGCACGACGGTCAGCACCGCGGTCACCGCGGTCAGCGCGAGCAGCGTGAGTTGGGTGCCACCGAGGCCGAGCAACAGCGGCCCGTCGAGCCAGATCGAGGCGATCGCTATGGCCGGGATGGTCAGGCCGATGCTGGCCATCGCGGAGCCGAGCGCGAGGTTCAGACTGATCTGCACCCGGTCGCGGCGGGCCGCGCGAGCGGCGGCCAGGGTCTCCGGCAGCAGCACGAGCAGGGCGATGATCACGCCGACGAACGCGTGCGGCAGGTTCGCCGCCGCGACGCCGGCCTCGATGGTCGGGGAGACGGTCTTGGCGTCGCCGACCACCGCGACCAGCGCCACCAGCAGCAGCCCCAGGCTGACCAGCGCCGCGCGGGTCGTCGGCGGCCTCGCGTGCTCCTCCGTTTCGATGACCTCACCCCGGCTGTCGACCGGCAGGAAGTAGTCGCGGTGCCGGCCGGTCTGCACGAGCACGAACAGCCCGTACAGCGCCAGCGACGCGACGGCTGCGAAGGCGAGCTGGGCCGGGCTGAACTCCGGGCCGGGCCGAGCCGTGGTGAAGGTCGGAATGACCAGACTCAGGGTGGCCAGGGTGATCACGGTGGCCAGCGCCCCGCCGGTGCCCTCCGGGTTGAACACCGCGACCCGTCGGCGCAGCGCCCCGAGCAGCAGGGAGAGGCCGAGTATCCCGTTACAGGTGATCATGACGGCGGCGAAGACGGTGTCCCGGGCGAGCGACTGTGTCTTCTCCGGCCCGCTGATCATCAGCGTGACGATGAGGGCGACCTCGATCACCGTGACCGCGACGGCGAGCACCAGCGAGCCGTACGGCTCCCCCACCCGGTGGGCCACCACCTCCGCGTGGTGCACGGCCGCGAGCACCGCGCCACCGAGCAGCACCGCGACCACCACGATGACAGGCCCGGGCAGGTTCCGCCCCCAGGTGACGACGAGCATCAGGACGGCGAGCACGGGTACGACAAAAGTCCAGTCGGTCATGCGGGAGCGAAGGAGGGCGGCCATGACATACAGAGTGCCAGGTCAAGTGATCATGTGCCCACCATCGAAGCAGCGATATACGGGTGTCGGTGGTCTTCGCCACGCTAATCCGTAACTCGTCAGTTACGCTTCCGCGGTGAATGAGGTGGCCACCGCGATCGCGGACCCCGTGCGGCGGCACATCCTGACCCTGCTGCGCGACGAACCAATGTCCGCGGGCGACATCGCCCAGCGGTTCGTGATCAGCCGACCCGCGATCAGCCGCCACCTGCGGTTGCTGCGCGAGAGCGGGCTGGTCCTCGACGAACTGGTCGGCCGCAAGAGGATCTACCGGCTCGATCCCCGCCCGCTCGCCCCGCTGGTCGACTGGCTTGCCGCACTCGCCGCCACCGACCGGTGGGAGCGGCATCTCGACGCGTTGGAAACCGAGGTCTATCGCACCCGCCGAGAGCGCCGCAGCCGCGGCCCGGCGGAGCACCGAAGGGAGCACACGGCATGACCCGTACACCCGCCGGACGCCTGTTTCGCACCGCCGCCGGCCACGATCTCGTCCTCACCCGGACGTTCCGCGCCCCGGCGGCGGACGTCTGGGCAAGCCTGACCGACTCGGAGCGCACGGCCCGCTGGTTCGGCCCCTGGGAGGGCGACGCCGCGCCCGGACGGACCATCCGGGTCCAGATGGCGTACGAGGAGCAGCAGCCCTGGTGTGACGTGCGCATCGAGGCGTGCGAACCGCGGCAGCGCCTGGCCGTGTCGATGATCGACAGCTACGGCACCTGGCTCCTGGAGCTGGCGCTGACCGAGACCGACGGCACCACCGAGCTGCGGTTCGTCCAGCACCTGACCAGCCTGGAGGGCATCGCCGAGGTGGGCGCCGGCTGGGAGTACTACCTGGACATGCTGGTCGCCTCGCGGGACGGCTCAGCCCGGCCCGAGTTCGACGACTACCACCCCGCGATGCAGCCGTACTACCAGGCGCTGGCCACCGAGGCTGCCACCACATTGCACGCCTAGGGATCGATCTCCCGCCGCAGCTTGGCGAATTCGGCGGTCAACGCCGGCAGCGGGAAGTGCGCGTTCAGGCCGCTGGGGTTGGGCAGCACCCAGACCCGGGCGGGACCCAGCCGATCCGGCTGCGGCCCCAGCCCGGCCTGGGGCCGGGCGAAGGCGATCCGGTACGCGGTCACCCCGAGGATCGCCACCCACCCCGGCCGGTACCGCTCGGCCTTCACCGCCAACCCCGTGACCCCGGCCACCAGCTCCGCCGATGTCAGCTCGTCGGCGCGGGCGGTGGCCCGGTTGCTCAGGCTGGTGATGCCCAGGCCCTGCCGCAGCAACTCGTCACGCTCCCACGGGTGCATCTCCCGGTCGGTGAAGCCGCAACCATGCAGCGCCGGCCAGAAGCGGCTGCTCCTGCGGGCGAAGTGCTCCCCCACCGCAGCGGAGTAGAGACCCGGGTTGAAGCCACAGAACAGCACGCGCAGGCCGGGACCGATCACGTCCACCAGGCCCTGCCCGGCAGCCGCCGCCACCTGCTGCGGGGTTGGCCGCCGCAACGGCCCCGCATGCTCCGCGCCCACCCCACCGATCCTGCCGTACGTCGGGGTGCCGGACCCGGCGCACGCCGACGATCACGACTTGACACCCTCAACGGATGCAGCCCACCGACCACCTCGCCGCCAGCCGCTACGCGCGGATGCGCTGGAACACGCCCCTGTCACAGGAGCACGCGGCGTTGCTGCTGCAACGACTCGACGTCCGACCGGGTGCGCGCGTACTCGATCTCGGTTGCGGCTGGGGTGAGCTGCTGCTGCGGGCGGTCGCCGCCGGTGGTGTGGCCGCCCCGGTCGCGACGAGGGGCGTCGGCGTCGACACCGACGACGCCGCCCTCGCCCGGGGGCGGCGGCTGGCCACCGGTCGGTCGCTGAACCGGCACGTCGCCTTCGTGATGGGGGAAGCGGCGGCCTGGCAGGAGCCCGCCGACCGGGTCCTCTGCATCGGCTCGGCGCACGCCTTCGGTGGCACGAGCGCGGCCCTCGACGCGCTCGCCACCGTGGTCCGGCCCGGTGGGCGGTTGCTGTTCGGCGACGCGTACTGGGAACGTCCCCCGACGGCGGAGGTCGAGCAGATCTTCGGCACGGAGGTCATGGACCTCCCGGGCCTCATCGAGGCCGCCCGCGAACGCGGCTGGCGAGTGCTGCACCTGAGCACCGCCGACCAACGGGAGTGGGACGACTTCGAGTCCACCTGGCTCGCGGGCCGGCAGGAGTGGCTGCTGACGTACCCGGAGGATCCCCGCGCCGCGGAGGTCCGCGCGGAGCTCGACGACCGGCTGCGCCAGTACGTCGGCGGGTATCGCGGGGTCGTCGGTCTCGCCTACCTCGTCCTCGGTCGCTGACGACCCCAGATCATGCTCCCCTGATGCGCCGACTGCTGGCCGTGACCACGGTCCGCCGTTGACGCCGATGGCTACGCTGCGCCTTGCCGAGAGGTCCGCCGCGCGGTGTGGGAGAGCGAGCCTGACGTGTCTGATACCCGGACGTCCCCCGACTCTCGTCTCGCCCTGCACTGGCGAATCCTCATCGTGTTCGCCGGCACCGTGCTGGTGTGGCTGTTCCTCTACCACGGCGCTCTGCTCGGGCGTGACTACGACCGCCCCACCCATGTCGCCAGGGCCGTCCTCACGACGGTGCTCATCGTCCCCCTGGTGGTGGCCGCCCGCCGCCTGCTCGACCGTCGCCCCTGGACCGGCCTCGGGCTGCCGTCCCTGCGCACCGGCTGGCGGCGCCTGCTGCTCGGCATGGCCTGCTGGCTCATTCCCGCCGCCATCGGGTTCGCGCTCTGCCTCGGCTTCGGTTGGGTCCAGATCAGCCTGCGCACCTCCGCGACGGATGCCCTGCGGGTGGCGGCGCTGCTGGTCGTCCTCGTCTTCCTGTACGAGGCGCTGCCGGAGGAACTCATCTTCCGCGGCTACCTCCAGCGCAACCTCGCCACCCGGTTGCCGGCCTGGCAGGCCGTCATCGGACAGTCCATGTTGTTCACCCTGTTCGGGTTCCTCGTCGGCGCCGCCACCTCCCTCGACAGACTGCTGCTCTTCTTCGTCTTCGCACTGCTCCTGGGCGGCTTCCGCGTCGCCACCGGCGACATCTGGGCGGGCATCGGCTTCCATGTGGCCTTCCAGACGGTCGCCCAACTGTTCGGCGACGTGGGGGCCGTCTTCGAGGTGACCGGATCTGACGTCCTGGGAGTCGTCGCCATGGGCGCCATACCGTTCGCACTCGGCTGGACAGTCATCAAACGGCTCCACCGGGACCGCCTGAACTGGCAGGCACGAGAACCCGGGTGACAGGTTCCCAGCCTGAGGGGTGACAGGCCGGCTCGCAGGGCGCAGGTCAGGAGCCCGCTGGCACCCCGGCTTCGAGCTGGCCGATCATCGGCGCGACGAGTTCGTTGAGTTCCCGAGTCAGCACCGTGACGGCTCTACGCGCCGCGAGCGCCACGGAATCGTCCGGGCCGTCGGGAGCTGGCGGGAGATCGTCGAGCGGGACCGGCGCGTCCACCTGAAGCAACGCGCGTAGGTGTGGGCTACGCGTCTGGTCCTGCTCCGAGGGGGTCGTGTACTGGCCGAACAACTGGGGCCAGTCCCGCCAGCCACGGTCGCGCTGCCACTGCTTCGTCCAGGTGAGTTCAGCCGGCCAGCGGGAGATCACCGTTACCGCGCAGACCATGCTTCCGTCCCACGGGCTGCGCGTGCAGGTCGCCGAGACGATCCGCCGGTGCCAGCGGACGAAACCGGGCGACAACTCGGTGGCCAGCCGCCACGCTGTCGCCGCGAAGGCGACTGGCGCGATGTCGCCCCAGGTGTCGGTGAACTCCTCGAGCCGACTGAGCACCTCAGCCTCGTAGCGACCTCGCCCGTCAGCGCCGCGCTCGCGGTCGAACTGCTCGTCGAGCCAGAAGGCGCGCGGTTCAGGCATCCTCGTCCCCGTTCAGAGCCGTCGGCCCGACGGTTCGCGCGGCATCCACGACGGTCGGATGCCCGTTTCGAGCCGCCCCAAGGCTAGCGCCGGCCGGTACTCGGCGCCGGCTCCTGGCCGGTGATGGCGTTTTCAGGACGGCACCGGCCCCGGCGCGCGCGGGCAGGTGGCCGGACCGTACGCGCTGGCGCGGCCACCCGGCCGGACGCTGCGTCGGCGGGGGGATCGACCGGCCGTTCGTGCGGGGCGTGGGCAGCACCAGGCATACGACGGTGAGCAGCATCGCCGCGACGATGCCGTCGAGCCAGTAGTGGTTGCCCGTGCTCACGACCACCAGCAGGGTGGCCAGCGGGTGCGCCAGCCACAGCCACCGCAGACGCCCACCGGTCACCGCGATGAGCGCGACGGCGACGGCGAGTGCCCAACCGACGTGCAGGGAGGGCATGGCGGCGTACTGGTTGCTCAACGCGTCCGTGTCGGGTGGGCCGTAGACGGCGGGCCCGTAGCGGCTGCCGGTGTCGACCATGCCGGTCAGGGCCGTCAGTCGCGGCGGTGCCAGTGGGACCAGGAAATGTAGCGCCAGCGCCGCCGCGGTGAGCCCGGCGAGCATCCTGCGCGTCCAGAGGTAGTGGACCGGGTGTCGCACGTACAGCCAGATCAGACAGATGGCCGTGGCGGGGAAGTGCACGTACGCGTAGTAGCCGTTGGCGAGGTGCACCAACAGATCGTGGGAGAGCACGGGACGTTGGAAGGCGGCCTCGTTGGGCAGGTGGAACAGTCGCTCGACGTGCCAGATCCATTTCCCGTTTCCCACTGCGGTCGATACCCGGTCGGCTCCCGCCACCCGGGCCGCCTTGTAGGCGAGGAACAGCGCGGCGACGAGCCCCAGCTCGCGCAGTGCCCGGCGCAGTGGGGCGGCTCGCCGGGCGGGTGTCGCCGGTCGTGCCGCTGCCACCTCCGCGATCTCCACAGGTTCCTCGATTCGGTTCACGTTCGCTGGTGCCACCCCTCGCTGGACAGACCGGGGCCGCCGCCGTCCTCGGACGGCGGCGGCCCCGGGTCGTACGGCCCGACGTCAGCGCCGGCGGGTCGTTCCGTCCCGCTCGGTGTCGAAGGCGGGAGCGCCGTCGATCGCGTCGGCGGCGACGGCCGTCGACGTGGCGGCGTCCGGTAGGTCGAGGCTGGTCCGCAGGGTGATCGGCTTGAGCAGGAGTGCGGCGATCACGCCGACGACACCGATGGCGGCGGAGATGAGGAAGATGTGTCCGGTGGCGTCACCGTACGCGGCCCGGACAATCTCCTGGACTCCCTCGGGCAGCGCGGTGATGTTGAGGTTGCTGTCACCCGAGCTGGCAGAGGCCGGGATCCCGGCGGCGGAGAGGTCGTGGGTGATCTGGTCGCTGACCCGGCGGGCGAGGACGGCGCCGAGCACGGAGACGCCGATGGTGCCACCGAGCGAGCGGAAGAACGCGACGCTGGAACTGGCCGCGCCGATGTCCTTGAGCGAGACCGTGTTCTGCACCGCGAGAACGAGGTTCTGCATGGTCATGCCGACACCGACGCCGACGATGAACATGGCGGCACCGACCAGGACGAGCGAGGTCTCGTGGTCGATCGTGCCGAGCAGGGCGAACCCGGCGACGAGGAGGATCGAGCCGGTGACGATGTACGGCTTGATCTTTCCGCTCTTGGTGATCAGCCGGCCCGCGATGATCGACGAGCCGAGGACCCCGGCCATCATCGGGATGGTGAGCAGGCCTGCCTCCGTCGGGCTGTAGCCGCGGCCGATCTGGAAGTACTGGCCGAGGAAGACGGCGCCGCCGAACATGGCCATGCCGACCGCGAGGCTGCCGAGGATGGCCAGCGCGGTGGTGTGCTGGCGCACGATGCCGAGCGGGACGACCGGCTCGGCCGCGCGCGATTCGACCCAGACCGCCAGGGCGAGCAGGACGAGTGTGCCGCCCACCATGGCCGCTGTCTGCCAGGAGGCCCAGGCGAACGAGTTGTCGACGAAGGAGATCCAGATCAGCAGCAGGCTGACACCGGCGGCGATCAGGCCGGCACCGAGGTAGTCGATCTTGACGTTCTCGCGGCGTGCGGTGGGCAGGTGCAGGGTGGCCTGGAGCAGGATCAGCGCGACGGCGGCTACCGGCACTCCGACGAAGAAGCACCAGCGCCAGCCGAGCCAGGAGGTGTCGACGATGAGGCCGCCGAGCAGCGGGCCGCCGACGGTCGCAACCGCCATGACGCCACCGAGGTAGCCGTTGTAGCGGCCCCGCTCCCGCGGCGGGATCATGGCCGCGATCGCCACCTGGACCAGCGCCTGAAGACCGCCGACCCCGATGCCCTGGAACGCGCGGGCGGCGATGAGCTGGCCGGCGGTCTGTGAGAAGCCGGCAATGACCGAGCCCAGCAGGAAGACCACGATGGCGACCTGGATGAGGATCTTCTTGTTGAACAGGTCGGCCAGTTTGCCCCAGATGGGGGTGGTCGCGGTCGCGGTGAGCAGGGTCGCGGTGACCACCCAGGTGTACTGGTTCTGCGAGCCGTTCAGCGATCCGATGATCTTCGGTAGCGCGGTCGAGACGACCGTGCTGCTCAGCATCGCGACGAACAGCACCAGCAGCAGGCCGCTGAGCGCCTCTAGCGTCCGCCGATGGGTCATCGGCTCAGCGCCGGCCGTGATGGTGGGTGCGCTCATCGCGCGGCCTCCAGGTTGTCGTGGTTTCCGAGGGCGACCTCGATGTCGCCGGTAAATCGGCCGAGGGCGGCGCTCAGCGCCGTCACCTCGTCGGGAGTCCAGTCGGCGAGCGCTCGCTCGAGCAGCTCGCCGTACCAGCCGTGGCCGCCGGCCAGGGCTTCGCGGCCGGCCGGGGTGACCGCCAGGAAGGTCGCCCGCTTGTCGGTCGGGTCGGGCCGCCGCTCGACCAGGCCGTGCGCGACCAGCGCCGTGACGGAGCGGCTGACCGTCGACGGGTCGAGCCGGGTGTGATGGGCCAACTCGCGGGCGTGGCAGCCGCTGGAGACCTGATCGATCTGCACGAGCATGCCGAGCAGACCCGGCGGGATCGCCGGGCGCTCTTCGGCCCGGCGTTGCTTCAGCAGCCGAACGGTTCTGACCAGGTCGTACAGGCGAAGCCCGAGTTCACTAACACCGTTGTCCACGTCCGCTCCACACACATATGTTGGTTGCCGCAAGCAAGCATCTACCGATCTTGCCCAGCAGGCAAGTTTGCGCATTGAGAAGTCCGTCACCCGCACGTACCCTCTGAGCGATGGACGAGACCACCGGGCTGCGGGAGCGCAAGAAGGCGGCGACCCGCCTCGCCCTGCACGAGGCTGCCCTGCGCCTCGCCGCCGAGCAGGGGTTCGACGCGGTGACGGTCGAAGCGATCGCCGACGCCGCCAACGTCTCCCGGCGGACCTTCTCCAACTACTTCTCCAGCAAGGAACAGGCGCTCTTCCACGGCGACACCACGCGCCTGCACCGGCTGTTGCAGTTGATCCGCGAACAGCCCCTCGACGAGCCGCCGTGGACCGTACTGAGCCGAGCAGCCGAACGCCTCACCGAGGAGATGTTCGGGGGTTCTGGGCCCGCCTGGCTGGGCCAACGCCGGAAGCTACGCGGGCAGCCCGGCCTGGCTCCCCATCAGGTGGCGGCGTACGCCGCGATCGAGCGCGAGCTGGCCGCAGAACTCGCCCACCGGCTCAGCGACGCCGACGTGGCACTGCGCTCCCGCCTCCTGGCCGCGACCTTCCTGGCCATCCTGCGGGTCGCCGTCCAGCACTGGATCGAGCACCCGGGCGACCCGCTGCTGGAGACCGTCCGGACCGCGCTCGCCGAAGCCGCTCCCGTGGCGACCCTCGGGGGCCACCGGACCACCACCGGCACCTAGCCCGATCGGGTCGGCCGGGCTTCGCTGAGCCGTAGACGGTGTCGGAAAGCCCTGCGTCACAGAGCCCGCACGTCGGTATTCCGGGATTCGGCGCGATTGACTGGCGGTGCTCCTCAACGGCACGGATGCTGGCTCGTCGGCCGGGCACCGGGTCCGCCGAAGAGGAGCTGCGCGTAGATGGCAACCACGGATAAGGCGTCGGGAAACCGGCTCGGCGCGACACTGGTCATGGCATGTCTGGGGGTGTTCGTCGCCTATCTGCCCGTGACGACAGTGTCGGTGAGCCTACCGATGATCCAGCGCGGGCTGGACGCGTCGACCGCCGATCTGTCCTGGGTGTCGGACGCCTTCGTCCTGCCGATGGCCGCCCTGATCCTGACCGCCGGCGTCTTCGGCGACGTGCACGGGCGCAAGAAGGTGTTCCAGGCCGGCCTGCTGTTCTGCGCGATCGGCGCGGCCGTCGCACTGTCCGCACAGTCGATCGCGATGGTCTGGGTCGGCCAGGCGCTCGCCGGCGTGGGCGCGGCCGCTCTGCTACCCGCCACGCTGGCGCTCATCAGCCACGCCGTGCCGGATCCGCGCAAGCGCGGCCGGTACATCAGCCTCTGGGCCACCTCCCTGATGCTCGCCCTCGCGCTCGGCCCGCTGCTGGCCGGGGCGATCCTCGAGCACGTGTCCTGGCGCTGGATCTACCTGCCGGCCATCCCGCTCGCGCTGCTCACCGCGCTGATCGCCATTCCGCTGGTGACGGACTCGCGGGCGCCGGGCAAGCGGCACCTGGACTGGCCGGGCCAGATCACCGCAGCCCTCGCCATCGTCGCCCTGGTCTTCGCCGTCATCGAGGGCGGCGCCGGCTCGTTCACCGACCCCATCGTGCTCCTGGCGTTCGCCGTGGCCGCGCTCAGCCTCGCCACGTTCGTCGTGATCGAGCAGCGCAGCGACTCGCCGATGCTGAGCCCCGCCCTCTTCGCCAGCCGCGGCTTCAACGCCACCGCCGTGATCGCCATGGTCAGCTTCATGGGTGTGATCGGCAGCATCTTCGTGCTCAGCCTCTACCTCGGCCTGGTTCAGCAGCTGTCGACCATGGAAGCTGCGCTGCGGCTGCTGACCAACACGGCAGTGCCGGTCGTCGTGGGGCCGCTGATCGCCCGCCTCATGCACCGCGTGCAGGTGCGCTGGCTGCTCGGCGCCGGCCTGCTCATCTCGGCGGTCGCGCTGTTCTTGCTCAGCACCGTCGACGCCGGCACGTCGTTCGGGCAGCTGAGCTGGCGGCTCGCGTTGTTCGGCCTGGGCCTCGGCGCGGTGCTGACCCCGATGACCGCGACCGCGGTCAGTTCGGTGCCGTTCCAGCTGGCCGGCATGGCAGCCGCGGGCAACAACGCGTTCCGCCAGGTCGGCGGCGCGCTCGGCCCCGCCGTCCTGGGTGCCCTGCTGACCAGCAGGGCGGCAAGCTCCCTGCCGGGACACCTCACCGACGCCGGAGTCAGCGGTGACCGCCAGCAGGTCGCCACCACCGCGATGGGCGACAGCGGTTTCCAGGCAGTCGCCACCGCCGACTACGGCACTCAGCAGGACGGCGTGCTGAACGCCCTCAACAACGCGTTCCTCGACGGCTTCCAGCTGTCCCTGACGGTGTCGGCCACGCTGATGCTCATCGCCGCCCTGGCCGCGGTCGTCCTGCTGCGCCGTCCGCGCCCGGTACGCGACCCACAACCTGCGGCCCCGCTGCCAGAAACCGTGTCGGCCTGACCTCACCCAACCGAAAGACGGCGGCGTCACCGGCTTCTACGCTGGTGACGCCACCGACGATCAGGAAGACCGTGCCCCCTTCCCTGGACCACCTCGACCTGCAACTGCTACAGGCCCTGCAACTCGACGGTCGCGCCCCGTTCAGCCGGATCGCCGCTGTTCTCGGCGTCTCGGACCAGACCGTCGCCCGCCGCTTCCGACGCCTGCAAACCCAGGCCGGGCTGCGTGTGCTGGGCATGACCGACGAGAGCCGGGTCGGCCGCTCCAACTGGATCGTCCGGCTGCGGTGCACCCCGGACATGTCCGAACGGCTGGCCGACGCGCTCGCCCGCCGCCCGGACACGTCGTACGTCGCGTTGATCTCCGGCGGCAGCGAGGTGGTCTGCGAGATGAGGCCCCGTAGCCGCGCCGCCCGGGACGAACTGCTGCTGGGCCGGCTACAGCGCACCCAACGGGTGATCGGGTTCAGCGCACACTGCCTGTTGCACCGCTTCTACGGTGGCCCCCTCCGCTGGCTGCAGAAGGCCAATGCCCTCACCACCGAGCAGGAGACGGCGCTGCGCCCCACGCCGGTGGAGGCGGCACCGGGCACCGTCACGGTCGACGAGATCGACGAGGCGCTGCTCGCCGCGGTGTTCCGGGACGGCCGGGCCACCCTCGCGGACCTGCAGACAGCATGCGGCCAGTCCGAGGACGTGGTGCGACGCCGCCTGGACCGGCTGCGCGGCAGCGGCGTCCTCTACTTCGCGGTGCAGTACTCCCCGGAACACGTGGGCCGCGAGATCGGCGCGATGCTGTGGCTGACCGTGGCGCCGTCCGCGCTGGCCGCGGCCGGGCATGCGCTCGCCGAGCACCCGGAGGTGGAGTTCGCCGCCGCGGCCACCGGCCAGACCAACATCATCGCGGCCGTCCGCTGCCGGGGCACCGAGGAGCTGTACGCGTACCTCAACGACAGGATCGGCGCGCTGGACGGCATCCGCACCGTCGAGACCGCGCTGATGCTGCGCCAGGTCAAACAGTTGGCGCTCGTACCGCCAGCCGTCCTGGGCTGAGGAATCCCGCTGGGCTCTTCCAGCCTGTGGTATCCGACGAGCGCGGGCTTGACGGAGCGGAGACATCGGAGGTTTACTGCCTCAGCGATACACGTCGATGCGCTCCGATCGTCCACACTGGCGAGTCGTCGACACCACCGCGCCACCCCGCACCATCTCAGCCGAGCATCGGCGGCCCGGCTCCGCACCACCGCCAACCCGGCTCCCGGCGAGCCCGCACGGTCAGTGACGTGCGCGCCAGGGTCGACGCTCAGCAGAGGAGCACGACATGCGTTCCCGTTCCCGTTTGTTGGCACTCGTCACCGGCCTGGCCGTGGTGCTGGCCTCCCTGGTAACCCTCCCCACTCCGGCCTCGGCAGCACCGCTGACCAAGGTCCTGGTGTTCAGCAAGACCGCCGGTTTCCGGCACTCGTCCATCCCGACCGGTATCGCCGCCATCCAGCAGCTCGGCGCCGCCAACGGCTTCACCGTGACCGCCACCGAGGACGCCGCCCAGTTCACCACCGCCAACCTGGCTCAGTACCAGGTGGTGGTCTTCCTGTCGACGACCGGCGACGTCCTCAACGCCACCCAGCAGTCGGCGTTCGAGGCGTACATCGCCGCCGGCGGCGGATACGTCGGCGTGCACGCCGCCGCCGACACCGAGTACAGCTGGCCGTGGTACGGCGGACTGGTCGGGGCGTGGTTCGACTCGCACCCGGCGATCCAGTCCGCCACCGTACGGGTCGAGGACCGGACGAACCCGTCGACCGCCCACCTGGGCGACACCTGGGTCCGCACCGACGAGTGGTACAACTACCGCACCAACCCCCGGTCGAGCGTGCGGGTCCTCGCCAGCCTCGACGAGTCGTCGTACAGCGGCGGCAACATGGGCGGCGACCACCCGATCACCTGGTGCAAGGCCTACGGCGGCGGGCGGGCCTGGTACACGGGCCTCGGGCACACCGAGGCGTCGTACAGCGACCCGAACTTCACCCGGATGCTGCTCGGCGGCCTCCGCGTCGCCGCGGGCGCCGTGACGGCCGACTGCTCGCCGCGCACGACGACCCCGCCGCCCACCGGCTCCAGCCTGCGCGCCCGGGCCAACAACCAGTACGTCAGCGCGCTCAACGCCACCACCGCGCTGATCGCCAACCGCAGCTCCGTCGGCACCACCGAGCGGTTCGACCTGGTCGACCTCGGCAGCGGCAACGTGGCGCTGCGCGCCAAGGGCAACGGGCAGTACGTCGCGGCCGAGAACGCCGGGGCCGCCGCGCTGATCGCCAACCGGGCCACCGCCGGCGCCTGGGAGACGTTCCAGCTCGTCCGCAACTCCGACGGCACGGTGAGCCTGCGAGCCACGGTGAACAACCGGTACGTCGCCGCCGAGAACGCGGGCGCGTCCGCGCTGATCGCGAACCGGACCTCCATCGGCCAGTGGGAGAAGTTCGACCTCGTCACTGGCTGACCGGCGGCGGGCCCGGCCTGGACAGTGACCAGGCCGGGTCCGCCACACAACGGATAGCCTCAGCTGTGCTGCGGGATGTCCGTCGTGTGCGCCAACTCGCGGCCCGCCTCGACGTCGAAGGTCAGCGAATCGATCCGGGACTTGGCGGGCGAGTAGGAGCCCGAACCGAGCAGTTGGTGCAGGGGCGCCCTACCCGAGACGACCACCTCGATGATGGCGGTTGCGGCCCTGACCGGGTCACCGAGCTGGGTGCCCGGCATCGCCAGGTGCGTTGCGGTCATCTCCCGGATCGACTCGTAGCCGGACACGGTGGTCGGCGGCAGGCCAAGGGAGTGGGTCCGCAGAAAGTGGGTCCGCAGAAAGTCGGTCCGCATGTAGCCGGGCTCGACGAGGTTGTCGACCTGGCCCGGCCTACCCGACATCATGGGCCACCGTGGCGGCTGACGTCGTGGGCACCCTCCGCCTCTACCCCGGCCGGTACCCCGACGACCCGCAGCTCAACGAGCTCGTCGGCGAGCTGACCATCAACAGCACCGGTACGCCTCAACGACCGGCGAATCCAATGCCGCTCCCGCCCAGGTCGAGGACACCCCGACCGGGTCTTCGGGCACAGTCTGATTCCGACGGGTATCGATCGCCCCTTGACAAGCAGCGGTCTCCACGGTGGACGATGCGGCGTGCGAATTCTTGTGGTGGGTGGCAGTGGTCTGATCGGCGCTCACGTGGTGGACGTGCTGCGCGAGCGAGGTAATACGGCGACCACGGTGGCGCGTACCGCCCGTCCCGGTGTCGACCACCTGCTCGACGTGGAGTCTGCCTCGATCGACGAACTGCGGCCGCTGCTCGCCGGTCATGACGGCGTGGTCTACGCCACCCGCACCGACGAGCAACGACCACTGCCCAAGCCGATCTATCCCGTCTTCCGCCGGGACAACGTCGAGCCGGTGGTACGCCTGTTCACCGCCGCCCGCCGGGAAGGTCTCACCCGCGGGGTCGTCATGGGCTCGTACTACACCTATTTCGACCGGCTGCATCCGCAGTGGCGACTCGCGGAGCGTCACACGTACATCCGCTGCCGCCTGGAGCAGGCCCGGGAGGGACGGGAGGCCGCCGGCCCGAATCTGCCGGTCGCCGTACTCGAGTTGCCGTTCGTCTTCGGCCGCGCCGGCGATCGGCTGCCCAACTGGGCGGGCCCGTTGGACCGGTGGGCGCGCTCTCGTACACCCTTGGCCGTCCCCGGTGGTGGGACCGCCGCGGCGTCGGCGCGCAGCGTGGCCGACGTCGCGGTGGACGCTCTGGAGCAGGCGAGCGGTGCGGACATCCCGGTCGCCGACGAGAACCTCACCTGGAACGACATGATCGGACGCATCGCCGACGCGGTCGGCCGACGCCGCCGGGTCGCCCGCCTGCCGGCCGGCGCGGTGAAGGCCGCCCTACGACTCGGCGGCGCGCTGCAGGCACTCAGCCGCAAGGAGTCGGGCGTCAACCCGACCCACCTCGCCGACCTCCTGCTCGCCGAACTGTTCATCGAGCCGACGACCGGCCGATCGCTGGACCCGGCACTGCGCGAGACCTTCCGAGCCGCGTAGCACCTCTTCTGGTGCCCGGACGGGACTGCTTCGGTGTCACTGACGGTCGGCGCCTTGTATGAGGCGGTACACCACGGTGATGACCAGGAAGAGGGCACCAACGAGCACGACGGTGATCGCGGCATTGACCGCTACGGGCAGATCCTGAACCAGGTACTGCTTCCCGTAGTTGCAGCCCAGGATGACGACCAGGTACACCCACCACGGTGCCCACTTGCTGTTCTGTTGTTTTTCGGGGCTCACGGAACGGCCTCTTTCCGATCTCAGTGTCAGGGCCCCAGTCGGCCAAACGACGCTTGATCCACTCTGTCCCACACGAGATGCCGTGCCATCGCCACGGGGAACGAGAGTGGCCTCATCAGTTGGTACTACGACTGGGCGTGCCGCACGGCGATGTCGACGAACTCGTGCACCAGAGGCGACCGGCTACCCTCGGCACCACCGGCACCGCGCGGGCTGATCGGTGGCGGCCAGCATCACCGGGGCGATCGACGCGCTGGTCCGCGCACTCGCCCCGATCCGGGTCAACGCCGTCTCCGCCGGGGTGATCCGCTCGCCCCTCCGGGACTCGCTGCCGGAAGAAACCCGAGAGCAGATGTACGCCCAGCTCAGCGCGTCACTTCCGCTGGGCCAAGATCCGCACAACTTCAGGGATGTAGGGGTATCCGTCGCTCGTGAGGCCCCTACATCCCTGAAGTTGCTGCCACGGCGTTCAGATGAGCTGTTCGGCCAGTCCGACGATGATGCCCTCGGGCCCGCGGACGTAGCAGAGGCGATAGGCGTTCTCGTACTGCTCCAGCTCCCCGACGAGTTCAGCCCCGTGGGTGCGCAGGCGGGCAATGACGTCCTCGATGTCGTCGACGGCGAACATGATGCGACGAATGCCCAGCGTGTTCGCGGGTGCATCCTTCGGCTCGGCGCTGATCGCCTTTGGCGTATGGAACATCGCCAGCTCGACCTTGCCATGCCCGTCCGGGGTCCGCAGCATCGCGACTTCCTGCCGGACGTCATCGATCCCGATGACCCGCTCCACCCACCGTCCCTCGACTGGTCCCCTCCCCTCCAGGTCCATGCCAAGTTCGACGAAGAACGAGATGACAGCGTCAAGGTCGTCGACAACGATGAGGACGTTGTCCATCCGCTGGATCGCCATGCTGGATCTCCCTGGTGTGCTACGACCACGGTGGCCGTGTCCTCACCTGAGACGGAGCCACCCGACCGTTCTCGACACCTTGCGCCCGCATCTTCTAGTTGAGTTGCAGGTAAGCGGCTCTACCACGGTTCCTCGGTCATCGTGCCCGAGAGGTCATCAGCTCAGTGGAGGAGGAAGAGGAACTTCCCCGCTGATCGCCTTCTCGGCCAGATCGACGCGCTGGAAATGGAGAGCGCCGTCGCCTCCCAGCGGGTGCCCAGGCACATTGATGCACCGTTGGGCCGCGAGGGCGTTGCACACCGGGCACTGGAGGAACAGTCCGCTGGACGGCACGAGTTCAACACCTTGAGCCAGCGCCGCTCGGCCGATCGTGACAATCGCCCGGTACAAGTCATAGTCCTGGTGCCGCGTGGCGGCAGCGGCCACCACCTGCATGCCCTCCCAAAACTGTTCGGCAGCTCTTGGTTCGTTTATGTCGATACGCACGATTGCGTGTCCCCGCCGGCGAAACCTCACCACTCCCGCGTTCGGACTGGTAGGTCTGGTCCCGGTAGTCGTCGCGCAGGATGCCGGCCACGACGCCCCGGCGGACCTGGGCGGCCGCCTGCGTCTGTCGACCGATGCGGCTCGCCGCATCGATAGGCGGCCTTTCGGGCGACCTGAGGTGCAGGTCAGGGCACTTGCGGTCGTCACTTGGCGTTGTATTGATCTCGGTGGCGGGCAGCGGCGATCAAAGCGGGCATCACACCTCCCGACCTCGGACGTAGGCGGTCGACGTTGGTCAGCCTCTGTCGCTACCGGTCCACCTTCGACGGCCTGGCGACGGCATGATCTTGATCCGTCGATCGGCCTGTATCCAGAAAACTTCCGGGTCCACCAGAGGTTGCAAGCAACGGGCAACGTGCACCCGCGCGTCCGCACAGGCCCTTGCTCGACATAGGTAAGATAAGCGGCATGACCTCACCCGCGAGGATCACGCAGCCCTTACTCGACGTGATCGAGGTGCTCCTGACCGCTTGGCAGAACGACGAGGAGGTTCACGGCTGGACCATCATGAAGCAGGCAAAGCGGTCCGGACCAACGGTCTACGGGGTGCTTGATCGCCTCGAAGGTGCAGAGTGGATCTCAGGCTACTGGGAGGCGCAAAACCCAGAAGTCGGCCGTCCGCCTCGCCGCTTCTACCGGCTAACCCCCAACGGCCTAGCTTCGGGTCAGCAACTTCTGATCGAGCGACGGGGAGCGCGCCGGGGTAGAGCCGCCGGCTGGAAGCCGGTTGCAACGCTGCGGTCGCTAGGGTGTCGCCTCGCCGACGGTGAGACCAGGTGAGAGCGGGAGAAGTGCTTTTCGGTGTAGTGACGGGCCTACTCATCAATGAAGCAAGCGACATCTCCCCGTGGCTCGCACGACGGCTCGTCGCGTGGGCAGCATTTCGCCGCTACAGCGATCCACAATGGGCAAGCACGCGTGCCCAGGAACTTATCGCGCTCATCGACGAACGTCCGGGAAAGCTCTTCAAGCTTCTAACGGCGCTCGGCTTCGCCGCGTCCGCCCAAGCCTTTGACGTGAAATGTCGACTGTTGGCTTGGCTCGATATGACCAACTTCGACCAACTCTCGTTCATTGGTAAACCTTTCCCGACTGATCGGATCCTTTGGGCTTGGAAGCCACATTGGATTCGCTTGACCTCGCCGGCTGCAGTGGGCCTTGCTGGAACCTTCGCCCTGGGCTCTTTGTCGGGCTACCTCGACGGCACTGATCTGGGAGGATTCTGGCTTAGCTTGTGTATAACCGCTTGGCTAGGAGTTCAGGGAGTATTTATCCGAAGTTTCCTGCGATGGCGGAGGCCACCAATCTTAATTACCGACGATTCCTTCGCGATCGTGGAGTCCCGCAAGGCCCAGGTCTGGTCGCTAAACGAAGTCGAAAGCGTCACCGCTAGACAGTCACGAGTAGGCCGAATTCTCAACTACGGCACTGTCGACATCCGGTTGAAATCGGGTGAGGCAATCCAAGTCAAGAGTGTGCCTGCCCCGTGGCTAGTCGAAGAATATTTGGTAGGAAATGTCATGCTCGAAGTCAGGGCTTTGGTGAAGACCCGAATGGAAAGAAACACGGTCGCACAGACTGAATAAAATCATCGCTTCCTGACATCCCGATGCTCCCATGGATGCAACCCCGCGACCCCTTGACCCCCAGGCAACATGCGTAGCTCGGTGACCTGCCTAGCCCTTACCGCCTTCTGCGGGAACTCGTCCACCGGCGTCCGTGGCAGTCCGCCACAACCCACTCCTGTCGTCACTCAGTTAGTCACCCAGCCGGAGGGCGATACGCCTCGGGACCGGTTGAAACAGTCCGCGCCGCCTTCTTGCTGCCAGTTCTTATCGAGGCCTGAACATGTCATGGAGCAACCGCTGGTCCGCCATGTCACTAGTGTTGAGAAAGGCGTAGGCGAGCTTGAAGGCCACCAGGAGCAAGGCGACCGCGACAATAAGTGAGAGCCAAGTCGCAAGGCTACCGATTCCACTCCTAGCGAAGATTTGCCAATACGCATAAAAGCTAAAGGCAGGCGTAATTAAAACTGTTACCCTCCCCTCGGCGACGGGCAGGGCAAAGGGCCAGATGTGATCGCCGCGCATATAGTAGCGCTTAGGGACGCTGCTGAACGTTAGCCCCCGCGAAGTAGTGAACAAACGATCTATCTGCGACGCATAAAGACCTGGAAACCGTTGCCCCACGATGGCGTAGTAGACAGAGGTGTAGATGTCTCGGTCCTTCGCCACTGCGGTAGAGCGAAGGAATAAGTAACAAGCGGCAGCTGGGATTGGGGTCTGAAGAAAATCAAGTCGAGCAAGCTTGACTCCAACCAACGAAGCCTCATTCACAAGACTACGATTCAATAGCTCAAATACAAGCATTAGCGATAGGATTCCAACAACGGCCCGTCGTTGAGACATCGCGAGGTCCCGCAAGATATCCACGATTCGCCACAGGCACTCGCGCAGAAATTCTGGCGTTGCCTCTTCGGAGTCAAGAAACTGGCGGACATCCCCTTCGAGCGTGTATTCGTCAGGGACTTGGTCCGTCCCATCGTCTGGCAATTGGGTCACTGCATCGCCCACGACACCTCCATTCAACGCGCCTATTACCAGTCCTCCTGGGGCGATCTACCTCGTCGATGACCCCTCAGCGTTCTGGCATTCGCCGGGATGCCCGCAGCATGATGTCAGCAGCATCAGAGAGCCTGTTAACGGCCCGCCGGAATCCTTGTCCACCTAGCTTCTCCACTGAATCCGCCAGGGTTGCAACCGTCCGCGCATCCAGCCCGACTGGATTATCAGTTAGAGCCGATATGATTCCTCGAAGGTCTGCAACGCTATTTGCGTTGACAGTCCCCGTCTTTTCGAGCTGTTCCGCAATGCTTTCCAGCCGCTTTAGCGGAGGTTCGAAAATGTCCGCGATAAAATCCATAAGCACATCCTCATCCACCGGGCCAATTCTACTTAGCTCGGCGTTGAGATTACCCTCGTGTCTCCTTTTCCACTCAAGTAAGATCTCCGGCGGATAAAGCTTTTCTCCGGTCCTCTTGTCGTCTACCTCCGAATGATGGGGCAGACAGAGAAGTAGCAGGTTCCTGAAAGAATCACGTTCAGGGTCGGGTAATCCGTCTTTGTACCGGGATGCGTTCGGCCTAACACCATAAATATGAGCAATTTGAACATTCTTCCGGTACACTCCGGGGCGTGTCTCGAACATGACGGGCATGGGACATCCGGGCCCGTAGCATCGGCCATTACTAATTGTCCACAGAGCTGCCTCAACGGACGCCGGGATTCCTCGCCGCATGCCCGTCATTTCTTACCTACCGCTTCCCGATCTTATACGTTGCCTCGCTAACTCTTCGGAGAGTGGCGTCGACCTCCCGAAGTACCTCGAATCGCCCCTCGCGTCGTCCGACTTGGTGTGCATCGAGATTGGCAGGAGTCAGGACCACAACTTCTCCCATGTCCAGCAGCTTGTCCCAACTCAGGTACTCACGACTGCTTTCGCTGGTCCACGCGTCGTGTGATGTTCGCGTCCAGAGCTGCTGGCCTGAGTAGCCCCACTCTGTAGCAACCACGCAATCGAACTCGGGTTCATCTAGCCGCTTCGCCATGCAGCCATCCTCTCCGAGGATAGACCGAAGTCAAGCGGTAGCGACACCGTCACCCAGAGAAGTTACCCTCTGTCTATGGATCTGGCGCTTCGCTCGTCACGGGCGGCCGAGTCCCTGACCAAGTGGCTCGCCCCCCTCACCTTCACCGACTGGTCTGCACCACGGGTCACCTCGGCACTGACACGAGGCGTGGTGAACTGGGGCGTCGCGCACGGTTGGCGAGTCCGGCGAGAAGTGCCAAGTATCGCGGGCCTACCCGGCGCTCATCCGGATCGCCCTGGCTACCTCGACGTTGTCTGCGAGCGCCTGGGAGCGCCACCGATCGCCGTCGAGATCGACAGGACCGATAAGCAATGGTCGTCACGCAAACTGCTCTGCGAAGCCGATGCGGGAGCTGTCGCAGTCTGGGTTCGCTGGGGTAGCCCTCGAACCTGGATCGTGCCGCATCCGGTCGCCTTGGTCGACATACCCACCACCCGCCGCCGCATCGCCGGCCGTTTCCTCTACTCCCGCGCGGAGGCGGACGTGGCCGTTGCTCTTACCGCACCAACGCTGCTGCCCCACTGCCGCTCCGTCACCCGCAAGGGCGCTCCCTGCCCCATCAATCCCCGCCCATCGGGCCTTTGCCACGTGCATGACCCAGCGGTCCAGTGCGGTGCTCGAATGAAGAACGGCCAGCGTTGCGGCAATGCCACCGGCGGCGCTCGCTGCGCCGCCCACCAGAACAGCCCCATGTACGACGACGCACCCACCATGCTCTAGCCGGCGGCAGCAGCCCCGAGCGATGTTGCCATCCCGTCTGCCGTCGACCCGCCCTCCTGTGGGAGCGGGCTACCACCCGGCCCGCCACGTCAAGACGGCCTTGACGCACGGTCGGACGCTGGCGGGTCGGGCGGTGGTCTGCTCGGCTCGCCCGGGTCGCCGGCTGGCGGGATGGCCAGCGCAACCACCCACGGACCGCAACGCGCCGACGGGTTTGCAACCATCTCGGAGCCCGAGCGCCCCCGCCGGAGGCGAAGTAACCGCAACCCCGCGATCCACCGCCAACTCGCCAACGCGGCCGGCGTGCGCTCCCCTACGCCGCGCGGTGCGGGCCGCGCGGCCCGGCCGGCTGCCGGCCCACCACCTCACTCATCAACGCCCTGTCGTGCTGCGGCGGCCCCCTGGGCTTCCCGCTTCCGCGCCAGCCGACGGGCGATGGCGTGGCTGGCCCCGACCGGCTAAGGGAGGGGTCAGACGCGCGCCCAGGCGGCGGCGCGTGCGGCCCGTTCAGGGCCGCCTTGAAGACGTACAGAAACTTTGAACCACTTCGCCGGCAGCCGGCCGGCAGCTAGCTTGTCCTCCGTCGACTGATGCACGACACTCGTCCGCCAACTCATCTGCGACATCCTGAGCGCGGATCAAAGTAGCTGCTCGTGAACTGCCGGGCAGTCGCAGTCTCCCGCGTGACCCTTTGGCTCTCGGCAGAAGTACCAGTAGCTCCGGGGGTCAGATCCACCACCCTTCGGGTGGAAGCGCTTGTTGCACGGTTCGACGTCGTCAGCGTCGCCTTCGTAGAAGCCCAAGCCCTCGCACCCGGGACACTTGCCGCTAACAGTGGTGGACTCGTCGAGTCCGTCTGGGACGTTTACGGTCCCGGTGCCCTCGCAGTCCTCGCACTCGAACCAGTACTCGTCCGGGTCGTCTCCCGGTCCGTTGTTGACACGCTTGGGCACTTAATCCTCCTCGGAATCCCAGGCTGCACCTTAGTCTCAGTCCGTGCGGGGCAAGACGCCCTCTTCGAGGTAGGCGGTACGAGCCTCTCTCCGGGCGTGCATGCTCGCCCGCAGGCGTCGAGCGAGTCTGGGGATGGTCAGCTCGTCGAGCTGGCGGTCTTCCACGAACGCCCACTCTGCGATCTCGCCATCGCGGAAGGCAACGGACGCGAGCTGGTCAGACGTGAGCATGCCGCCGTCGAAGACGAAGAGCATCTTGTCGCCCTCGTCTGGCCTCGGAGCCCAGTCGACCGTAAGGAGAGCACCGATCGCGACTCGGAGGCCCAGTTCCTCGTAGACCTCTCTCGCACAGGCCTGTAGCGGGCTCTCGCCCTGCTCGACGTACCCGCCTGGGATGTCCCAGTGCGCCTTGTACGTTGGCCTGACGAGCATCATGCGCTCTTGCTCATCAACGAAAAGCGCGCCCGCCGCCACCTTGGGAGTAGCTTGCGGACGCACGTTGCTGGCTTGGCTGGTCACATCCACGGACTCTACGGATCTAGGCCGTGACGTGCACGCGCTGCGCCAGGCTGGCGAGTTGGTAGCTGGGTCGGCCTCGACCGCGGCGCATCCAGTTCTGGACGAGCTGCCTGCTGATCGCGTGGTGGCGAATCTGCTCGGGCGCCTGCTGCTCAGCAGATAGCACTACCGCCATGGCCTCATCTGTTCTGTTCCAGGCAGTCAGTGCCCGCGCTGTTTCGAGCGCATGCCGCGCCTGCCGTTCGACAGGAAGGCCGGTCGTGTCGATACGGGGACCAAGGTCGATCGCAACCTGTACGTCATCCAAGTCCATCGCGGTTGTCACGCGGTGGATAGCCACGTTGGTTGGCCCGAACGCGGTCCAAAGGTGGTTCGCGTCGCGGCCAAGTCGCCGCGCGGTCTCGTCCGCCTCGCTGAGGAAGGATCGGACGGCGGTACGGTCCTCGTCGCGTGCTGCGGCTACGGAACCGGCCAGGAACAGGGTGCCGTATACCGACAGGTACTCCGGCGTCGCCCCGGCCAAGCCGGGCTGCATGTATGCCGCCGCATCGGCGGTGAGCTGCTTCGCTTCACGGAATCGACCTGTCGAGAGCAGGGTATGAGTGACTGAGCGGAAGAGCGACCCGATGACAACCACATCGCCGCATCGTTGGGCCGCCGTGAAGCCCCTCTCGGCAGCAATCCATGCGAGGTCCGCTTCCCCGAGCTTGGTGAGCAGGACTGCGGTCGCCTGGTAGGTGAGCGCCAGAAGTGCGAACGACTGCTCCTGGTCCTCGCCCTCGTGAGTTTGGGTCGCGGCTTGTCCATCTGCGAGCGCCTGCGGCAATCGCGCGACGACGTATCCGTATCGAGAGGCTTGGTACGCATCCCACACCTGGGTGACTTCCGTACGCAGTTGGGCTACGTCTGGTGCCTCCGCGACAGGCCCCGGGACGAACGGTGAGAGCTGCCGATAGTTCAGGAGGGCATCTCGCAGAGCGGAGACTGTCTTCGTCCCGCTGTCGGCGTTCCAATCAAGGAGGGTTGGCTCTCCAACGAGATCGCCAATGCTGACGTCCAACGCACCCGCTACCGAGCGGATGACAGACAGCCGATCGAGATCAATCCGGTTGTTCTCGACCTTACTCAGCCAGTCGACGGTGCGTCCGACGATGCCCGCCAACACTTCCTGTGACATGCCCCGCCGGCGGCGATACCAAGCAATCCGTTCGCCAACCGTTAGATCCTGACCGATGCCTCGCATGCGTCCAGTGTCTCATGTCGACGGCCCTCGACCCCCGGAAAAGTATTCCGGGTTTGGCCCGCAACCTGGCCCTACCTTGGGTTCAGCACCGAGCAGTCGTCCATAGGGGACGCGCTCGACAACCCTCGGAGGTATCTCGTGAAGCTGTACGTGGACACCCAGAGCAAGCAGGTTCAGGTGACGAAGGACCCGGAGCCGAAGAACGACCAGAACGGCAATCAGCGGTCGGAGAAGAACACTGGCCGGCTCATGTGGTCGACCCAGGTCTTCGTGCTCGACGAGACTGGCGGCGAGATCATCACCATCACCACGGCGGGTGAGAAGCCGGGCGTGACGGTGGGACAGCTCGTCGCTGTCGAGCAGTTGGAGGCTATTCCGTGGGCGACCAACGGGCGTAACGGCGTCGCGTTCCGTGCGATCTCGCTGAAGCCGAAGGCTGGTAACTCGGCGGCTAAGTAGGTCCCTCGCTCACCGCGCTGTGTGAGCCCTGGTGTCTGACGCACGAAAGCGGCCTGACGGTCCGCTGAGATTCATGGTCCGGGAGTGGTTCCGACTCCTACATTCCCGGTCCGTCACCACGAATGGTGGTGGCATCCCCGCAAGAGCTGGCGCGGGGTCGGTCCGACTCCTACATCTGCCGACCCCGTGCCCTCCAACTCATCCACCCTCGTGCAAGGGAGGACTCGTCGTGTCCAAGTCTAGCCCCCGCCGGTTCGCCGGCAGGTCAACCGGAACGGTGACGGTCATCGAGGCCAAGGTTCACCGTTCCTCCGCGCGGAACGCCAAGATGGCGTTCATCCTCACGGCGGTCATCGTCGGCCTTCTCGCGGCCGTGGTGGCCGCTTCCTACTGGCACCCCATCGTGTCCCTGTTCGTCGGCGCGCTGATCGGCGTTCCGACCGGTGCCGCCGTGTGGCTGCTCGTCCGCATCTGGCCGGTGATTCGGCTGCTGTGGTGGTGGAGCCTCGAAACCGCCATGGCGGTGCTCCTGCTCACCGCGTGGGTGCAGCTGGCCAACCACACCCCAACCCTGGTGACCCTGTTGGTGGTCGCCTTGGTCGTCGGCGTCCCCGCCGCTATCCGCCCGGTGCGCCGTCAGGTCAAAGCCTGGGGATGGTGCCTCGTGGTGCGCCATCGGCTGCGCGTGTGTTTCGCGCAGTTCATCATCGCCAACCAGTCCGGTTCGCTGCCGCTGATCCTCTGGGCCAAGCCCACCCCCGTCGGTGAGCGGGTCTGGGTCTACCTGCGCCCCGGCCTGTCCGCCAAGGACCTGGAAGGCCGCCTCGACAAGATCGCGGTCACCTGCCACGCCTCCACCGTGCTCATCGAGCGCGCTTCGGAGAACAACGCCGCCTATCTGCGGTTCGACATCAAACGCCGTGAGGTGCTGACCGCCCACGTCAGCTCCCCGCTGGTCGACGTCATCGACCCGACCGCACCCGTCTCGGCCTCGCCGCTGACAGTCCCCACCGCCCTGGACCTGCCGGACATCGACATGCCGACGGTCACCCTCCCCACCCAGGGCAAGCCGGCGAAGAAGCCGGCCACGACCGCCAACGGCAGCAAGCCCGCGGCTTCCTCGTCGTCCGTGCCGGACGACGACACCTCCGACTGGATCTGACCCCAACCCACTCGGGACGCGAGGAGCCATGGCGGCTCGTTCGTGTGGCTTCTCGCGCCCATAACGCCCAGGAGGGCACCTGATGACCACCACGATTCCCACCACTGCTGAGGCGGTTCCGGTGGGTCCTGGCCTGTCGATGTTCGACCCGATCTTCATCGGTATCGACGAGTTCGGCCAACCCGTCTACCTCGACGTCATCTACCGCAACCTGCTCACCGCAGGCGAACCCGGCGGCGGCAAATCCGGGCTCATCAACAACATCTGCGGCCACGCCGCCCTGTGCGACAACACCCGCCTCGTGCTCTTCGACGCCAAACTCGTTGAACTCGGCCCCTGGCGCGACCTCGCCGACGCGTTCATCGGCCCCGACATCGACCACGGCATCGACGTGCTACGTCGCCTCCTGGTCGTCGCGACCAACCGCTACGCCTGGCTGCTTGCCAACCGGCGCCGCAAGCTCGCCGACGGCGACGGCATGTCCGTCATCGTCACCATCATCGACGAACTCGCCATGTACTCCACCGTGCTCGGCACCAAGGCACAGCAGGAAGAGTTCTCCACCCTCCTGCGAGGGCTCGTCTCCCTCGGCCGGGCCTGCGGCATGCCCGTCGTCGCCGCGACTCAGCGCCCGTCGTGGGACATCATCCCCGCTTCGCTGCGGGACCTGTTCGGCTACCGGGCCGCGTTCCGGTGCACCTCGCTGAACAGCTCGAACATCATCCTCGGGCAGGGCTGGGCCGAGCAGGGCTACACCGCCTCCGACATTGCGCCCACCAACCAGGGCGCGGCCTACCTCCTGGCCGAAGGCGGCGTTCCCCGCCGCATCAAGGCCGCCTACCTCACCGACACCGACATCTACAACATCGCCGACTACGCCGCCTGGACCCGCCGCCCCACCAACAACACCCCGACGGCCGACCCCACCGAGTGGGAGATGGCGGCATGACCACCCGCGAGCGCACCTACGCCCGTGCGAACAACCAGCGGGCCGCGCAGTTCACCGAACTGTGGATCACCGGCAGTCCCGAGGACATCGCCGCCATGGTCCAGGCCGTCGCCCGCAGCGGCCGACTCGTCTACGTCTCCGCACCCACCCAGATGCCGGGTGACGACAACAGGCACCGCCGCTACCTGCGGCTACGCGCCCGATAGCACGGCCGACAGGACCGGATCTGCCTCGCAAGCTCGCCGGTCCTGCCGACCACCAACCGACAGCCCCCGAAAGGACGTGGTTGCCATGAAGGCTACCCACAACCCACCCACCACAGCATCGGTCACACCTGCTGACCTGCTGCGGATGGCTGCCCTTTACCTGCGCCGGCACGGCTGGCACCAGGGCACCTACTACGCCCACACCACCGACAACCCGACCCCGCCGGCCTGCGCCGCCGGGGCCATCGGCATCGCCTGCGCCGGACACCGCATCGAGCACTTCTCCCAACTCAACCCCGACGCCCTCGCCGACTACCTCGCCGCCCTGGGCGTGTTCGTCGACTACCTCGACGCCGCCGCCCCGGTCTTCTTCATCGACGAAGACGGCTACCTACTCGACGAGCACACCTCCCCCTACTCGTGGAACGACGACCCCGCCCGCACGGCCGAGCAGGTCATCACCGCCCTCACGGCGGCTGCCAAAGAGTGGGACTCCCTCCGCACCGCCGGAGGTGAGAACGCATGAGCACCGTCAAGGCGTCCTTGACGCCATCCATCCCCAGGCAGCGGCGTCGGGATGTCGTCGAGAACGACCAGTTCGCCGGCTTCGCTCGGCGCATCATCCGCGCCCACGGACGCCGCGTTGCCACCGGAGACGTGGAAGCACTGCGCGACCTGGTCGCCCTGTCCTCGGTGATCGATGACGCGATCGGTGAAGCCGTGATCGGGCTGCGGGCCTTCGGCTACTCCTGGGCCGAAATCGGCCAGCGTCTCGGCATCTCCCGCCAAGCCGCCCAACAGCGGTGGGGAGACAAGCCATGACCGACCTTCGCAGCGTCGACCTCGACAACCTGGCCAGCCGCACTGGCATTCGGGTCGAGTTCTACGACCCGCTCGGCACCCGCTACGGGTTCCCCACCTTCCCCTACCAAGGCGCACCCACCGGCCTGGCCACCCTGCGACAGCTCCGCGCCGCCGGCCTGCGCCCCGGAGGACAAGACCCGGTCGCCCAAATCTATTGGCGACACCGCAAAAACCGCCGGGTCGCCTACCTCTACCGCACTGACCTCGCCGCACCGAAACGCACCGCTACGCCCGCGCAACGGGAGGCCATCGCCAAAGCCCTGCTGGCTCGCCGCACCTGCCGCTACTGCGGCCAGGTCAAGCCCTACTACATCCCCCGCCGCTACGGCTGCTGCCTCGACTGCCACGGAGGCCACTGATGCCCACCACCACTCCGGCCAGCGCCGGCACCCGACTGGAGGGCCTGGTCCTGGTCCTCATCCTCATCGCTGTCGGCGGCTCCGCCGGGGCCGCGTCGTTCACCCACGTCCACGACTGGACCATGGCCAACAGTCCCGCCAACACCCCGGGATGGTTCGGCTGGGCCAACGCCGTCATCTCCGAACTCGTCCCCATCGCCGCCCTGCTGACCATCCGCCGACGCCGCCGCACCGGCGCACCCATCGGCTACCCGATGACCCTGCTCATCGCCGCCGCAGGCCTCTCCCTCGCCGCACAGTTGGCGGTCGCCAAACCCGGCCCGTCCGGGTGGCTCCTGTCCGCTGTTCCCGCGCTGGCGTTCATGGCCCTGGTCAAACTCGTCCTCGCCCCCGCACCCGCCACTCAGACAGCCGAACCGGCCGCTGCTGAGTCGATGGAGCCGATCCGCGTTCAGATGGCCGAGCAGGTCACCACCGAGCCGGCACCACCGGCCGCCATCGCCCCGGCCCCAGAGCCGACCCCGGCTGTCGAGCCGGAACTCGTCACCGTGCCGGCATCCGAGCCGGTCGACGTCCCCGCTCATCTGCTGCCCACTGCCCGCTTCGCTGCCGTGCAGCACGAACAGGCCACCGGAGCACCCATCACCGCCGCCGAGCTGGCCAACCGCCTCGACGTCACCCCGACCATCGCCGGGCAGCTCCTCACCACCATCAGTGGTGCCCGATGACCATCTACCTGGTCGACATCGAGCAGGTCACCCACACCTGCCCCGCCTACCCCGACGCGCACCCGTTCGACATCCGCCGAACCCTGGTCGACGTCATCCCCGGTGGTCCCTGCCGGGCACCGGTCACCATCCACTGCGGCGACACCACCGCCGTGATCCCGTGCCGCCGGCACGAACCGGCCAAGCGCCAGTGCGGTGCCTGCCGGGCCATCGTCACCGAACGCACCATCACCACCCGCCACCTCACCGAGGTTGGCGGCTGATGGCCTCGACGCTGGACCTCACACCCCGCGCTTCGGCCCGGGGTGTGGGCTCGAACGCCGACACCATCCCCACCTACGACTACACCGCCGAAGGCTCCGCCTTCACCCGCGCCACCCAACCCGACTACTTCGGATGGCTGGAACACGTCCGCGCCGCCGCCGGCTGCACCCGACCCATCCGCCTCGCCGGCAGCCTGCTCACCGTCGAGCAGGGCACCGGACGGGTCCTGGACCAGCGGCACACCGACGCCATGCCCGACGCCGCCATCTACACCGCCTGCGGCAACCGACGCGCCACCGTCTGCCCCGCCTGCGCCCACACCTACCAACGCGACGCCTACCAACTCCTGCGCGCCGGCCTCATCGGCGGCAAAGGCGTCCCCGATACCGTCGCCCAACACCCGGCGGTGTTCGCCACCTTCACCGCACCGTCTTTCGGGACCGTGCACACCCGGGCGGTCAAGCGGCACACCTGCGGCAACCGCAAACGCTGCGACTGCCGGGCCGAGCCGTGCCACGCCCGCCGCGACACCGGCCTGTGCGAACACGGCCGACCCGCCGTCTGCTGGGCACGCCACGAAACCGGGGACCAGGTGCTCGGGCAGCCGCTGTGTCTGGACTGCTACGACCACACCCACCAAGTCGTGTGGAACCTGTTCTCCGGCGAGCTGTGGCACCGCACCAAGCAAGCCGCGGAACGATGGCTCGCCAAACTCGCCCGCCGCCGCGGCATCCCCCGCGCTCACGTGGTCACCGCCTCCGGCAACATCCGCACCGTCTCCCCGGTCCGGCTGTCGCACGGCAAGGTGGCCGAGTTTCAGGCACGCGCGGCAGTGCACTTCCACGCCCTGGTGCGCCTGGACGGCGTCCACCCCACCGACCCCACCGCCGTCGTGCCGCCACCGGCCGGCTTCACCGTCGCGGACCTGGACGACGCGATCCGGGCCGCCGTGGAGCAGGTCGCCTTCGCCACCCCGAGCCATCCCGACCGGCCCACCGGTTGGTCGATCGCGTGGGGTGACCCGGGCAAGGGCCTCGACATTCGACCCATCAGCCTGACCGGGGATGGCGAGGTCACCGACGGCATGGTCGCCGGCTACCTTGCCAAGTACGCCACCAAAAGCACCGAGGTAACCGGGCACCGCTCCGTCAGGCTCGACGCCGACTCCATCGGCGACTACGCCGACCCCGACGGCGACCACACCGCCCGCCTCATCGACGCCTGCTGGCACACCGGCCGACCCACCACCACCCCGGTCCCCCTCTCGGAACGGCCCCGGGACCACCGGCCCGCACCCGGCTTCGTGCAGCGCTGGGAGTGCCCCGACTGCGGCACCCACACCCGCTACGCCGCCTGCCCGGTCTGCGTCGCCCACCGTCAAGCCAGCCTTGACACCGAACCGGCGAAACCAACGGGCGGCAACCCTTACGCCCGGCTGCGGCGCTGGGCGCACATGCTCGGCTTCGGCGGCCACTTCCTCACCAAAGCCCGCCGATACTCCGTCACCTTCCAACTCCTGCGCGACACCCGCGTCAGCTTCCGGCGCCACGAGCACGAGCACCAGGCCGACGAGCAGCCCGGCACCTTCCGCGCTGTCGACCACCTCGACGAGGACGACACGACGCTCATCGTCGGCACCCTCACCTTCGCCGGCGTCGGCTGGCACACCACCGGAGACGCACTTCTCGCCAACACCGCCGCCGCCCTGGCCCGCGAGCGACGAACCACCGGCCGCGAAGAACTCGCCCACGAACTCGGCACCACCCCCGCCGGCACCGCGCCGGCTGCCGCTTGACCCCTCGACCACGGGAGACGACATGACCACCGCACAACCCCCCACGCTCTGGACCGTCGAAGACGTATCGACCTACCTCGGCGTCCCGGTCCAGACCCTCTACACCTGGCGCAAGCGCCGCATAGGTCCGCCCGCCGGCCGCGTCGGTCGGCATCTGCGCTACGACCCTGACGTGGTGCGCGCGTGGTTCGCCGACCAGTCCAAGGCGGCCTGAGATGGGCCACATCGTTGACCGCTGGTACAAGACGGTTGCCAGTCCGGACGGGAAGTCCCGGCAGGAACCAAAGCCGGAATGTGGACAGGGAATGCGCTACCGCGTCCGGTACCTCGCCCCGGACGGCAAGGAAAAGTCGCAGTCGTTCCCCGACAAGAAGAAGCGCGAGGCGCAAGCGTTCCTCGCCAACGTCCAGGCCGACATCCTCAAGGGCACCTACGTCGACCCCGACGCCGGCCGCACCACCTTCAAGCAGTACGCCGACGAATGGCTCGCCGCTGCAACCACCGACGTCCTGACCCGGGACCGTATCGAGTACGAACTCCGACTGCACGTGTATCCGGCCATCGGTAACAAGCCGATCGCGTCGATCCAGCCGGCGACGATCCGATCATGGGCGCGCGGGCTGCAGGAGAAGGGACTGTCGGCCGGCTACCGCCGTGTTCTGTTTAGCGACGTGTCGATGATTCTGAACGCCGCCATGGACGACAAAAAGATCGTCAGCAATCCTTTCTCAGCCAAGAGCATTCAACGTCCCCGACACGTCCCCACCAAGGTCCAGCCGTGGTCAGTCGACCAGCTCACGGCGTTCCGCGCGAAACTGCCGGGCCGCTACCGAGTCGCTGTCGACCTGGGCTCGGGCTGCGGACTGCGGCAGGGAGAGATTTTCGGCGTAAGCCCTGACGACCTGGACGCGACCCGGCCAACCCTCCGAGTCGTCCGTCAGGTCAAGCTCGTGCGCGGCGCGCTCATCTTCGCCCCGCCCAAGGGCGGCAAGACGCGGGAGGTTCCCCTCCCAGCCTCCGTAGCTCGCCGCCTGGGCGACCACGCCAAGCAGTACGCGCCCGTAGAGGTCACCTTGCCCTGGGGAACCCTCACCGGCGACCCCGCGACAGTTCGGCTCTACCTGACCACCGCTGACGGCCTGCCACTCAGCCGCTCGAAGTTCAACCCCGGCGTCTGGAAGCCCGCGATCCGGGCCACGGACATCCGCGACGACCGGCGCAACGGGATGCACGTCCTTCGGCACACCTACGCCTCAGTGCTCCTGGACGCCGGGGAGAGCATCAAGGCCCTGTCGACCTACCTCGGCCACGCCGACCCCGGGTTCACCCTGCGGACCTACACACACCTCCTACCGACCAGCGAGGGCCGCACGCGCCGGGCCATCGACAAGGCATTCGGTGAGGACCAGGCCGCCGAGGATAGCCCGGAAGCCGTTGACGGCCTGGACACGGCATGATCATGGTTCAGCGGCCTGCCGGGCGACCTATGGTGCAGCTCAGGGCACCTGCGCCCGTCACTTGGCGTTGAAGTAGCTGGCCTCCGGGTGGTGGACCACGATGGCGTCGGTGGCCTGCTCCGGCATCAGCTGGAACTCCTCGGACAACTCCACGCCGATCCGCTCCGACCCGAGGAGGTCCACGATCTTCGCTCGGTCCTCCAGGTCGGGGCAGGCCGGGTAGCCGAACGCGTACCGGCAGCCCCGGTAGTCGTTGCGCAGCAGGCCGGCCAGGTCCGCCGGGTCGTCGTGGCCCAGCGGACGGCCGTCGGGCAGGGTCATCTCGGAACGGATCCGCCGGTGCCAGTATTCGGCGAGAGCCTCGGTGAGCTGCACGGAGAGCCCGTGCACCTCCAGGTAGTCGCGGTATTCGTTGCGGGCGAACAGCTTTGCCGCGTACTCGCTGACCGGCTGACCGACGGTGACCAGTTGCAACGCGACCACGTCGAGCTGGTCGCCCTTGGGTCGGAAGAAGTCCGCCAGGCAGAGCCGCCGCTCCTGCCGCTGCCGGGGGAAGGAGAACCGGGCCCGCTCGACGTGCCCGTTCTCGTCGAGCACCACCAGGTCATTGCCTTCGGAGTACGCCGGGAAGTAGCCGTAGACCACGGCTGCCTCCAGCACCTGGTCGGCGATCAGCCGGTCCAGCCAGTAGCGCAGGCGCGGCCGGCCCTCGGTCTCGACCAGCTCGTCGTAGGACGGTCCGCTGCCGCCCCGGGCGCCGTTCAGCCCCCACTGCCCGCGGAACGTGGCCCGCTCGTCCAACAGCGCCGCGTAGTCGGCCATCGGCACGCCCTTGACCACCCGGGTGCCGAAGAACGGCGGGGTGGGCACGGCCACGTCCGCGGCCACGTCGGAGCGGATCGAGGAGTCGTGCAGCTCCGGCAGCGATTCGGTGACCATGGACCGTTGCCGTTCCCGGCGGGCCCGCCGCGCCGCGAGGGCCGCCTCCCGCTCCGGGTCGATCACCGGCGCGCCGCCGCGCTTGGCGGTCATCACCCTGTCCATCAGGGACAGCCCCTCGAACGCGTCCCGCGCGTAGTGCACCTGCCCGGGGAACATCGCCCGCAGGTCGTCCTCGACGTACGCGCGGGTCAGCGCCGCCCCACCCAGCAGGACGGGCCACCGCTCCGCGACCCCGCGCGTGGCCATCTCGGCGAGGTTTTCCTTCATGATGACCGTGCTCTTGACCAGCAGGCCGGACATGCCGATCGCGTCGGCGCGGTGCTGCTCGGCGGCTTCCAGGATGGCGTTGATCGGCTGTTTGATGCCGATGTTCACCACCTCGTAGCCGTTGTTGGACAGGATGATGTCGACCAGGTTCTTGCCGATGTCGTGCACGTCGCCGCGCACGGTGGCCAGCACGATGCGACCCTTGCCGCCGTCCTCCGTGGCCTCCATGTGCGGCTCCAGGTACGCCACCGCGGTCTTCATCACCTCGGCGGACTGGAGCACGAACGGCAGCTGCATCTGCCCGGAGCCGAAGAGCTCGCCGACCACCTTCATGCCGTCCAGCAGGATGTCGTTGATGATCGACAGCGGCGGTCGGCCACCGGTCATCGCCGCGTCCAGGTCGGCCTCCAGGCCGTTGCGCTCACCGTCGATGATCCGCCGCTTGAGGCGCTCGTCGAGCGGCAGCGCGGCCAACTCCTGAGCGCGGCTGGCCCGGGCGCTGGTCACGTCGACGCCCTCGAAGAGTTCGAGGAAGCGCTGCACCGGGTCGTACCCCTCGCGGCGCCGGTCGTACACCAGATCCAGTGCGACCTCGCGCTGCGCCTCGGGGATCTTCGACATCGGCAGAATCTTGCTGGCGTGCACGATCGCCGAGGTCAGACCGGCCTGAACGCACTCGTGCAGGAACACCGAGTTGAGCACCTGTCGGGCCGCCGGGTTGAGCCCGAAGGAGATGTTCGAGACGCCCAGGGTGAAGTTGACCCCCGGGTAGCGGCGGGTGATCTCCCGGATCGCCTCGATCGTCTCGATGCCGTCGCGGCGGGTCTCCTCCTGCCCGGTGGCGATCGGGAAGGTCAGAGCGTCGATCAGGATGTCGGCGCGGTCCATGCCCCAGCGGCCGGTCAGGTCGTCGATCAGTCGCGCCGCGACCCGGACCTTCCACTCCTGGGTACGCGCCTGCCCCTCCTCGTCGATGAGCAGCGCCACCACCGCCGCGCCGTGCTCGCGGACGACCGGCATCACCCGCGCGTACCGGGAGTCGGGGCCGTCGCCGTCCTCGAAGTTCACCGAGTTGACCACGCACCGGCCGCCGAGCATCTCCAGCCCGGCCTCGACGACGTTCGGCTCGGTGGAGTCCAGCATGATCGGCAGGGTCGACGCGGTGGCGAACCGGCCGGCCAGCTCCCGCATGTCCTGGGTGCCGTCCCGACCGACGTAGTCCACGCACAGATCGAGCAGGTGTGAGCCGTCGCGCGCCTGGCTGCGGGCGATCTCCACACAGGCCCGCCAGTCCCCGGCCAGCATCGCGTCCCGGAACGCCTTCGAGCCGTTGGCGTTGGTCCGCTCCCCCACCATCAGCACCGACGCGTCCTGGGCGAACGGCACCGGGTGGTACACCGACGAGACACCCGCCTCGTGCCGCGGCTCACGGGCGGTGGCGGTGACGCCGTGCAACCGCTCGGACAGCACCCGGATGTGCTCCGGTGTGGTGCCGCAACAGCCACCGACCAGCCCCACGCCGTACTCGGTGATGAACCGCTCCAGAGCGTCGACCAGTTCCACGGGGGTCAGCGGGAAGTACGCCCCGTCGGCGGTCAACACCGGCAGGCCGGCGTTCGGCATCACCGACAGCGGAATCCGGGAGTGCTGCGACAGGTAGCGCAGGTGCTCGCTCATCTCCGCCGGGCCGGTGGAGCAGTTCAGACCGATCAGGTCCACCCCGAGCGGCTCGATCGCGGCGAGGGCCGCACCGATCTCGCTGCCCACCAGCATGGTGCCGGTGGTCTCCACGGAAACTTGACAGATAATCGGCACCGACTGGCCCAACTCGGCCATCGCCCGCTTGGACCCGACCACCGCTGCCTTGACCTGGAGCAGATCCTGGCAGGTCTCGATGATCAGCGCGTCCGCGCCGCCGGCGATCAGCCCCGCGGCGTTCTCCTGGTACGCGTCGCGCAGCGTGGCGTAGTCGGCGTGCCCGAGGGTGGGCAGCTTGGTGCCCGGCCCGATCGAGCCCAGCACGAACCGGGGCCGCTGCGGGGTGCTGGCCGCGTCGGCGGCCTCCCGGGCGATCCGGGCGCCCGCCTCGGACAACTCCCGGATGCGCTGCGGGATGTCGTACTCGGCGAGGTTGGCGAGGTTGGCGCCGAACGTGTTGGTCTCCACGCAGTCCGCGCCAGCGGCCAGATAGGCGTCGTGCACCCCGCGCACCACGTCCGGCCGGGTGACGTTGAGGATCTCGTTGCAGCCCTCCAGCCCGTCGAAGTCGTCGAGCGTGAGGTCCGCAGCATGCAGCATCGTGCCCATCGCCCCGTCGGCGATGAGAATCCGGTCGGCCAGCACATCCATCAACGAAGTCCGCACCCGTTCAGGTTAGTGCGGCACCGACCGCGCCCAACGACCCTCCGCACGCGATCCCATATTGTGTCAGCGGGATCACGCTGTCCGGTTCGTCGACGTATGACCGGTGGTCGGTCCGGCCGACCGGCGCGGCCGACGGGCCCCGCCCCCGCTCGGCACGTAGGCTGACGGACGTGAAGGACAACAGGGACGCCACCGTGCCCCACGGTATGACGACCGGGCGCGATCCCGGCGCCGACCGCGACGAGCAGGGTGAGGTGACGGCGTGACCGAGTTCGACGGACTGCCGGTGCTGCGGTCCCCGGTGGCCATCGCCGCTTTCGAGGGGTGGAACGACGCCGCCGACGCGTCCACCGCCGCGGTCGAGCACCTGGAGCAGGTCTGGAACGCGCGGCAGCTCGCCGAGCTGGACCCGGAGGACTTCTACGACTTCCAGGTCAGCCGACCCACCATCACGATGGCCGACGGGGAGACCCGCCGGGTGGAGTGGCCGACGACCCGGTTCATGGTGGCCAGCCCGGAGGGCACCGAGCGCGACGTGGTGCTGATCCGCGGCATCGAGCCGAGCATGCGCTGGCGGACATTCTGCGAGCAGGTGCTGGAGATCTGCCACAGCCTCGAGGTGGAACGGGTGGTGCTGCTCGGCGCGTTGCTGGCGGACGTTCCGTACACCCGACCGCTGCCGATCAGCGGCAGCGCGTCCGACGCGCAGGCCGCGGAGCGCTACCAGCTCACCCCCACCCGGTACGACGGGCCGACCGGCATTGTCGGTGTCCTGCACGACGCGTGTACCCGCGCCGAGGTGGACGCCGTCTCGTTCTGGGTGCACGTGCCGCACTACGCCAACAACCCGCCCTGTCCCAAGGCCACTGTCGCCCTGCTGCACCGGGTCGAGGAGGTCGTCGACCTGCCGGTGCCGATGGCCGATCTGGCCGAGGAGTCCGCCGAGTGGGAGCAGCGGGTGCGCAGCGCCGCCGAGCAGGACGCCGAGCTCGGCGAGTACGTCCGCGAGCTGGAGGAACGGGTCGGCGACGAGGGGATCACCCCGCTGACCGGTGACGAGATCGCCCAGGAGTTCGAGAAGTACCTGCGCCGTCGGGGCGGTTCGGCCGGCCCCACCGCCGGCTCCTGGTAACGCTGTCTACTGCGGGCCCTCGGACCTTTTAGTGGTCCGGGGGCCCGTTTTCGCGTGTCAGGGGTAGCGCCGTCACACCCGCTAAGGCATCCTAGGAACCTAGATGTGATCAAGGAGGCGGGTATGCAGATCAACCCCGGGGCCGCAGAGTTCCCGCACCGACAGATCGCCGCGCAGCTCAAGGCCCAGGTCCGCCGCGGCGACTGGGGCCCGGGCGAGCGACTGCCGTCCATCCCGGCCATCGCCGAAATGTTCGGCGTCGCCAAGCAGACCGCGCAACGCGCCGTCGACCAACTGCGGGTCGAGGGCATCCTGATCACCAAACCCGGCTCCGGTACGTACGTCCGGGGCACCCGCCGCCGACTCAACCGCCTCTCCCGGGGCCGGTACGGCGGCTTCCGCGGCTACCACACCGACCTCGCCACGCGGTACCGCCAGCAACTCGTCTCAGTTGGCCGCGCCCCCGCCCCCGCCGAGGTGGCCGACGCGTTCGGGGTGCCCGACGGCACCGACCTGCTCTGCCGGCGGCACCTCGTCCGCACCGACGACTCCCCCGTCGAGGTGGGCGCCTCCTGGTTCCTGCCCGCCGACACCGCCGGCACCTCGCTGGAGCGCACCGAGGCGTTCGGCCGACCCCTCTACCAGGAGGCCGAGGAAGTCACCGGGCGGCAGTACGTCTCGGCCACCGACACGATCAGCGCCCGCCAGCCCAGCCGGGAGGAGGCCGAGACGCTCCAGATCCGGCCGGACACCCCCGTGCTGCACCTGCTGCACGTCGCGTTCGACGCGAACCGCAAGCCGATCGAGGTGTCCCAGGCCACCTGGCCCGGCCCCATGACCACCCTCACCGAGGAATACAAGATCCCCGCCCCAACCCCAGACCCCGACCCCAACCCCGGCCTAGTCCTAGGCTGATCCCCCGCACCCCGCCACACCACCCCGCGCCGCGCCGCCCCGCGCCGATCTAGGAGTTGTGGTGGCCGATATACGGTGTTACGCGCCTTTCGTGAGGCACCACAAGTCCATGATCGACGGAGCGCCCCAGGCCTTGGCGCCCGAACTCTCACGATCTTGCAGTTCCTGCCCTTACGAAAGGGGCGGACCATGCCACAAGCGCGGCCGAAAGTGCAAGATTGACCGGCGGGACGGGCGAGGCCGGCGCGAACGGGCGGGGCGGGGCAAGCCCGAACAGGGCAAGCCCGAACAGGGCTAGAGGTGGATGCCTAGGAGAGCGTCTACCGTGTTCGCGAAGAGGGCTGGGGCGGCCGGGTCATCCGTTGCGCCGGCCAGGGTTGCGTCGGCCCAGCGGTCTGCCACCGCCAGGGCACCGGGGGTGTCGAGGTCGTCGGCGAGGCGCTCGCGTACCCCGGCCAGCAGTTCGGCCCCGGACGGCCCGGCGGGCGCGGCGGCGGCCCGCCGCCAGCGGTCCAGTCGCTCCTGGGCGGTGGACAGCAGCTCGTCGGTCCAGGTGCGGTCGCTGCGGTAGTGCCCCGACATCAGCCCCAGCCGGACCGCCATCGAGTCGACCTTGTCGGCACGCAGCCGGGACACGAAGACCAGGTTGCCGCGGGACTTGGACATCTTCTCGCCGTCCAGGCCGATCATCCCGGCGTGCACGTAGTGCTCGGCGAACGGCGCCTGACCGGTGAGCCGCTCGGCGTGCGCGGCGGACGCCTCGTGGTGCGGGAACAGCAGGTCGTTGCCGCCGCCCTGCACGTCGATGCGGTCACCGAGCAGGTTCAGCGCGATCACCGCGCACTCGATGTGCCAGCCCGGACGGCCCTGGCCCAGCTCCCCGCCCGGCCAGGACGGCTCGCCCTCGCGGGCCCCACGCCAGAGCAGCGGGTCCAGGGGGTCACGCTTGCCGGCCCGGTCCGGGTCGCCGCCGCGCTCCGGGAAGATCTCCAGCATCTGCTCACGGGTCAGGTTCGACTCGTAGCCGAACCGGCCGGTGGCGGAGATGTCGAAGTAGACGTCGCCGGTGCCGTCGTCGAGCCGGTACGCGGCGCCGTCCTTGAGAAGCACCTCGACCTTGTCGGCGATGTCCGGGATCGACTCGACCGCGCCCACGTAGTGCGCCGGCGGGATGATCCGCAGCGCCTCCATGTCCTCCCGGAACAGCGCCGTCTCGCGCATCGCCAGGACCACCCAGTCCTCGCCGTCGCGGGCGGCCCGCTCCAGCAGCGGGTCATCGATGTCGGTCACGTTCTGTACATAGCGCACCGGGCGGCCGGCGTCGCGCCACATCCGCTGCACGAGGTCAAACGTGATCATGGTGGCGGCGTGACCGAGGTGCGTGGCGTCGTACGGGGTGATGCCGCAGACGTACATGCTTCCCGCGTCGACCGGCTCACTCGGGTGGACACCCTGCCGCGCCGAGTCGTACAACGCCAGCGGCTCACCCCTGCCCGGCAGCCGTGGCACCTCGTGTCCCGCCCAAGACTCCATGGGATCAGCCTAGCCAGCCCGACGACGACGCCGGAGCGCCACACGGGTGATCAAGATGACAGCGGGTCACATGGGCGGCCAGGGCACCGCGGGCCAGTCCTCCGGCGGTTGCGGGAAGCGGCCAGTCTGCCGCAGCCCGTCGATGCGGGCGGTCAGCTCGGCGATCTCGCTGATCGTCAGGTGGTCGGCCAGCTCCGCGCCGAGCGCCCCGGCGACCTGCCCGGCGAGCCCGTCGAGCATCTCCACGGCGTCCGGGGGCAGCTGCTTGCCGGCCCAACCCCAGAGCACCGTACGCAGCTTGCCCTCCACGTGGAAGCTCACCCCGTGGTCCACGCCGTAGATCCGGTCGTCGGCCCCGACCAGCACGTGAGCGCCCTTACGGTCGGCGTTGTTGATCACCGCGTCGAGCACCGCGAGCCTGGCCAGCCTGGGGTCCTCGGCGTGCGCCAGTACGTACGCGGCGCCGTCGTCGTCACGGGCCGCGGCGATCGGGAACCAGCGCGGCGGCAGCTCGTCGGCCGGCAGGAACCCGACCAGCGGCTCGGCGTCCTCCGGCTCGTCGATCCAGAGCTGGCAGGAGCCGGGGCCGAACGGGCCGTCCCGCAGCACGGTGGGCGGCACCAGGCCCCAACCGGTGGCTCGGGAGACCAGGTACGCCGAGACCTCCCGGCCGGCGAGCGTGCCGTCCGGGAAGTCCCAGAGCGGGCGCTCGCCACGGACCGGCTTGTAGACGCAGCGGGCGGTGAGCCCGTCCAGGGTCAGGATGCCGCGCAGCGTGGTGTTGGACGCGTCGACGAGCCGACCCTCCAGGTCGAGCACGCCGTCACGCAGCAGCCGCAGCGCGGCGTCGCCGTCCTGGCGGGGCTGGAGGCCGGACGAGGTCACCGGTGGTAACCGTTGTGCCGCGGGCAGAGGTGCCCGGCGGGGTCCAACGGTTGGCCGCAGAGCGGGCACGGCGGCCGGCCCGCGTTGACCACTCGCCGGGCCCGCTCGATGAACTGGCGGGTCGCCTGCGGGGTGAGCCGGACCCGGAGCCGGTCCAGGTCCTCGTCGGGCTCGTCGTCCTCGTCGTCGTCATCCTCGTCGTCGTCCTCGTCGCCCAGCTCGACCTCGGGCTCCACCTCGCCGGCGGCGATCGCTTCGATCACCACGGTCGCGGTGTCCACGTCGAAGGCCAGCCCGAGGGTCCCGACCCGGAACTCCTCGTCGACCGGAGTGTCCAGCGGCTCGTTGTCGCCGATCACCGGCGCCAGCGTGGGCACGTCCGCGCCGAAGCGACGCTGCGCCTCGGTGAGCAGCTCCTCCAGCTTCTCGGCGAGCAGAGACACCTGGACCTTCTCCAGCGCGACGCTGACCAGCCTGCCGCCGCCGCGGGCCTGCAGGAAGAACGTGCGCTCCCCCGGCGGCCCGACAGTCCCGGCGACGAACCGCTCCGGCGGTTCGAAGGCGTGCACCTGGTGGGTCATACCCACGACCCTATCCGGCCCGCCATGGCATCGCGCACCCCACCGACGCGAATCACCACGCGCCCGCCGCGCCCGGTGCAACGGCCACCGTACCCGGGCGTGGCGGACCGTCGGCCCGTCACCGGCCCGCCCCCGCGCCGCCGCCGACCGGCGCGTCGGAGTCGGCCACCCCGGCCGCCCGCGCCGCGCGGCGACGCCGTTTGCCCGGCGGCGGCACCAGCCCGGCCAGGTCGCCACCGGTGTCGTTGAGCCGCAGCAGGAACGGCCGCAACGGGGTGTACCGGATCGCCGTCACCGAGGCCGGGTCCGCCACGATCCGCTGGAAAAGATCCAGGTGTACGCCGAGCGCGTCGGCCACGATCGCCTTGATCACGTCGCCGTGGCTGCACGCCAGCCAGACCGCCTCCGGACCGTGCTCGGCCGTGATCCGGGCGTCCCACGTCCGCACCGCCGCGACCGCCCGTGCCGCCATGGCCGCCATGGCCTCCCCGTCCGGGAAGACCGCGGCGCTCGGGCGCTGCTGGACCACCGGCCAGAGGGGCTCCTTGGCCAGCTTCTTCAGCGGTTGCCCCTCCCACGCACCGTAGTCACACTCGATCAGCCCCTCCTCCACCAGCGGGGTGGCCTCGGGCAACGCCAGCTCCAGGGTTTGCCGGCACCGGATGAGCGGACTGGTCACCACCGCCGCGAGCGGCACCGGCCGCAGCCGCTCGCCGACCGCGCCCGCCTGGGCCCGGCCTGTCTCGTCCAACTCGACCGGCTGGCGGCCGGCCAGGCCGCCGTCCGCGTTCGCGGTCGTCCGGCCGTGTCGCAGAAGCAGAAGGGTCGCCACGGGCACCACCCTATGACCTGCGCCCGACCGGAGTCGTCGCCCTCCGGCGTGTGCCGTGTCCGTGCCGCCCGGTGTCGGGACGGGCGAAAACGGGATGAAGCGCCAGCGCGGCGGTAAAATACCTCAATGCCCGGCTTGTCCGGGTCCTTATCGGAGGTTGTGGAACGCGATGGGCGACTCGGCAGCCGCGCAGCCCTCGATCACGTCGGACCCGCAGGACGTGTACCGGGAGTTCCGGCACCCCCTCCTGGTCCTCGCCCTCACCACCGGGATCGCTGGCTTCGTGGACGCCTTCGCCTTCCTGCGCTACGGCGCATTCGTCGCCAACCAGTCGGGCAACGCCGTCCTCCTGGGCATCGGCCTGGCCGGAAGACACGCCGCCTGGCCCGAGTCCGGGGCCTCACTGGTCGCGTTCGCCGCCGGGACGGGCGTGGTCTCACAGGTACGAGCGGCCCGGAGCCGATGGTCGCCGTCCTCCCGGGGGCTCGCCTGCGCCGTGGTCACGATGGCGCTCTGGGCGGCACTGAACGCCCTGCTGCACCACGGCCAGCACGGCGGGTGGCCACGGATCGCGCTGGCCGCCGCGGGCGGATTCGCCATGGGCGCCCTGGCGACCCTGTTCGTCCGCACCGCCGGGATCGTCACCCACATCACCTACCAGTCCGGCACGGTGGCGAAGATCGGTGAACGCATCGGTCGTTGGTTGGCCGGACCGGACAACCGCCGGAGTCGAGCCAGGCAGGGCACGTTTCTGGGACTCCTGGCACTGACCTGCTATGCCGCCGGGGGCGGCCTCGGAACGGTGGCCCAGGGACGTCCCCTCTGGGTGCCGGCCTGGGGAGCGCTGGCTCTGTCCACGCTGTCTCTCCTCGTCCGCTCCGGCCGGACCCGACAGTGACCGAAGCTGACCTCAGCGCACGTCGGTCGCGAGTTGGACGTCCTGCACGAAGCTCTCCGACCGGTCGGCGCCGTACCGGCCCAGCACGTCCAGCACCGCGGACACCGCCGCCTGCTCCACCATGACCTCGACCCGGGCCCGGTCCACGAGATCCTGGTCCTGCCAGTAGCCGCGGGGCAGCGATCGGGCGCCGCCCGGTTCGGCGGTGGAGACCGTGGCGTCGGAGACCACGATGGAGGTGGCTCCCGCACCGAGCAGGGCGTCGCGCAGCTCCCGCGTGGTCGGCAGCAGCGTCGGGTTCACCGTCGCGGTGACCAACTGGACCTGCTGGCCCGGCCGGATCGGCCGTCCGGCGCCGCGTTCCCGTTCGGTGTCGCGCCGTCGCTGCGGTCCGCCCGTGCCGCTGAGACCCGCCACCCCACCCAGGTGGTACGCGCCGGTGTCCTGCTGGGTCTGGTCGAGGTTCTCCTGCACGTCGGTCGGGGCACGGAGCCCGATGACGGCCTGCACGGCGGCGGCGATCGCCCAACTGAGCACGAAGGAGAAGGCCACCACGGCGACCACGCCGACGATCTGATGCCAGAGCAGGGAGCCGCCCCCGCCGAAGAAGAGCCCGTCCTTGCCGAGCGGGTTGATGCCACTGCTGCCGAAGAAGCCGAGCAGCAGCGAGCCGAGCATGCCGCCGACGAAGTGCACCGCGAGGACGTCCAGCGCGTCGTCGAGCCGGAGCAGGTACTTCAACCGCAGCGCGGTGTGGCAGACGATTCCGGCGATCGCTCCGATGGCGATGGCGGAGACCGCGTTGACGTACCCGGCGGCCGGTGTGACCGTCGCGAGGCCCGCGACGGCACCGGAGACGCTGCCCACCACGGTGCTGTGGCCGTCCTTCACCCGCTCCGCCACCAGCCAGACGAGCAGGCCGGCCGCCGCCGCGAGGTGGGTGTTGATCACCGCCTGGGCTGCCACCCCGTTGGCCTGGAGCCCGTCGCCGCCGTTGAAGCCGAACCACCCGAACCAGAGGATGCCCGCCCCGAGGATGGTCAACGGGATCGAGTTGGGCGGGGCGGCGGTGTGTGGCCAGTTACGGCGGCGGCCGACGACCAGCAACAGGGCCAGCACCGCGGCTCCCGCCGAGGCGTGGACCACCATCCCACCGGCCCAGTCCTGCGTGCCGAAGCGGGCCAGCCAACCATCGGGGTGCCAGAGCCAGTGGGCGATCGGCGCGTAGACCACGATGGACCAGATCGCCAGGAACGCGACCCAGCCGGCGAACTTCAGCCGACCGGCCGTGGCCCCGGTGACGAGCGCGGGGGTGATCACCGCGAACATCATCTGGTACGCGACGAAGGCCAGGGTCGGAATGGTCACCTGGCTGGCGACGACGTGCAGGTGCGGCGCGGGCGGGACCCGGAGGTCGGTCAGGCCGAACAGCTCCAGGTTGCCGAAGAGGCCGGTGCCGGCGTCGTCGCCGAAGGCGATGGTGTAGCCCACCAGCACCCAGGTCAGGCTGACGACCCCCAGCGCGACGATGTTCTGCTGCAACATCGCGAGCACGTTGCGGGTGCGGACCATCCCGCCGTAGAAGGCGGCCAGGCCGGGGGTCATGAACAACACGAGGCCGGTGCACACCAGCACCCAGGCGGTGTCGCCCGAGTTCACCGCGTCCTGAGCGAGCACGGAAGCTCACCTCTCCTCTTGGTACGGTCAGACGGAGCGCTCTACCGTCGAGACGACGGTCTCCTTGGCGCGTTCGTGGTTGGGCACCGGCGCGAAGTGCCGCTTGGGCAGCAACAGCAACCAGGTGGCGATGTTGAACGGCCCGGTCAGCACCGGGATGGCCAGCGGGGCGAGGACGCTGGCCAGGGCCAACTGGACGAAGAGCGTCAACGCGATTCCGAAGAGGGTGTAGACGGTCACCAGCGCGCCGGGGCGGTGCAACACCGCGCCCACGGCGATCGCCGTCAACACCGCGTTGAAGCCGAACAGGCCCTTGTCCAGGGAGGACGCGTCGGCGCCGAACCACAGCGCCAGCAGGGTCGCGCCGACGGCGCCGATCACCGCGAAGAGCGCCGACCAGCGGGAGTTGACCAGCAGCGCGACCAGGATGATCAACCCGGTGACCCAGCTGTTGATCAGAAAGACCTGGGACACCCCGCGCAGAAAGGTGGGGACCAGGTCCCAGTTGAAACGGCCACCGGTCAACTGCCCCTCACCGGGAAACATCGGCTTCAGGTTGGTCAGCACGGTGAACCTGTCGAACTGGTACGCGGCCAGCAGCAGCACCCAGGTGGTCAGCACGAACGGCATGGTGAACGCGGTCAGGCCCCAGGTCTTGAAGATCGCGTTCAGGGCCAGCGTGACCACCGTCGTGGCCACCGCGCCGAGCACCAGGTAGAGCCACATCAGCGGCCGGTCATCGAGAAAAGTCGGCACGGCGATCCCGGTCAGAAACGGGCTGAAGCCGAACAGACCCTTGCGCAGCGAGGCATCGTCCACCCGGAGGGCGACGGCCGTGGCGGTGCCGACGACAAGACCGAGGACACCACCCCCGAAGATCCGTGGTTGCCCGTCATCGAACGCTCCCCACGCGACCGCGATGAGAATGAGCAGGCCGGTGAGCGGATTGTTCTGCAGGACGACCTGTGCGGGCCCGCGCAGGCAGGCGTCGACGAACCCGACCAGCGGGTTGCGGTCACTCAGCCTGTCCCAGCCCTGCGTCACTCCGGTCACGGCAGTCTCCTCTGCTTCATCGCCAGCTGAACGCCGGCGGGAAGGTCCGGCCGGTCACCTCTTCGCGGGCGGCCACGCAGAAGGCGCGTACCGCGGCACGAACCGGCTCCGTCTCCTGCCCCAGGACCTTGAAGATGAGCCCCGCGTCGTTCGGCAGCCGACTGACGGCGCTGGCCAGCGGCGTCTCCTCGTCCCACACAGGCGTCGAGGTCCGGTCGAAGACGCGGGCGGCCCGCTCGGGGTTGGTGAGCAGCACGACGTTGCCGAAGATGTGGAAGCGATCCATGACACCGACCCGCGCCACCGGGAACTGCCCCGGCGTCGCCACGAACTTCTCCACGAACAACTGCCGGCCGTCCGGACGCTCCGCCCGCACGGAGCAGGAGAAGAGGTCGTAGGCGAAGAGTTCGCCGTCGCGGTAGTACTTCCGGCCGGGCTGCAGGACCTCCCCGTAGAGCATGGTGGCGCTCTCCGGGAGCCGCACCCGGCTGTCGGTGACGAACCGGCTGGCCCGGTACGGGATCACGGGTTCCGGGAGGTACTCGAGGTAGGTGTCCTCGGCGAGGGTGAACGTCTGAATCTGCGACCCGTAGTTCGCGTCCATCTCCTGGATCTTGGTGGCGGCCTGGGTGACCAGGTGCGCCTGACTACCGGGTGCCAGGTCGACGTCCAGGTGCAGACGGTCGCCCTGCAGCACACCACCGGAGGTGGTGAGGATCATGACGCAGGGCAGCTCCGGCATCTCCTCGTCCCAGTACAGCGCCCGCTGGACCAGCAGCGGCGACTGCCGGTAGAGGTCATGCAGGATCGTGCGGTCCCCGCGCCGCTCGAACCCGAGGCGCAGCACGCCGACCTTGCCGTTGGAAGCGGCGGGTAACTGGGCCGGTTGGTCCTGGTACGGCTCCAGTTCCCGCGCACTGTCCAGTGTGATCATGCGACCACTTCGGCGTCGAAGAGCGCGTTGCGGCGGATCAACGAGACGAGCTCGTCGATGCCCTCGCCCGTCTTGCAGTTGGTGAACATGACCGGCTTGCCGTTGCGCGTCACGTCCGCGTCCCTCGCCATGAGGTCGAGATCGGCGTCCACGTAGGGCGCCAGGTCGGTCTTGTTGATCACGAGGATGTCGGACTTGGAGATCCCCGGGCCGTTCTTGCGCGGAATCTTGTCGCCGGCGGCGACGTCGATGACGTAGATGAAGTAGTCGACCAGGGCGGGGCTGAACGTCAGGGTGAGGTTGTCTCCGCCGCTCTCGATCAGCACCACGTCGCTGTCGGGGAACCGGGACTCCATGTCCTCCACGGCGGCCAGGTTCATGCTCGGGTCCTCCCGCACGGCCGTGTGCGGGCAGGCACCGGTCTCCACCCCGAGGATCCGTTCCTCGACCAGGACCCCGGTCAGGGCGCGTCGTACGTGCTTCGCGTCCTCCGTGGTGACGACGTCGTTCGTGATCACCAGGACCCGCAGTCCGTTGTCCACGAAACGGGGCACGACAGCCTCGATGATCGCGGTCTTGCCGCTGCCCACCGGGCCGCCGACGCCGATACGACTTGCCGACTTCATGATGTGACCTGTCCTTCTGGGAGACGTTTCAGGTTCAGGGAGATGTGGATCGCGGAGTCCGGCTCTCAGCTCATGAACATCCGCACGTGGGTGTGCTGGTGCGCGGCGGCCAGGACGTCGATGTGGGGCCCGAAGGTCTGCATGTCGTCGAGGTCCGCGGTGCGTACGTCGCGGTAGTCGTCGGTGACCTGCTCGTTGACCGCGAAGAGGATCGACTGCGCGTCGAGATGGTCGATCCGCATCAACCGGATCGCGGCACTGAGCACCGTCGAGGCCGCGCCGTTCTGGTGGGCCGCGAAAGCGTCCTCTTCGGGCACGCCGAGATCGGCGAAGACCACCCCGAGCGCGACCGGATAGGTGACCGGCACGCCGGTAGCCGACTCACCGAGCCGCTTCTTGAGCAGGGACTCCCCGACGATCCGGGTCGCGGCCTCTGCCAGCTTGCGACCCATGCGTACGGACATGGTGCGCATCTCTTCGTTGATCTTGCGCAGGTGGACGGCCTCGTCCGCGCGCCGGATCCGGTCGAGGTCCCCGGCGGTGGCGGCACGGTGCCCGACGAGCAGGGCGACACCGTCCCCGGTGGCGGCGAGCCGGGTGACCGTCCGGACGAAGTCCTGCAGCGTCGTCCGGTCGTGGACGACGCCGTGCTCGACGGCCATCTCCAGCCCGTTGGAGAAGGAGAAGGCGCCGACCGGGAAGACCGAATCGCCGAACTGCAACAACTTCAGGGTCTCGGCCATGGTGCGCATCGTCCGGCCCCGCTCAGTTGAGGTCGGCGGGGAGATGGGAGTGCGGCGTGGAGTCGGCGCCACCGAACAACCGCCGCGACTCGTGCGGCGCGAGATACGCGATGACCTCGGTGCCGGGGACGAACTCGTGGGTGATCCCGGTGAACGCGTGGGTACGCATCACCGAGTCCATGACCTTGCGGTCCACGGTCAGCGGGACGTACATCTTGGTCCCCTTGACCACGGCCGGCCAGTGCTGGTTGCCGATGGCGTGACCGAGCTCGACGGCCGAGCGGATGAGCAGCTCCGCTGACTCGCCGCGCAACTTGTCGAGGTGCACCACCATCACCTCGCCCAACTGCACCCGGGCCACCACCGCCGTGGCGCTCAGGTCGTCCCAGGCGAGGACGTCGCCGTCGCGCAGCCGGACGCCCCGCTCCAGCGAGACCGACAGCTCCGCCCCGGAGCTGGTCATCTTGCGGATGCGGCTCTTCTGGGCGTCCCACTGGTCGAGGACGAGGTCGTCGATGCGCGCTTCCTTCAGGCGCAGCGTCCAGTCCGGCTCGTTCATGTTGCCCAGCACCGTCTCGACGAGCACGGGCCTCTCCTTTCGGGTGGGTGTGCCGGGACCGGGCGCGTGTGCGACCGGTCCCGGCGATGTCAGCTGAAGAAATAGAGCTGGCTCAGCGGCAGGTTCCTGGCCGGTGGCACGGTCGCGTGCACGCCGTCCATCTTCACGGCGAAGGTCTCCGGATCGACTTCGAGCTTTGGGGTCCTGTCGTTGCGGACCATGTCCCGCTTGGTGAGGCCCCGGGTCCGGTACACCGGCATGACCTGCCGTTGCAGACCGAGCTGCTCGGCGATGCCGGACTCGTGCGCGGCCCGGGACACGAAGGTCACGCAGGTCTTGGCGAGCTGGTTGCCGTACGCGGCGAACGACGGCCGGTAGGTGACCGGCTGCGGCGTCGGCAGCGAGGCGTTCGGGTCACCCATGATCGACCAGGCGATCATGCCGCCCTTGAGGACCAGCTTCGGCTTCGCACCGAAGAACGCCGGCTCCCAGAGCACGAGGTCGGCCATCTTGCCCGGCGTGACCGACCCCAGCACGTGCGAGATCCCCTGGGTGATCGCCGGGTTGATGGTCATCTTGGCCACGTACCGCAGCACCCGGAAGTTGTCGTTGCCGTCGGCGTCCTCGGCGAGCTTGCCGCGGACGTTCTTCATCTGCCCGGCGAGCTGGATGGTCCGCAGCCAGGTCTCGCCCACGCGCCCCATGGCCTGCGAGTCGCTCTGCATCATCGAGATGACGCCCTCGTCGAGCAGGACGTCCTCGGCCGCGATCGTCTCCGTCCGGATCCGGCTCTCGACAAAGGCCACGTCCGAGGGGACCTGGGGGTTGAAGTTGTGGCAGACCATGATCATGTCGTACAGCTCGGACTGGCTGTTGATGCCGTAGGGCACCGTCGGCGTCGTCGAGCTCGGCAGCACGTTCATCTGGCTGGCGATCTTGATGACGTCCGGTGCGTGTCCACCACCGGCGCCCTCCGTGTGGAAGGTGTGGATCGTCCGGCCCTCGAACGCGGCGATGCTGTCCTCGAGGTAGCCGCTCTCGTTGAGGGTGTCCGTGTGGATGCTGACCTGCACGTCGAACTCGTCGGCGACGTCCAGGCAGGCCCGGATCACCGCCGGCGGCGCGCCCCAGTCCTCATGGATCTTGAAGCTCGGCGCGCCCGCCATGATCTGTTCCACCAGGGGCGCACGGCCGGTGCTGTTGCCCTTCGCCATCAGGCCGATGTTGATCGGGATGGTCTCGAAGGCCCGCATCATCGCCTGGATGTTCCACGGACCGGGGGTGATGGTGACGCCGTTGGTGCTGTCGGTCGGGCCGGTGCCGCCTCCCCACAGGGTGGTCACACCGTTGCTCAGGGCGGTCTGCGCCTGGAACGGCGTCACCAGGTGCACGTGCGCGTCGATGCCGCCGGCGGTCAGGATGAGGTGCTCGCCGGAGATGGCCTCGGTGCCCGGACCGGTCACCAGCTCCGGGGTGACCCCGTCCATGATGTTCGGGTTGCCGGCCTTGCCGATGCCGGCGATCTTGCCGTCCTTGACACCGACGTCGGCCTTCACCACGCCCAGAGTCGCATCGAGGATGGTCACGTTGGTGATGACCAGGTCCAGGCCACCCTGGGCGTTGGTGTACTGGTTGTTGACGCCCATGCCGTCGCGCAGCGTCTTGCCGCCGCCGTACATCACCTCGTCGCCGAGGACCCGGAGATCCTTCTCGATCTCGATGTACAGGTCGGTGTCGCCGAGCCTGATCTTGTCGCCCGTCGTGGGGCCGAACATGCCGGAATACTCTTGCCGCGAAATCTGGCTCATCGAATCATCTCTCCTGCCCGAGGCTGGCAGCCCTGCGGGATAGTGGATCTACTGTTTCTTGCCCTTGGGGTTGTCCTGCTGCTCCGGGCCGAACTTGAAGCCACGGGTCTTGGCGTTGTGGATCGCCTCGGTGCGGTCCGGCCGGTAACTGGGAGTCGACTCGCTGCCGCTCCACCCCTGCACCAGCCCGTTGAACCCGTACACGCGCTGCTGCCCGCCGAAGGGAATGAGCTCCACCGTCTTCTTGTCGCCCGGCTCGAAGCGGATGGAGGTCGTCGCCGGAATGTTCAACCGCCTACCGAAGGCCGCCTCGCGATCGAAGGCGAGCATCCGATTGGCTTCGAAGAAGTGGAAATGTGAGCCGATCTGGATCGGTCGGTCGCCGGTGTTCTGGACGACGACTTCGGTAACCGGCCGACCCGCGTTCAACTCCAGCGGCTGGTCGCTCAGCACGTAGCCGCCGATGGGTCGCACGTGCTTCGAATTGGGGCCGGGATGTTGTTTGGCCATGTCCTGCTCCACCTTCCTGGAGACGTGTCCGGGCTTCTGCGCCTATCGGATCGGCGAGTGCACAGTGACCAGTCGCGAGCCGTCGGTGAAGACCGCCTCGACCTGGATCATGGGCAGCATGTCCGGCACGCCCGGCATCACGTCGTCGGCGCTGAGAGTGCTGCGGGCGTCGTTCATGACCTCTTCGACGGTCTTGCCCTCCCGGGCCCCCTCCAGGGCAGCGGCGCAGATCACCGCGACGGCCTCGGGGTGGTTGAGCTTCACCCCCCGGGCCTTGCGGGCGTTGGCGACGACGGCCATCGAGAGGATCGTCAGCTTTTCGAGTTCCCTTGGTGTCAGATGCACTGTCCTGGTCCTTCGCGACTGTTCGGTCGGGAGCCGCCATCGAGCCGAGCGGACTCGCCACAGGGTGAGCGCTGGCGTCCTACCCAAATGACCGACTTTGTCCGACAGATCCTTTTTGGGCGGCTTCGGATCGAAGGTACGCCTGCCCCCTGCGTCGCGGGTCAGAACCGAGAATCACGTCCCCGTCGTTCCGGCAGACCGGCCGCCTGCACGGTGCGGGTGACGAGCACGATCGTCGTTCTGCCACATCTGCTGGATCTCTTCGAGGGTCTTGCCCTTCGTCTCCGGCAGGTACCGCCAGATGAACAGGAAGCCGAGCACGCAGGTGCCGGCGAAGAGCGCGAACACCCCCGATCTCCCCAGGGCGTCGAGCATGCTCAGGAAGAACTGCGTGATGAGGTACTCGGTGCCCCAGTGGGTGGCGGACGCGATCGCGACGCACCGACCCCGGATGCGGCCCGGAAAGATCTCGTTGATGACGGTCCACGCGGCCGGTCCGATCGACATCGCGTAGAACGCCACGAACATGACCACACCGACCAGCAGGAAGATGCCCGCGTCGGTGGGATGGTGCCCGGTCGCTCCGGCGGTCTGCGCCGCCGGGGCCATCTTCGCGAAGCTGATGCTGACCACCACGAGCGAGACCGCCATGCCCAACAGCCCGACCAGCAGCAGCGGCCGGCGACCGAGCCGGTCCAGGAAGGCGACCGCGACCAGCGTGAACAGTGAGTCGACCCCGCCGATCGCCCACGTGGTCGCGGCCAGTTGCGCCTGCGGGGTGTGGAACCCGGCTGCCGAGAAGATCGAGTCGGCATAGTAGATGATGCCGTTGATCCCGGTCAGTTGTTGGAACAGGGCCAGGCCGACACCGAGCACCAACGGACGGCGCCACTGCGACGAGAGCACCTCCCGCCAGCCCGCCTTGCCGGCCGAAAGGCTCTCCTCGATGGCATGCAGCCGCTGGGGCACCTTCTGTTCCGGGACGGTCGCCTTCAGCGACGCCTCCGCCCGGCGTTTGTCCCCCCGCCCGAAGTACCAGACGGCCGAGTCGGGGATCACGGTGGTGACCAGTGCGAGGGCCACCCCCAGCAGCGCCGCCGCCGCCAGCAGGTAACGCCAGGAGTTGCCCGCCTCGAACAGCTCGTCGGCCAGGTAGCCGATGAAGATCGCAAACGTGGTGGAGAACTGGTAGATCGCCAGGAGGCTGCCGCGGATCCGTTCCGGCGCGGCCTCCGCCGCGTACATCGGGCCGGCGACCGAGGCCACCCCGATGCCCAGCCCCAGGATCAACCGCGCACCGAACATGACCCCTATCACCGGCGCGGCAGCCTGCAGGATGGTGCCCACCGCGAACGTGGCGGCGGCGACCCACAGCGCCCCCCGGCGACCGATCCGATCCGCGAGGTGACCACCGAGCAGCGCACCCACCAGCGCCCCCGGGGTCACCCAGCTCGCCGCCACCTCGACGGCGAAGGTGTCCGCGTGGAAGGTCTGGCGGATGTCGCGCAGCGCACCGCTGATGACGCCCTGGTCGTAGCCGAAGAACGCGCCGGAGAGGACGACGATGGAGACAACCGCGATGAGGTTGCGTCTCGGTGGCCTGCCCCGCCCGCGCTTCCCACCGCCGCTGGCAGTCACGGTTGCCCCCCTCTGACGCGAGCCACCGGCAGATCCCGTCCGGGAGACAGCCCGATATCAAGAGGATATGTGCGCTATATCCGGCTAGTGCGGAATGACCAGAAGGACAGGCAGGTCCGGGTGACGGTCACCCACGACGGACCGACCCCCGTCCCCTCTTACGGGGGCCGGGGGCCGAAGGTACGGGCGGATCAGGTGGCGCTGATGGCACCGGTCATCAACAGCGCGAGGACCAGGGTGCCCAGCGCGACCCGGTACAGCACGAAGACGTACAGGGTGTGGTGGGCGACGTACCGCAGCAGCCAGGCGATGGCCGCGTAGCCGATGCCGAACGCGATGATCGTCGCCACGACCATCTGGGCCACGGAGGGCGTTGAGGTGCCCGCGGCGGACGGTTCGAAGACGTCCCCGAGACTGAACACGCCGGACATGACCACCGCCGGGATGGCCAGCAGGAACGAGTACCGTGCCGCCGCCTCCCGGGTCAGGTTGAGCAGCAGGCCGGCGGTGAGCGTGCCACCGGAGCGGGACACCCCGGGGATCAGCGCCATGGCCTGGGCGAAGCCCATCACCACGCCGTCCTTCATCCGGAAGTTCTGCAGGGTGCGGGTCTGCCGCCCCCAGTACTCGGCGAACGCCAGCACGAACGCGAACACGATCAACGTGGTCGCCACGACCCACAGGTTGCGCCCGGCGGTCTTGATCTGGTCCTTGAACAGGAAACCGAACAGCCCGATCGGGATCGAGCCGACGATCACGTACCAACCCATCCGGTAGTCGAGGCTGGAACGCACCGACTTGTCCCTGATGCCGACCAACCAGGTCCGGGTGATCCGCCAGATGTCCTTGGCGAAGTAGATCAGCACGGCGGCTTCGGTGCCGAGCTGGGTGACCGCGGTGAACGACGCGCCGGCGTCGCGGTCGAAGAAGATCGCCGAGGTGATCCGCAGATGCCCCGACGAGCTGACCGGAAGGAACTCGGTCAGTCCCTGGACGATGCCCAGGACGATGGCCTCGACCCAGGTCACTCGCCGACTCCCGAGAGGTCGAGTGCCTCGGCGACGGTACGCAGGGTCTGCACACCGCTGTCCCGGTCTGCCACGAACAGGGTCACCGACAGGGTGGTGACACCGGCGGCGGCGTACTCCCGCATCCGCTCGGCGACGCGCTCCTTCGGGCCGAGCAGCGAGGTGCGGTCGATGAACTCCATCGGCACCGCCGCCGCCGCGTCGCGCTGCCGCTTGGCCAGGTACAGGTCCTGCACCTCGCGGGCGGCGTCGCCGTAGCCCATCCGGGTGGCGAGCTGGTTGTAGAAGTTCTGCTGGCGGCTGCCCATCCCGCCCACGTACAGAGCGGCGTACCAGCGCACCAGCTCGGCGCAGGAGGCCACGTCGTCGCCGATCACCACGGGCACCGACGGCACCACGTCGAACCCGGCCAGCTCCTTGCCGACCTTGGCCCGCCCGGCGCTCACCGAGGCGAGCTGCTCGTCGGCGAACTCCGGGGAGTAGAACACCGCCAACCAGCCGTCGGCGATCTCGCCGGCCAGCTCCAGGTTCTTCGGGCCGACCGCGGCCAGGTAGATCGGTATGTGCTCGCGCGGTGGGTGGAAGCCCAGCCGCAGGGCCTTACCGGGACCGTCCGGCAGCGGCAGCGTGTAGTGCTCGCCGTCGTACGCCACCTCCTTACGGGCGATGGCCAGCTTGACGATGTCGACGAACTCACGGGTCCGGGCGAGGGGCTTGGCGAAGCGCACACCGTGCCAGCCCTCGGAGACCTGCGGGCCGGAAACGCCCAGGCCGAGCCGGAACCGGCCGCCGGAGAGCGCGTCGATGGTGGCGGCGGTCATCGCGGTGGCGGCCGGCGTACGGGCGGGGATCTGCATCACCGCGGCGCCGACGTCGATCCGTTCGGTCTGGCCGGCCATCCAGGCGAGCATGCTGGGCGAGTCGGAGCCGTAGGCCTCCGCCGCCCACACCACCGAGTAACCCAGCCGGTCCGCCTCCTGGGCCAGCGCCAAGTGGTCGGCCGGTGTGCTCCACGCTGTCTGATATCCAAGACTGAGCCCGAGTCGCACTGGTCCTCCCCCATCCGTGGCACAGGTCGCACCAGGTTACGCAATGCCGATAACGGACTCGATCACCGGCTCTCCACCAATGATCCCCGTCCGTCGCGGTGCCCGCCGTCGGCGGAACCGGCAGAACCGGCAGAGATGACGGGAGCGAGGATATCCGTATCGGCAGGTTCGAAATAAGGTTCACCCATGCAGCAGCGACCGCTCGGCCGAAGCGGGCTGGCGGTTTCCCGGCTCGCGCTCGGCACCATGACCTGGGGTCGGGACACCGACGCCGACGACGCGGCCGCCCAGCTGAAGAGCTTCCTGGACGCGGGCGGCAACCTGATCGACACCGCCGACGTGTACGGCGACGGTGACGCCGAGTCGGTGATCGGCTCGCTGCTGGGCACCCTCGTGCCCCGCGACGACCTGCTGATCGCCACCAAGGCGGGGTTGCGCCCAGGCAGCGGCCGACGCCGTGACGGCTCCCGGGGGCACCTGCTGCGGACGCTGGACGCGTCGTTGCGCCGGCTCGGCACGGACCACGTCGACCTGTTCCAGGTGCACGGGTACGACCCGGACACCCCGCTCGAGGAGACCCTCGCGGCACTGGACCACGCGGTGTCCAGCGGCAAGGTCCGCTATGTCGGGGTGTCGAACTTCTCCGGCTGGCAGACCGCACGGGCCGCCGCCTGGCAGACCGCCTGGCCCGGGCGGGCACCGGTGGTCGCCGCCCAGGTGGAATATTCGCTGCTGGAGCGGGGCGTGGAGCGGGAGGTGCTGCCCGCCTGTGACGCGCTCGGTCTCGGCGTGCTGCCCTGGTCACCGCTGGGCCGGGGAGTGCTCACCGGCAAGTACCGGCACGGCCGTCCGGCGGATTCCCGGGCCGCCTCGCCGCACTTCGAACGGTTCGTCGCGACGTACCTGGAGCCGCGTTGCTCCAGCATCGTCGAGGCGGTGGCGACCGCGGCCGGTGGGCTGGGTGTGTCGCCGCTGGAGGTGGCGTTGGCCTGGATCCGGGACCGGCCCGGGGTGACCGCGCCGATCCTCGGCGCCCGGACGGTGGGGCAGCTGCTCGGCGCGCTGCAAGTGGAACGGATCACACTGCCCGAGGAGATCACCACCGCGCTGGACGACGTCTCGGCGGTGCCCGTGGGCTACCCCGAGCGCGACGGCTGACCCGCCGGCCGGGTCAGGGCGCGGGGCGCTGGCCCGGGAGTTCGTGGATCGCGGCCAGGAAGCGTGACTGGTCGTCCCGGAGTGCGGGCTGGTCGATGCGGATCCACGAGCCGTCGTCGAAGACGATGGTGGACGAGAACTGCACCAGCCCGGCCACACCCCGCTCGGAGTCGACCCGGGCCACCCGGCTGCGCGGCACACTCCACAGCACCCGTGGTTGGCGCCGGTCGGGCCGGTCGGCGTCGGGGCGGGGCCCCATCCGCAGCAGGTGCAGGTGGGTGTCGGTCACCGCCAGGGGTGTGCCCGTGTAGCGCTCCAGGAAGAGCAGCAGGCTGCCGGCGAGGGTGGCGAGGTCGCCGCTGAAGACGTACCGGCGCCGGTAGGCGATCTCGGCGAGCTGGTCGGCCAGCGGCCGATACAGGCTGAGGCGGAACAGCGCCCGGAACGCCTCCTGCTCCTCGGTGAGCGGGATCGGCTCCCGCCGCACCGGCTGGTGCGGCGGACCCGGCTCCGGCGCGACGGCCTCCGGGAGACCCACGGCGACGGCACCGGCCTTGCCGGGCAGCAGCAGCACGCCAGCCGCCAGCCGGACCGGCGTCAGCACCGCGTCGACCCAGACCACCGGATTGACGATGTTGAGCAGCCCGAACAACACCTTCGGGTCGAGCGCGTCGGCCATCTCGCCCGCCACCTCGTCGGCGAGCTGCCGGCCGGCCCTGTGCGTCTCCGGGGCACGGACCGGTGCGAGCCCCACGTAGCGGAGCTCCTGCCCGGGCAGCACCGGCGCGACGAGGGCACGTTCGGGCTCGTCGCTGGTACGGAACTCGTCGCGCAGCTCACGGGCCTTGTCGCGGGCCGCCCGAGCGCCGCCGAGCACCGCGTCGGTGAACCGACCGAGCCGGCTTCGCTCCCCTGACATCACGCGTTCCCTCCCTAGCGGCCCGCCGGCTGGCCTGCCGGCGGCTGCCCGAAGACATTCTGGTCGATCCAGTCGGCGCCGCCCTGTACCGCCTGGTCGACCTGGTCCTTGACCTGGTCACTACCGGGAACGGAGAGGCCGCTGGTGAACGCGACGGCCCCCCAGGTGACGCCGTGCACGACCGAATTCGGCACGTTCCACGGCAGGTTGGTCGCCCAGTCCCGGGCAATCACCCGGGCGCCGTCGGCGACGCCATGTGTCCGCAGCGCGGCGGCCCGTTCGAGAGCGCCCATGTCGAACGGCGAACCGGACTTGCCCAGCTTGTAGGTGCCCTTCGTCGGGTCGACGAGCTTGTGGAACCACTTGTCGGCCTTGCCGGCGGCCTGCCGCTTGTCGGCGTACTTCTGGCCGGTGCGCAGCCCCTTCTGCAAGTCGACCAGCTTGTCGAGGTGCGTACGCAGCTTGCGCAGATACAGCATGACCCGCTGAAGCAGGCGGATGACCTTCTGCAGGTGCACGGCGAGAGGCCGGATGACCTTCAGCATCCGGGTGACCACGATCAGGCCCCTGGTCACGGCCACGCCCACGCCGGCCGCCCACGAGGCTCCCATGGTCACCGGCGCCATCAGAAGCGCCGTCACCAGCGTCACCAGGAGCCAGTTGACGAACTCGACGCAGAGGTCGACGAGCACGTCGTGCACGGTCTGCAGGCCGTCGGCGACACCGCGCAGGTACTCCGCCGTGGCGGTGAACTGGTCGGCGACGCCGAGCAGTTGCTCTTCGACCTCGGCCAGCCGCTGGCCGTACGCCTCGCCGGCGGGCGAGCGCCACCCGGGCTGCGCGGCCTCTCGCACACTGCGGTGCCCCTGCGCCAGGTCACGCACCTGTGCGCCCAACGCGTCCCACTCGGCGGCTTTCGCGCGCAGGACTGCCGGCTCGCCGTCGACCATGTCGACAACCTGGATGAGCGGCCAGGCCAGGGTGCGGCAGACGGTGTCGACCGCCTCCTGCACCCCGGAGAGCGCGTTGTCGAGGCCGTTCCACAGCTGGACGGCGCTACCGGCCGGCCCGCTCATCCGGGCAGCCCCGACTGGATGGCCTTGAACCCGGCGTCGAGGTCCTTCTCGGTGCCCTCGTACGCCTCGACCGTGTCACCCAGCGCGCCGGCGACCCGGCCGAACGCGGCGTTCGCGGCGCCGAACAGCTCCACGCCGCCGGTGACCTGCTCGGCGTACTTGGCGCGGAGCATGTCGCTGGCGAACGGCAGGTGGCCGAAGGCACCCGAGGGCACGTCGCCGGCCGAGACGATCTGGCCCTCCAGCGCGGCGAGCGAGCTGGCGACGTGCGTGGCGGCTGTCTCCAGTCGACGGACCGCCTGCACGTCGACATCGATATCCGGCGGCATGCCGTTCCTCCCCCATGTGTCGAGCGCACCGACGATACGATCTCCCGGCCACCGGCACCACCCGGTCGCACGGTCCACGGGGGAGGGATCTCATGACTGACCCGACGTCCGCGTTCGACGCGCTCGCCGGGCGGGTCGCCGACATCGAAAGCCGGTTCGCGGGGCTCCGCGACGATCTGGCCGAACTGTCCGGCACCGCGACCGACGAGAGCGGGCTGGTCTCGGCGACCGTCGACGCCACCGGTGCGCTGACCGGCCTCACCGTCGCGCCCGCAGCCCTGCGCGCCGGCACGGAGGGGTTGGCCGAGCTGGTGCTCGATGCGTACCGGCGGGCCCGTAGGTCGGCCGCCGCGCACGTCGAGGAGCACACCGACGGGTTGGAGACCGCGCTCGGCACGGGCCTCACCGACCTGTTCGGCAAGCCCGGTGACTTCTCGGCGCTGGGCCGGTTGGAGGAGACCGTCGCCCGGCTCGGGCGGTTGGACGACCGCCTGCCGGGCACACCGGCGTGACGTCGCCGACCTGGCCGGAGATCGTCACGCGGCTGCGGGACACAGTCGCCCGCTGCGACCGTGACACCGACCTGGAGCTCTCCGCCGGTCCGCGCGGGCTCCGGCTGCTGGTGCGCCGCGAGGTGGTCCGGGTGGTCTGCCCGGGCCACGACGAGGCACGCCTGGCCGCGCTCGGCTGGCACCGTCCGACCGACGACACGGGCTGGTGGTACGAGGCACCGCGCACTCCGGACCAGTTGGAGCGGCTCAGCGTGTTCGTGGCCCGTACCGCCGCCGAGGTGCTGACCGACGAGCCGGGCGCGCTCTCCTGCCGGACGGTGCCACCGGCCACCCACCCCGGACCGGCGGCGCGGCGGGCCAGGCCGACCGTCGCCCGATCGGCACCTGCCGAGGTGGCGGCACCTGCCGCAGCGGCGCTGTCAGCCGCAGCGGCGGAGCCAGCGGTGGTGGCGCTGCTCGCCGCGGCCGCCGACCGGCGTGACCTGCCCGGCTACCTCTCGGTGCTGGCCGGCGCCACGGTGTGCGTCCCGCTGGCCGGGGAACCGGCGGCGGACGCCGACTTCCCGTGGACGGTGGTCGGCGATGCGACCGGCGCGCCGCTGCTGCCGGTCTTCACCTCCCCCCGGGCGCTCGCCGCGTTCGCCGGGGAGGGCGTGCCGTTCGTCGCGCTGCCCTGCGCCGAGCTGCTCGAGGAGTGGCCGGACCCGTCGTGGGGGCTGGCAGTCGACCCGGGCAGCGCGCGGGCGGTCGCCCTGGCCGCGCCGGCGCTGGCGGCCCTGCTGACGGCCAACGTCCCCACCGGCTGACGCCCCGCACCTGAGAACACGCGGGCACGCACAGGATGGCACGAACCGCCCACGGCAGCGTCGTTGGTCACCCCGGAGGGGGTGGCGAACAGCCGCTGGGCTGGGCAGCATGGATGGCATGGACTACGAATACGCGCCATTGCGGCTGCCGCCGAACGTCGACCGGTTGACCGCGGCGGCGCAGTTGGCGATCCAGGCGGAGTTCTCCGGATGGGAGTTGGCCCGGGTGCGGCTGTACCGGGACGGCACGCGGCAGGTGGTGCTGCGGCGTCGGCGGATCAACCAGCCGCAGCCGGGCCTGTCGTACTGAGCGCCGGGCGGTGACGCCCGAGGCCCGTGCGGGCCCCGGGCGTCACCCGGCCTGGTGCTGGTGTTGGTGCCCGGCCTAGTGCTGGTGCCCGGCGTGGTCGTGGTCGTCGTCGTCGAGCTCCAGGAACGGGTGCTCGTCGAGCCGGCCGACCAGCCGGTCGTCGGCCGCTGGCTGGAACGGGCCGACCGCGTCGTCGTCCTCGAACGACTCCAGGTCGACCGGGGTGCCCACCTCGCTGACCATGACCACCCCGTCGAGCGGTTCCAACTCGGGGACGTCCAGCGCGCCGAGCGAGCCGTCGCCGCTCTGCAGCAGCTCCAGCACCGCCTCGCCGACGCCCTCCACCGGTGCCGGCTCGTCGTCCTCCGGGGTGCCCTCGCGGCGGGCCGCCTCGGCCACACGCAGCAGCGCGGAGACGCTCGGCACCCGGTAGTCACGGCGCTGGCGCACCGAGATCACCCGGGGGTGCGGGTCGCTGGCCTCGACTCCCTCGGCACCGCCGAAGCGCTCGTCGGCCTCGTCCGGGTCGATCGAGTCGACGTCCCATGGCGTCACCTCGCCGAAGGCGTCGAGCAGCCGCTCGTCGTACGCGTAGGAGGCGTTGTTCAACGCCACGTACGCCTGCCAGACGTCGTCGTCGTCGACGCGGCCCTGAGCGGCACGTACGGCGGCCAGGTGGTGGCGGGCCGCTTCGATCACGCGCTCAAGAGCGGCGTCCAGCTCACCGTTCTGGTCGGTCATGTGGGGCAGTCCCTTCACGATGGGGAGGTTGCGCGCCGGCTGCAGCTGCCGGACACGGCTAGCAGGTGCGGAGGAACCGGTCGAGAACCCGCACGCCGAACTGTAGTCCGTCCACCGGAACGCGCTCGTCGATGCCGTGGAACAACGCCGAGAAGTTCAGGTCGGCGGGCAGTCGAAGCGGGGCGAACCCGAAGCAGCGGATGCCGAGCTGCGAGAACGCCTTGGCGTCGGTGCCCCCGGAGAGCATGTACGGAACCGGCCGCGCCCCCGGGTCCTCCGCTCGCAGGGCCGCCGACATGGCCTCGACCAGATCACCGTCGAAGGTGGTCTCCAAGGCCGGCTGCCGCTGGACGTACTCGATCGCGATGTCCGGGCCGACCAGCTCGCGCAGCTGACGCTCCAGCAACTCGGACTGGCCGGGCAGGCTGCGGCAGTCGATGGTGGCGGTGGCCCGACCGGGGATGACGTTGTCCTTGTAGCCGGCGCTCAGACGGGTCGGGTTGGCGGTGTTGCGGATGGTCGCACCGATGATGTTGGCGATCGGGCCGAGCTTGGCGATGGCCGTCTCCGGGTCCTCCGGGTCCAGCTCGACGCCGAGCAGGTCGGAGACCTCCTCCAGGAACGCCCGCACGGTGTCGGTGACCACCACCGGGAAGCGGTGCCGGCCGATCCGGGCCACCGCCTCGGCCAGGGCGGTGACCGCGTTGTCGTCGTGCATCATCGAGCCGTGCCCCGGGCGCCCCTTGGCGTGCAGCCGCAGCCAGTCGATGCCCTTCTCGGCGGTCTCGATGAGGTAGAGCCGCTGGCTGTCGTTGACCGAGTAGGAGAAGCCGCCGACCTCGCCGATCGCCTCGGTGCAGCCATCGAAGAGGCCCCGGTGGTTGTCCACCAGGAAGCGCGCGCCGTAGTCGCTGCCCGCCTCCTCGTCGGCGGTGTACGCGAGCACGATGTCGCGCGGGGGTCGTACCCCGGTGCGCTGCCAGTGCCGCACCACGGCGAGCACCATCGCGTCGAAGTCCTTCATGTCGATCGCGCCCCGGCCCCACAGGTAGCCGTCGCGCAGCTCGCCGGAGAACGGGTGCACCGACCACTCGTCGGCGTCGGCGGGCACCACGTCCAGGTGGCCGTGCACCAGCAGCGCACCCCGGCTCGGGTCGGTGCCCGGGATGCGGGCCACCACGTTCGCCCGGCCCGGCGCGGACTCGTGCAGGACGGACTCGACGCCCACCTCGGCGAGCTTCTCCGCCACGTACTCGGCCGCGCGGCGCTCGCCGACACTGGTGTCGTTGTCGCCCGTGTTGGTGGTGTCGATACGCAGCAGGTCGCGGCAGAGGTCCACGACCTCTGCGGTGGGGTCGGGTCGGGCGGAGGCGGCATCGCTCGTCATCGCCTCTTCATACCAGCCCGAGACGGCCGACAGGCCGGCGCACCGGCGCAGACAGTCCGGCGTACCGGTGCCGACAGTCCGGCGCACCTGTCGCAGGCGCACCAACGCATCGACGGGTCGGTTTCGCCGGGGCCTCGTTCGGGTACCGCCGCCCACGACCGCACATCCCCTGCCGGAGCTTCCGCCCGCCAGTTGAGGAGGGCACCATGTCCGCCGTTCCCCTGCCGCCGCTGCCGCCCACGCCCGCACCCGAGGAGGGCTACCGGCCCGGTGGCCGCAGCATCGCCGACATCGTGGACCGCGAGCACCGGCAACTGCTGGCGCTGCTGGACCAGCTGACCGGCCCGGACACCACGCCGCAGGAAGGGCTGGCGGTGCTCACCGCCTCGCTGTCGCGGCACCTGTCCGCCGAGGAGCAGTACCTGCTGCCGGCGGTGCGCGCCGCGCTGCCGACCGCCACCGAGCGGGTGGACGCCGAGATCAACGCCGACGCCGGCCTGCTGTCCACTCTCAAGGGGATGACCGAGGAGGCGCTGATCGATGTCACCGAGCGCGTCCGCCGGCACGTCGACGGGGTGGGTGCACTCGTCACCGAGCTGCGCACGGTCGCGACCGAGGAGGAGCTGATCCGGCTCGGCAACCGGCTGGAGATCGCCGAGGAGGCGGCGCCGACCCGACCGCACCCGGGCACGCCGGCCACGCCTCCGTGGAACCGGATCGTGGAGCCGGCGGTCGGGGTGGTGGACAAGGTGCTCGACGCGGTGACCCGGCGGCCGACGTACCTGGCGGACCTGCCGGAGCCGCCCCGCGGCTGACGGGCGGCGACCCCCGCCTAATGCATTCATTGTCACCGATCCGGTCGGGCTATTCCGCCAGCTGACTAGTAGTCCTACCGTCACGGTATGAACCTGGAGCTGCGTCACCTGCGGGTGGTCTGCGCGATCGCGGAGACGGGGAGTGTGACGAAGGCGGCGTCGGCGCTCGGCCTGGCCCAGCCGGCGCTCACCGCCCAGCTCCAGCGCATCGAGCGGACACTGGGCGGCCCGCTGTTCGACCGGGATCGGCGCGGTGCCCGGCCCACGGCGCTCGGTGAGCTGGTGCTGGCCCGTGCCCGGGTGCTGCTGCCGGCGATGAAGGGGCTGCAGGACGAGGCGGCCCGTCTGGCCGGGGCCGGCGACGCGCCGCCCTGCTACCGGTTCGGCGGGGTGAACAGCCCGATCCTCGGCAGGTTGGTGCACCGGTTGGCCGCCGAGCAGCCCCCCGCCCAGATCACCACGTACGCCTCCTGGTCGGTGGACGAGTTGGCGCAGTTGGTGACCGGCGGCCGACTGGACTTCGCGCTCACCGGTGTGTGCGGTGACGCGAGCCCGTCGGTCGGGTTCGGTCTGAGCTGGCAGGAGGTGGCCATCGACCCGGTGCTGGTGCTGCTGCCGGAGACGCACCCCCTCGCGGCGCACGACGAGGTGCGCCTGGCGGACCTGCGTCACGAGCAGTGGGTGGCCGCGCCGGGCGACGGCTGCTTCAGCGACTGCTTCGCCGCCGCCTGCGCCCGCGCCGGCTTCACCCCTCGCAAGGTGTACGAGACCGACATCCGCGGCTGCCTCGACCTGGTGGACGCCGGCGTGGGAGTGGCGCTGTGCCAGGCGACGTTCCGCCCGGTGGCCGGGTTGGTCACCCGTCGGCTCGCCGGGATACCGCTGCGCTGGCGGCTGTTGCTCGGCTGGCACCCGGACGCCCCCGCCGCCCGGGAGGCCGAACTGGTGTTGGAGACGGCCAAGGCGGCGTACGTCGACTCGTTGGCCCCGCATCCCGCGTACCTGGCCTGGCTGCTGCGCAATCCGGGGTTCGGCGTCCGGCAGCCAGCGGGGTCCAGCCGGGCTGAGTGAGAGGTATTCCCGGCCGGTGGCGGTGCGAACCGCCGTTGTCCGGGTATCTGGCGGACATGACCGACCTCTACCCGCCCGCCGACGACCGCGAACTGCTCCGCCAGGCGGCTGCCGCGCACACCGCCGCCACTCGTCAGGTGGAGGCGTTCCTGCGCCGACTGCCGGAGGTTCCCGACCCGGCCGACGTCACCGAGTACGCCAACCTGCTCAGCCGGGAGGACCAGACCCGTGGCGACCGGGACGCCGCCGCCGACGCGGCGGGTCTGACCATCGGCAGCCTGGAGCCCGACCAGGGCCAGTAGCGTGACGCGACGGTGCCGTCCCTGCCCGGGACGGCACCGTCGAGCGTGGCACCTCAGAGTTCGACGAGCGGGTCGTGACCCAGGTCGAGCAGCGAGTGCCGCCAGTTGTCGTCTGCGCTGCCGCGCGACGGCTTGGCGTCCATCAGCTCGCGGATCCGCTCGACCGCCTCCCGCATCACCTCGATGTCCTCCGGGGTGAGGTCGACCTTGCGCTTGTTCAGCACCTTGAGGATCTCCCGGCCCGGCTGGGGCAGGTCGAGGTTCGGGCTCGGGCTGAACGCCTCCTCCCCGGAACCCCGGGTCAGCAGCCAGGTGCGCAGCTGCTCCGACGGGACGTTGACCTCGGCGTGGAAGTCCTCCCAGAGCACTTCCACCTCGGGGTCGAGCCGCGCTTCGCGTACCATCAGGTCTCCTCTCGCAGGCGGCGGCCCGGACGTCTCCGGGTCGTCCTGGTCGGTCTTCGGATGCAGGCCCTCCGCGGGCACCCGCGTCCTGCGGGGGTTCGCGGTGGGCGACGCCAGGATCGGGTCGGGATGGTGGTCCTCGTCCCGGGTCTCCGCGGGCTCGTGCGGCTCTTCGGGTTCGCCTCGTCGCGCCGGCCCACTCATCGCGGGTGCGTGGTCGTGGCGGCGGTGTACCCCCGCTCGCCCGCGGTCACGTCGAAGGTGAGCGCGCCGTCGCGGACGTCCACGATGACCTTCTGCCCGGGTGAGATCGCCGACTCCAGCAGCATCCGGGACAGGTGGTTGTCCACCTCCCGCTGGATCACGCGGCGCAGCGGGCGTGCGCCGAACTCCGGCTGGTAGCCGTGCTCGGCGAGCCAGTCGATGCCGGCGGTGGTGAACTCCACCTGGAGGTCCTGGGCGTGCATGCGCCGGCGGGTCTCCTCCAGCAGCAGCGCGGTGATGTCGCGCAACTGCTCGGCCTCCAGCCGTCGGAAGATGATGACCTCGTCGATGCGGTTGAGGAACTCCGGGCGGAAGTTCTCCTGCAGGCGGCGCATCAGCCGCTCACGCAGCTCCTCGCTCTCCTGCTCGCTGCCCACGTCACCGGTGCCGAAGCCGACCGAGCGCTGGGCACCGGTGATCAGCTCGGAGCCGAGGTTGCTCGTCATGATCAGGACGGTGTTCTTGAAGTTCACCGTCCGGCCCTGGCTGTCGGTGAGCCGCCCGTCGTCGAGCACCTGGAGCAGGATGTTGAACACGTCCGGGTGGGCCTTCTCGATCTCGTCGAGCAGCACCACCGCGTACGGGCGGCGACGCACCGCCTCGGTGAGCTGGCCGGCCTCCTCGTAGCCAACGTACCCGGGTGGGGCGCCGACCAGCCGGCTGACCGTGTGCCGTTCCTGGAACTCGCTCATGTCGACCCGGACCATCCGGTCCGCCTCGCCGAACAACGCCTCGGCCAGGGCGCGGGCCAGCTCGGTCTTGCCGACGCCGGTCGGGCCGAGGAACAGGAAGCTGCCCATCGGCCGCTCCGGGTCTGCCAGCCCGGCTCGGGAGCGACGGACGGCCTCGGCGACCGCGGTGACGGCGTCGTCCTGGCCGACCACCTTCTGGTGCAGGTGACCCTCCAGGCGCAACAGCCGGTCCCGTTCCTCCTCGGTGAGCTGGCTGACCGGGATGCCGGTGGCCCGGGAGACCACCTCGGCGATCTCCTGTGGACCCACCTCGGGCACCTGCGAGGCGGATCCGTCGTCGCCGTTCGCCCGACGCATCGCCTCCTCCAGCTCGGAGATCCGGTCGCGCAGCGCGGAGGCCCGCTCGTACTGCTCGTCGGTGACGGCCTGTTCCTTGTCGCGGCGCACCTCGTCGAGCTGCTGCTCCAGCTCCCGCACGTCGGAGGCGGGAGTGCGGGTACGCAGTCGCACCCGCGCGCCGGACTGGTCCATGAGGTCGATGGCCTTGTCCGGCAGGAACCGGTCGGTGACGTACCGGTCGGACAGCTCGGCGGCGGCGACCAGTGCCTCGTCGGTGAAGCGCACCTGATGGTGTGCCTCGTACCGGTCGCGCAGGCCGCGCAGGATGGCGATCGTGTCGTCGACGCTCGGCTCGGGCACCAGCACCGGCTGGAAGCGCCGCGCCAGCGCGGCGTCCTTCTCGATGGTCTTGCGGTACTCGTCCAGCGTCGTCGCGCCGATCACCCGCAACTCGCCCCGGGCCAGCGCGGGTTTGAGCATGTTGGACGCGTCCATTCCGCCCTCGCTGCCGGCGCCACCCGCCCCGACCAGCGTGTGAATCTCGTCCATGAAGATGATCAGCTCGTCCCGGTGCGCCCGGATCTCGTCGATCACCTTCTTCAGCCGCTCCTCGAAGTCGCCCCGGTACCGGGTGCCGGCGACCAGGCCGGCCAGGTCGAGTTGGACGACCCGCTTGCCGAGCAGGGTCTGCGGGACGTCGCCGTCGCAGATCCGTTCGGCCAACCCCTCGACGATGGCGGTCTTGCCGACGCCGGCCTCACCGATCAGCACCGGGTTGTTCTTGGTACGCCGGGACAGGATCTCCACGGCCTGTTCGATCTCGTCGGCCCGTCCGATAACCGGGTCGATCTGATCGTTGCGGGCGAGGTCGGTGAGGTCCTGCCCGTACTGGTCGAGGGTGGGGGTGCCGCGGTCGGGCTTCGGGCCGGTCATCGGCCCACGCTCGGCGTTGGCCGCCTGCAACGACTCGGGTTGGATCCGACCGGCGGCCAGCATCCGCCCGGCCGGCGACTCCGGGTTGAGCGGCAACGCCATCAGGATGTGTTCCGGGCCGATGTAGTTGGCGCCCATCGCCCTCGACAACTGATGGGCGTCGAGCAGCGCGCGCTTGGCGGCCGGGGTCAACGACAGGTTGGGCGGCACCTCTCCGCGCGGCGCGCCGTCGCCCTTCCCGCCGAGCGCGTTGAGCAGGGTGTCCGGGTCGGCGCCGGCCCGGCGTACCAGGTCACGCAGGGGTTCGCGTTGCAGCGCCGCCCAGAGCAGGTGGTCGGTGTCCAGGTCGCTGCTGTGGCGTTGCGCGGCCCTCCGGGCCGCGTCGGCCAGCATCTCCCGGGCGTCAGCCGTCATCAGTCGGGTGATGTCGACCCGGTGCGGCGGTCGGCGCCCTCCCTCGCCCCGGCCGAAGTACCTGGCCAGGAATTCGTCCCACGGGTCCGAGCCGGTGTCACCGGGTCCCATCATGTCTGTCCTCCGCAGTTGGCGCGGCACGGTCGGCAGGGGCTACCCGGCGCGCGCCCTGACAAACGCCGCAGGTGGCGGAGCACCGGCATCCTGGGAGTGGCGTCGGGCCGGGGCCGGCCGTTGGTGGCAGGCTGATGGGATGGATGAGACCCCGCTGCTGATCGTGGATGGCGCCAACGTGGTGGGCTCCCGCCCGAACGGGTGGTGGCGTGACCGTGCCGGGGCCGCGGCCCGGTTGCGCGACTCCCTCGCCCCGGTGGCGACCGTCGGGCTGCCGGCTCGACTGACCGCACCGGTGGAGGTGGTGCTGGTGGTCGAGGGGGCCGCGCGGGACGTGCCGGGCACCGAGGGCGTCCGGGTGGTCTCCGCCGCCGGCTCCGGCGACGACTCGGTGGTCGAGCTGGTGGAGGGGGCGCCGCTGCGTCGCCGGCTGGTGGTCACGGCCGACCGGGAGTTGCGGGGCCGTGTGACGGCGCTGGGTGCTGAGGTGTACGGCCCACGCTGGCTACGCGAAGACCCGACCAGCAACTGAGAAATTCTCGCACTGGGACTCCCACAGAACGGACTCCCGGCACTTCCGGGCACCTACCGGTCAGGCGGGCAGGAACACCGACAGGGCGGATGTTCTTTCGTGGCCACCGATAGGCTCTAATGGAGATCTCCCCGCCCCCAGGAGGTTCCACCGTGGCGAGCGTCGCCGAGCTGAAGGCTGCCATCGATGTCGCCCTCCAACAGATCTCCGACGGGCAGACAGCCGTGCAGGCGGCCGGCGAGAAGCTGGCCGAGGCGCAGCAGACCCTGGCCGGCGCGCTGGAGGGCAGCGGCCACGAGACAGTGGAGGCGGCCCAGGCGTCGCTGACCCAGGCCAGCCAGGAGCTGGAGGAGTGTCTCGCCGCGACACTGGTCGCGGTGGAGCAGGCGCAGCTCTACGTCGCCACCCTGTAGGCCGCCGTGTCCATCATCGAGGACGTCGGTGGGCAGGTCCGTGCCGCCAGCGAGGAGTTCCCCGTGGCCCTGCTCGGGCAGGCGCTGGAGAAGTTCGGCCTGGCCGCGGAGCGACTGCGCTGGGTCCGGCAGGAGTCGGCCAACCCGATGGGGGTGCCCGAGTTGTCCGCCGCCACCGAGCACGCCGAGAGCGCCGGCTACGCGCTGCGCGTGGCGCAGGAGCAGCTGTCGGCGTACCTGGCCGCGATCGGGCTCGGCGCGGACGGCGCCCCAGCGGCCCGCCCGCAACCGCGCGAACCTCGGCACGACACACCACCGGCGGCCGGGCCGACCGTCGTGGCGCCGGAGCCCGCCGAGCAGGTGCGGCTGCGCCGCTGGTGGTCGGTGCGGGTGGCCGAGCTGACCGGCGGGCGCGACGGCGGCGCCGACGAACCCGACGAGCGGCTGGACGACTCCCAGGAGCTGCTGCGCCGGGTCGTACGCGGGGTGCGCGCCGGCGATCGGGACCGGCTGCGTACCGAGCTGCGCCGGGCCTCTGCCGACGTGGGGCTGGGCATGGCGGCGCTGGCGCCACCGCTGCTGCGCGAGCTGGCCGCTGAGCTGCTGGGGCACCCGCCGCGCGCCACCGACCTCGGGCGGCTGCGCGGGGAGTTGGACGGGCGCGTCCGCGACCTGCTGCCCGGGCTGCCGCCGCCGGTGTTGGAGACGCTGCTGACCCGGGTGTGCCGGATGCCGCCGCCGCGCGCCTCCGGGGAGCCGCCGCACGCCGCCGACTCGGCGGTGACAGCCGGCGTGGCGACCGGGCTGCTGCTCGCCCGGCTCGGCCGGGACCTGCCCTCGGGCACCGCCCCACCACCGGCGAACGTCGGGCAACCGGCTGCTGGGCGGCCGACCGGCGGGAGTCCACGTGCCGACGGTCCGGTTCAGCGGCCAGGGGGCGCCGCTGGGCAGCGTTCCGGTGGGCTGCCGCGTTCGGGCAACCCGTGGCGGGACGCGCCCACCCGTCGGGGCTCCGATGGCTGACCGGCGCGGTCAGCTGGCCACCCGTGTCCGGGACACTCTCGCCGAGGCGTTGGGCGCCACCCGTACCCGGCTGTCCGCCGCCCAGGCCGAGCTGACCGCCGGGCGGGAACGGCTGGCCCGGGTCCGGCGGGCCGCTGCCGCCGTACCGGAACGGGTGGTCGCCCAGCGGGACCGCCGCCTCGCCGAGATCGACGCCCGGCACTCCGCCGGGATCGGGGAGCTGGCCCGGCGCGCCACCGACGCCGCCCGTCAGGAGGCGCCCGGCTGCGCGGGGGCGGGTTGGCCGGGGTGGGTGCCGACGCCCGCCCGGCGGGCGGAGCCACCCGGTGCGCTGCGGGTCGGCACGGTCCGGATCGACGGCGTCGACCCGGTGCCCGCGCTGGTGCCGCTGCTCGACGCCGGGCACGTGCACCTCTCCGGGGACGACCGCGCCGGCTGCGACGCGGTGGTGTCCGCGTTGCTGCTGCGGGCCGTCGGCCGCGCCGACCCGGGGGCGGTACGGCTGATCGGGTACGACCCGGAGCAACTCGGCGGCGGCCTGGCCGGGTTCGCCCCGCTGGGCACGGCGGGGCTGCTCACCTTCGTCGGCCCCGGTGGGCTGGGTCCTCTGCTGGACGACCTGGTGGAGCAGATCCGCCGGATCAACGAGACGGTGCTCGCCGGTGAGTACGCGTCCCTGCGCGAACTGGCCGCGGCGACCGGCCGACGACCCGAACCGTGGCGGGTGGCGGTGCTGCTCGGTGGTGACGAGCTGAACCGGCACGAACGCGGGCAGCTGGACCGGGTGGTGCGGGCCGGCGCGGCCTGCGGGGTGCACCTGGTGGTCCACGGTGTGCCGTTGCCGGAGGACCCGACGGTGACCCGGGTGGTGGCCGGGGCGTCCGGCGCGCGCATCGGAGGGTCGTCCGGTCTGCCGGTCCGGCTGGACCCGCCGCCACCGGCGACGCTGGTCACCGAGACCTGCCGGGAGACCGCCGCCCGGGTGAACGCGGGCCCACCGCCGACCCCGTTCGCCGACCTGCTGCCCCCGCCCGAGCTGATGTGGCGGGAGGATTCCGCCGACGGGCTGACCGCGCCGATCGGTGAGGGGCCGCAGGGCCGACCGGTGCGGCTGACGTTGGGCGACTATCCACCGCACGCGCTGATCGGTGGGCCGTCCGGCACCGGCAAGACCAACCTGATCTTCGCCTGGATCGGCGCGCTGGCGGCCCGCTACTCCCCCGCCGAGCTGGAGTTCTACCTGCTGGACTTCAAGGAGGGGGTGTCCTTCGCGCGGTTCGCGCAGGGCCGACGCGACCCGAGCTGGCTGCCGCACATGCGCCTGGTCGGCATCAACGTCAACACCGACCGGGAGTTCGGGCTGGCGCTGCTGCGCTTCCTCGCCGAGGAGCTGCGCCGGCGTGCCGACGCGGCCAAGAAGCACGAGGTGACCAAGCTGGCCGAGCTGCGGGCGGTCGACCCGACGGGGCACTGGCCACGGATCGTCGCGGTGGTCGACGAGTTCCAGATGCTGCTGGCCGGTCGGGACGTGGTCGCCCGCGAGGCGGCCGACCTGCTGGAGGACCTGGCCCGGCGGGGCCGGTCGCAGGGCATCCACCTGGTGCTCGCCTCGCAGGACGTGCGGGGCATCGAGGCGCTGTGGGGCCGTCCCGCGCTGGTCGCCCAGTTCGCCCTGCGCATCGCGTTGCCCAAGGCGCTGCGGATCCTCGCCGAGCGCAACGACGCGGCGCAGTCGCTGCCCCGCTGGCACGCGGTGATCAACGCCGAGTCCGGCATGGTGGAGGGCAACGAGGTGGCCCGGATCCCCGCGGCCAGCGACTGGGAGACGTGGAGCGGGTTGCAGCACCAGCTGTGGCGGATGCGCCCGGCCGACGCGGCGCCGGCCCGGCTCTTCGACGGCGACGCGATTCCCCGGCTGCCCGACGCCCCGGACTTCCGGGCGCTCGCCGTGCCATCGGACGGGGCCGCGCCGCGCAGCCCGGTGGCACTGCTCGGCGAGATCATCGACGTGCAGTCCCGTTCGGCGGCGCTGCGGCTGCCGCGCGCCCCGGGGCGCAACCTCGCGGTGCTGGGCACCCGGGTGGACGAGGCGTGCGCGGTGCTGGACGCGGCGGCCCGGTCGCTGGCCCGCCAGCACCCGCCGGGCACCGCCCGGTTCTCCATCGCCTGCCTCGACGCGGACGCCGACCCGATCGCCCGCGCCCTCTACGACGACCTGGCCGACGACGCCGCCTGGTACGACGAGGAGACCGTCGGCGAGCTGATGGCCGAGACGGCCGACGGGCTGACCGGCCCGGGCAGCCCGCACTACCTGCTGTTGTTCGCCGTCGACGCGGCAGCCGGAGCGCTGGCCGCCCGCGCGGGCCGGCGTACCGGTCTGGAGCAGCTACGCCGGATCCTGCACGACGGACCGGAACGACGGACGCACGTGCTGGCCTGGTGGCGGGGGGTAGCCCGGATGCGCGCCGACCTCGGTGGGGCGGGCGCCCGCACCGACCAGATCGGCGCCTGGGTGGCGCTGGACGCCCACGGCGGCGAGCTGGGTGCCTCGCTCTACCCGGGCACCGGCGGCCCGGACTGGTATCCCCGCCCCTGGCGGGGGCTCTTCTTCGACCGGGCGGTCCACCGCACCGGACAGGTGATCATCCCCTACGGACCGTCGCGATGAACGAACCGGTGACCAGCGAGACGTACGTGGCGCAGCTCCGGCGGCTCGCCGACCTGACCGCACGGGTAAGCGAACAGCGCGGCGAGGCGCACACCTGGTACGAACGGCAGTGCGCGGCGGCCGAGCGGGCTGTCGCCGAGGCCACCGATCAGGTCCGGCGTGCCGAGGAGGAGCTCGTCGCCGCGCGCGAGCAGCAGGAACGGGTGGACGCCGAGGTGGCCCACCTGTGGCAGCAGGTCCGCACGCGGCTGGGCGCCCGCCGGCTCGGCGGCCCGCCCGCCCCCGCGAACGGCAACGGGGCCACCGACCCCGTGCTGCTGCTCGGACGGGCCCGTGACCTGCTCGACCGGGCCGGGCAGCCGGGTGAGCTGCCCGGCTCGGTCAACCCGCTGCTGGCGCTCTGCGGGGTGGCCGGCGCCGTGCTGGCGTACGCGCTGGGCGCTGGCGCGCGTGCGCTCGGCGTCGGGTACGGCGGCGACCTGGCGGTCGGAATGCCGGTGCTCGCGCTGGTGGTGACCCTGCTCGGGCCACTGATCGGCCTGGTGCCGGCGCGGGTGCTGGCCGACCGCCGGCACGCGATGCTCGGGCCCCGGCCGATCACGGTGGTGCTCGGCGCCGGCCTGCTCGCCACCGTGCTGCTGTTGGTGCTCGGCCGCTGACCGCCGGCACGTCCGTTCCGGCCGCGTCGTCCATGGTGAAGTGTCGAAAAGCCGACCGCCGCAGCGGCCAGCGGGGCTCGGAACTCCGATACGGTACGCGAAATGGTCAGCTTCTTCATCAGCGATCACCGTGACGACGAGAGCTTCGTCGCGGTACTGATAGGCGACGCGCTGACCGCCCGATTCGGCCGCGAGAGCGTCTTTCCCGGTCGCTCTCTGGCAGTCGGGGTCGACGACGCCGATCGTCGGCGCCGCCTGGTGGACTCCTCGGCGATGATCGTCGTGATCGGACGAACATGGCGTGGCAGCGAGGACGGCGTGGCGGGCGGTCTTTCGGACACCGCCCGTCGGGAGGTCGAGACCGCCCTCGCGCTGACCATCCCCGTCATCGCCGTGCTGGTGGGCGACGCGCGGCAGCCTACCGACAGAGATCTGCCTCCATCTCTTTGGCCGCTCAGCCGTCTGGAAGCCTGGCGGATCCGCGTGCGGAGTGCCTATTCGGACAACCGGCGGCTCATCGACATGCTCGCAACGAGGTTCGACACGGACCCCAAGCCCACCGGACCGACGATGCCCGTGCTCCTCAACGAGGAGCCGGTGCGGCTGGTCATGCCGCCCCCGGCGCACCACCGGGCGGCCATCGTCTACTCGACCCGCAAGGGTGATCTGGAGGTCGCCGACAGCGGCACACCGACGCGCTGGTCACTTCGGGCACTCGCCAGGTATTCGACCCGCTACGAGGTCGACATCGGCGTTCACCGTGTCAATCTCGAGGTCCTCCTGCCCGCCAAGGACCACCGGCACAGGTTCACGGCACGGATCGCCGTCGACGTCCGGGTGACCGACCCGGCGGCGGTCGTACGGCGTGCGGTCACGGACGCCGTACCCGCCGTCCGTGCCTCCCTGATCGATGCCTGGGGGTCGATCACCCGACGGTTCACGGTTCACGAGTTGGCCCACGCCAAGACTGCCATCGGCCAGTGGCTGGACCGGGACATGCTCGCTCCTGGCGGTATCACGCTCCGGGCCGTACGGGCCCGGCTGACCCTCGGAGATCGGGAGCTGGGCTACCTGCGGGATCGGGACGAGGGCAGATTGAGCATGTTCAGCCGAGCAACGCCCCGCTATCGCCGCAAGGGTTTCTGGAACAGTGCGTTCCCTGCGCACCGGGAAGCGGCTCGGGGTAGGCCGAACTCGACGCGTCCCGGTGCCGGGCAGCGGCCGGAGCGGCTGCTGGTGGCGCGGGCGCCCAGCCAGGTCCCGGCGGGTCGGGACCTCAGCCTCGACGTCCGACTCGTCACCGAAGGACGGTCGGTGCACCCGAACGCCGTGACCGCGAGGCTGGCGAACCTCTCCGTCGCCGACGAGGGCACACCGGTGACCGTGACCGTCCACGCACCCTCCGGCCTGCACGCCGAGGGCCCGCTCCAGCAGACCATGCTGGTCAAGCCGGGCGAGGATCCGGCGCCGGTCCGGTTCGGTTTCGGGGCGCGTACCCCGGGCCTGCACCGGATCGACGTCGCGGCCTGGGCCGGCGGCACCTTTCTCGGCGAGGTGTCGGTCGAGGTCTCCGTCTCCGACGGTGGGCCGTTCCGCAGCGGGCGGGCACAGGCGGGGTTGCTGGAGGCCCCGCAGGCACGGCCGGGCGAGGTCACCATGGAGGTGCGGTTCGACGGCAGCCGGTACACCTTCCAGTTGCGCTCCGAGGCGGCGCTGTTCGCCCCCGTTGTCGAGTCGGTCGCGAATACGCCGAACGCCGCGGTGGAGAATGCGATCAGGGAGCTGCAGCAGTTGGCCGGGGGCTCCCGCTACAGCGCGACGATGACCCGGGAGGTCATTCGGTCGGCGGGCATCCAGCTGTGGTCGGAGATGGTGCCCGCCGACGTACGGGACCAGTTCTGGCAGGTGGGCGCCACGATGAGCGCCTTCACGATCGCCACCGACCACGACGTGGTCCCGTGGGAGTTGCTCTATCCGCTCAGTGCCCAGCAGGACGCCGGTTTCCTCGTCGAACAGGTCCCGGTGGTACGCCGCACCTACGGTCAGCACCGGTCCGCGACGATCGGCCTGCGCAACCCGCGCTTCGTGGTGCCGCCGAAGGCTCCCACCGGGGCGCACGAGGAGATCGCCACCATCCGCGCGATCCTCGGCGCGGCCGACAGCGCGCCGATCACCAGCGCGGACGATCTGCTCGCCCTGATCAACTCGGGGGCGCTGGGCGCGACCCACTTCGCCTGCCACAACACGTTCTCGTCGGACGGCTCGTACATCGACATGGACGGCGGTCGGTTCAAGCCGTCCCTGCTCGCCGAGGCCCGCATCCGGAAGCTGCTGGAGGCGACCGGTCCCCTGGTGTTCATCAACGCGTGCCGGAGCGCGGGTGTGGCACCGACGTACACCAGGATGCTCGGCTGGGCCCAGCAGTTCATGGCGTCCGGTGCCGGTGCGTTCGTCGGCACGCTCTGGGCGGTGCGTTCGGAAAGCTCGGCTCGTTTCGCGACCTCGTTCTACCGGTCCCTCGCCGAGGGCGCCACGCTCGGCGCGGCGGCCCTCGCCGCACGGACCGACCAGCAGGACGACCCGCTCGACCCGACCTGGCTGGCATACGCCGTCTACGGCGACCCGTTCGCCACCGCTGCCCTCTGACTGGTCGGCCACCCCACTCGCGCAGAAGGTCAGGTACGACATGGACGTGATCGACTACAGCGTGCCGGTCGAGGAACTGGTGTCGGCGGTGAAGGACGCGGTGAAACAGGCCGGCATCTCCACGACCGACGTGGGCCGGGACCTGCGGGTCGGTTCGGTTCAGCTGGTCTTGAGCGCGGTCGTCACCACAAAACTCGGCGGTGGCCTGGACTTTCGGGTCCCGGTGATCGGTTGGAAGGTCAAGGTGGGCGGGAGCCGCTCCCGGCAGCGGACCCACACGATCGACATCACTCTCGTCGCCGAGGATCTCCAGGATCGACACGAGCTGCGGAACAGCGCCGTCGAGGAGACCCTCGTCGAGGCGATCACCACGATTCGCGCGGCGGTCGCCGCCGGCACCGACGGGGACGACCCGTTGGTGCTGAAGGCCGGCACGGTGGAACTCGTCTTCGGCGTCACCGACCAGGGCACGATCTCGGTCGGCGCGGAGGGTGAGCTGACCGACGAGGTCACGAACACGCTCAGGATCGAGCTGGTCGGGGCCACCGCCGGTTAGGCGCCTGGCTCAGGCCGGGACCAGGACGGCCTCGCGGAGCAGTCGGCGGGCCAGGGTGACCCGGTCCGCGTCGTCGGGCAGCCCGGGTAGGTCACCGACCCGGGTGACCATCCCGCTGAGCAGGGCACGAGCCGCCGGCTCGCAGTCGGCCGGCAGGGTGATGGTGCGGTCGAACAGCCGCAGCGCCACCGTGTCCGAATCGTGCGGTACGAGCTGCCAGCGCAGGCCCGGGCGCAGGGTGAGCCGGGAGTCGGCGTCCAGTGCGGCCAGCGCGTTGGCCTGGGCGAGCGGCCGGATCGGCGCCGGGCGGGCAGCCGGCCAGGCGCGCTGCCGCAGCCGCGCGGCGACCGCGGCCGGGTCGGCGCGCAGCAGCCAGTCCCGCAGTGCCTCCACCGTCTCGGTCAGCTCCGGCTCGATGGCGTCCGGGTCGGCGACGTCGGTGCCGAACGGCAGGCTGGCGCGCAGCCGCTGGTCCTCGGCGGCCAGCGCGAGCAGCTCCTCGACCAGGGCGTAGCGGGTGAGCGCGCGGATGCCGACGGTCAGGTGCAGCGAGCTCGCGTCCTGTGCCTGTGCGCTGTGCAGCCAGCCCCGGGGCAGGTAGAGGGCGTCGCCGGGGGCGAGCACCACGTCCAACGCGGCGGGGCCCTGCGCGGTCGCGCCGATCTCGTCGGCGCGACCACCCCACGGCTGCTTTTCCAGCGGATCGGGCAGCACCGGCGGATGGATCCGCCAGTGTTTGCGGCCGTCGACCTGGAGCACGAACACGTCGTGGGTGTCGTAGTGGGTGGCGAAGCCCTGGCTGCCCGCCGGGGTGAGGTAGGCGTTGATCTGCAACGGCTGGTTGAGCGCGAGGCCCAGGTCGCGGGCGAAGTCGACCAGCGGCGGCCAGATCCGGTGCAGGCCCTGTAGCACCAGCGTGGCGCCGGCGGCGTACTGCTCCAGGACCCGCTCGTCGAGCACCTGGTCGCCGATCTCGGCTCCCGCGCCGCCGCCACCGGTCCAGCGCGCCGCGGCGACCAACTGGCCGTCCTTGGCGACGCGCAGGAACGGGGTACGCAGACCACGCCGGCTCAGCAGCTCGTCGGCGTCGGCGGGGCTGAGCAGGTCGGTGAAGCCGGTCGGGTCGGGCAGCTCGGCGGCGCGGGACAGCAGCGGGGTGTGCCCCCAGTGCGCGGCGACGAACTTGGCCGGCTCGACCGAGACGCAGCGGGCCAGCGCGGCGGTGGCGTCTGTGGACGAAACCGCCGGGCGGCTGTGGCCGCCCGGCGGGTCGAGGTGCGTCATGGTGTGCCGCTACCGGGCGCTGCCGTCAGCGCCACCGTCCTGCTGACCCGGGGTGGCACCGCCGTCGGCGGGACCCTCCGCGCTGCCGTCAGCGCCACCGTCGTGCTGGCCCGGAGTGGCACCGCCGTCGGCGGGACCCTCCGCGCTGCCGTCAGCGCCACCGTCGTGCTGACCCGGAGTGGCACCGCCGTCGGCGGGACCCTCCGCGCTGCCGTCAGCGCCACCGTCGTGCTGACCGGGGGTCGCGCCACCGTCGGCCGGGCCCTCCATGCCGCCGCCGCCCGTGGTCTGCATGTCGTCATCGTTGAGTGGCATCGGTACTCCCTCGGTGTGCCGCCCCGCCGTTAGCCGGGGTTCGTCGTGCTGCGGGTGGTACCCCACGCGCGATCTTCTCTAACCCTCACCGTAGACGTCGAACCGGGGCGACACGGGCAGTTCGCGAGCGGAGGCGCAGAGTGCCAGGATGGGGCGGTGATCCTGGTGGGCACGTCCGGCTGGCAGTACCGCGACTGGCGGGGCCGCTTCTACCCGCAGGGGCTGCCGCAACGACTCTGGCTGGAACACTTCGCGGACGGGTTCGCCACGGTCGAGGTCAACAACGCCTTCTACCGGCTGCCGGAGCGGGACACCTTCGCCGCCTGGCGGGCACGGACCCCGGCGGACTTCTGCGTGGCGGTGAAGATGAGCCGCTACCTCACCCACATCAAACGGCTGCGCGACCCGGCCGAGCCGGTGGCCCGGTTCCTCGGTCGCGCCACCGCGCTCGGTGACCGGCTCGGCCCGGTGCTGCTGCAACTGCCACCGAACCTGCGGGCGGACGTCGAGGCGCTCGACGCGACACTGCGGCTGTTTCCGGCGGAGGTGCGGGTGGCGGTTGAGCCCCGGCACCCCTCCTGGTGGACCGACGCCACCCGGGCGGTGCTGGAACGGCGTCGGGCGGCGCTGGTCTGGGCGGACCGGCTCGGACGCCCGGTCGCCCCGCTCTGGCGCACCACCGACTTCGGCTACCTGCGGCTGCACGAGGGGCGGGCGCGGCCCTGGCCCCGGTACGGCCGCGCCGCGCTCCGGTCCTGGGTGAGCCGGCTGGCCGACGCCTTCGGCGCGGACGAGCCGGCGTACGTCTACTTCAACAATGATCCGGGCGGGGCCGCCATCGTCGATGCCGTCGCGTTCGCCGCCCTGGCCCGTCGGGGCGGGCACCCGGTGTCCCGGGTGCCACCGGCCGCTGAGGCGGACACCTCCGGCGACTGAGCCCGCCCGACGGGTCGTCGGGCGGGCTCGCGGCGTCAGGCCATCACGGCATCATCATGGCGAGGTCCTTGGGCATGGTGTCCTTCACGTCCTGCCACTCGCCCTGGGTGACGTGTCGGCGCAGGGTGTCCAGCACCACCTGCGTCACCCGCTCCGGGCCGCCCTGGACGTCGTACGGGAAGCCCTGACGAACCTCGTAGAGGAAGTCGTCCCGGTTGAGCTTGATCGGGACGTCCGACGGGTTCCAGCCGTCGAAGTAGATCCCCCGGACCAGCACCGGCAACTGCTGGGCGAACTCCACACTCTCGTCCACCGGCAGCCGGTCGCGCAGCAGGTGCAACACCGTGCGCAGGGCCGCGTACGACTGATTGCGCCGATCCTTCGGCCACCCGTACGCGTTCTCGATGTCCTTGAGAATGAGGTTCGTCTTGTCCAGCGAGGACTCGAACGCTGAGATCATCGCATCAGCCATCGGTCGACCCCCGTTCCGTGCTGTCCCACCGTCTGTCGTCGGCGCGCCGTGGCGGCCCCGCCGGGCCGCGGCGGGCCCGCACCGGGCTGCCCTTCGGGGCGCGCCGGGCGTTGTCGGCCGTACCGACCACGTGCAGGACGGCACCACGCCGTCGATCCGTCACCACTCGAACCGTCATCCCCGTCACCTCCGTGTCATCTCCGGCGTCGGCCACCCTCAGGCGGCCGTACCCACCGTGTCCACCCTGCCGGCGGAGCGGGTGAGCCGACCCCACCCGGATCGGGTGAGCCGGCGACGGGGATCAGTCGGCGCCGAGGAGCCCGGCCAGCGTCGTGGCGTTGGTCTGTGCGTAGTCGCGGTAACAATTGTTCATGAGAACGTGGGTCTGCCCGGCCTCGTCGGCCAACTCGCGGAGCTTCGGCGCCCAGTCGGCCAACTCCCGCTTCGAGTAGTGGTAGCCGAACTTCTCGTGGATGTCCTTGCTGGTCCACTTGTCGCTGTGGCCGTGGAAGCGCACCACCGCGAGGTCCGCGGTGGCGGCCAGCACCGGGGGCAGCGACGAGCGGTGGCCCTGCGGCATGTCCACGCAGACGTACGGCAGTTTGTGCTCGCGCAGGAAGGCCAGGGTCTCGTCGGCGTTGTCGCCGTCGAACCAGGAGGCGTGCCGGAACTCGTAGACCGGACGCAGCGGCGCGCAGCGCTTCGCCACCTCCAGCAGGTACTGCTTGTTGGCCCGCTTGATGGTGAACCAGGGCGGGAACTGGAACAGCAGCGCGCCCAGCTTGCCCGCCTCGACGAGGGGGTCCAGCGCGGACAGGAAACGCGTCCACACGTCCTCGTACGCCTGCGCGGGCAGGTCGTCGGGGTAGACGTTCTTCTTGTCGGTCTCCGGCCGCAGGTCCTTGTAGAGCGCGCTGACCCGGGTGGGATGCCCGGTCAGCAGACTGAACGCCTTGATGTTGAAGGTGAAACCGGCCGGGGTGCGTTCGACCCACAGCCGCGCCGTCGCCTCGGCGGGGGGCGAGTAGTAGGTGGCATCCACCTCGACCAACGGGAACTGCCGGGCGTAGTAGGCCAGCCTCTTCTCCGGCGTGTCCGCGGTCTGCGGATACCACCCCGAGTCCAGCAGCGTGCGATCGGTCCAGGACGCGGTGCCCACGAGGATGTCACCCATGGGTGAAGTCCATCGCGTCGTGGACCGACCGGCAACCGCTGGCGTCGCTCAGGCCGCCCGCCGTTCGCGGGTCTGCTTGCAGGTCACGCAGGTGGTGGCGGACGGGAAGATCTCCAGCCGTTCCACCGGGATCGCCGCCGAGCAGCCCTCGCACCAGCCGTAGGTGCCCTCGTCGAGTCGGCCGAGAGCGTGCTCGTACTGGGCGCGGCGGTCGAGAATGGTCCGCAGCAGGGACTGCGCGGTGTCCCGTTCGGCCGTCTTGGTGCCGCTGTCGGCCTGGTCGTCGCCGGCGGTGTCACCGACCTCCACCAGCCGCAGCACCTGGCTCTGGAGCAGGGCCTGCTCGTACTCCCCGGTCAGCTCGTCGTAGCGCGCCTGGAGGGAGAGCCGGATCTGGTCGATCTCCGTCTGGGAACGGGCCGTACCGACCGTGTCGTGGACGAGCATCGCTGCCTGCCTTCCTTAAGCCTGTGGCTCACGGTGAACCGGTTGCCGGCGGCGTCAGGCCCCGGTCACGGTCGCATTCGGTACGCGGGCGGTCACCCGCGCTCTGTGAGCCGGGCGAGTACCCGCCGGATCAGCCGAGCAAACCGGCGAATTCCCAGCGGTTGTCAGCCGTCGCCGTCGGGCTCCACGAGCGCGGGGTGGCGGGGGTCGTCGGCCCGCACCACCACGTCGGCGAAGCTCGCCGGGACGACCTCCTCGGCGTACCGGTCGAAGGCCGGCAGCGCCCACTCCTGGGCCGGATCGGTGCGCCGACGCAGCGCCGCCGAGGACATCTCCAGGTGAATGGTGACGTCGAAGGGCAGGCCGCCGCCGAGCAGCAGCGGGCCGCTGACCAGGATGACGCCGCCGGCTGGCAGGTCGACGTAACGGGCGCGGCTGGCCCGGTCGGCGTCGGCGTCCCAGAGCGACGGGAGCAGACGACCGCTGCCGCCGGGGCCGGCCGGGTCGAGCACCTCCCGGCGCAACCCGGCCTCGTCGACCCAGGCCTCGTAGAAGGAATCCGGGTTGGTGCGGCCCAACTCGAAGCGCAGCGACGCGGGGCGGAGGAAGTCGGTGGCGCGTACGTGCAGCACGGGGCGACCCCGGGCACGTAACGGGTCGACGAGCGCGGCGGCCAACTCGTCGACGCGGGCGGCGGGGGCGCCGTCCACCGCCACCCGCAGCCGTGCGGGCCCGGCGGCGGCGGTCTCGGCGCGAGTCGCCGCGTCGGCCAGCAGGCCGGTCAGCTCGGTGACGAGCAGGTCGGGCGAGATGGGGCGGATGCGCACCGGACCATCCTGCCCCGCGCCGGGTGGGTCGGTGACGCCGGTCAGCCGGTGCGGTCGATGGTGACCCGGGCGTCGTCGGCCAGCCGGTAGCCAACGCCGTAGACGGTGGTGACCAGGGGGACGTCCACGCCGACCTTGCCGCGCAGCCGACGCACGTGCACGTCGACGGTGCGTACGCCGGCGTGCTCGTAGCCCCAGACGGCGTTGAGCAGTTGCAGCCGGGTGAACACCCGGCGCGGATGGGCGACCAGGTGCAGCAGCAGGTCGAACTCCAGCCGGGTGAGCGGCAGAGGCTCGTCGTCGCGCAGCACGGAGCGCGACGAGGAGAGGATGTGCAGCGCGGGGATGGTCGGGCTGAGCGCCCGGGCCGGCGACCGGTTGGGCGGCGCCTGGTCGGGGCGGCGTTCGGCCGGGACCGAACCGATGATCACACCCTCGCCCCGCTCCAGCATCTCGCGGGCCGCCTCGAGCAGTCGACGTGCCGCCGGGGTCAGCGACTCCTCACAGGCCAGCGGGATGGACAGCGTCACGGTGAGCACGGGCGCGGCGGTGTTCGCCGGGCGGCGCTGGCCGCCCGGTGGTCGACCGGGCACCGCGGGTTGGGACGTATGCCATCCGGCGCGCGACGAGGCAGGGCTGACCGACATGGTCCTCCTTGGGCTGGTCCGGGTATCTCCCCACGGCCCGGGACGCCGCTGCATCGATGCTTCCCGGCGCCTGGGCGAGGGTCAAGAGGCGGCTGCGTTGCATGAATGTGACAATTGACGAACACATCGGAGCCAGACGCTCGCTCTGCGTACGAAGCCTGATGATTACAGCAGAGTCGCCGAGATGCCCCGATACGGGGGTCCCCGCCCGGTTCACCGGGGGGTCACATCGCCACCGGACCAGGGCTCAGCGGGTGCGGTCCACGCTGATCCGTGCCTCGTCAGCCAGCCGGTAGCCGACCCCGTAGACGGTGGTGACCAGCTCCGATCCGGCCAGCTTGGCGCGCAGCCGGCGGACGTGCACGTCCACGGTCCGGGCCACCGCGTGCTCGTAACCCCAGACGCTGGACAACAACTGGAGACGCGTGAAGACCCGGCGCGGCCGCTCGGCCAGGAACAGCAGCAGCTCGTACTCGATGCGGGTCAGCGGAACGGCCCGGTCGCCCCGGCGGACCATCCGCGAACCGGCCAGGATGCGGACGTGGTCCCCGTCGGCGGACGGCTCGCCGGTGGCGGGGCTCGGGGCCGGTCGCGGGCCCGACGCGACATCCTCGACGGTACGCAGCTGACCCTCCCCCGACTCGGCCAGCTCGCCGAGCAACTGCACCAGTCGGGCCACCCGGGGGCTCAGCGGCCCGGGGGCGAGGTCGAGGGTGATGGTCAGGGTCGGGCCGGTGCGCGGACGGACCGGGCGCGCACCCGGGTGGCGGCGCGTGGGGATGGCGACGACGGACATGGTGCCTCCTGAGTGGCGGTACGCCCGCCACGCCCGGTGCGGCGTGACGGTCAGCGGCGCGCCCGCCCGGCGGTGACCGGGGACGCGAGGGGGAACGGGCGGTGCAGCGGGGTCGGGCCGAGGGCCGGCAGGCCGGCGATCCGCCAGGCCGCGAATCCGCCGACCACATCGGTGGCGCGGTGCAGGCCGAGGTCCTGCAGGGCGGCGGCGGCCAGCGACGACGTGTAGCCCTCCTGGCAGAGGACCACCACCGGTACGTCGTAGTCGACCGCCTGCGGCAGTCGGGCCGGGCAGCGCGGGTCGAAGCGCCACTCCAGCACGTTGCGCTCGACCACGAGCGAGCCCGGCACCACGCCGTGCGCGGCCCGCTGTGCGGCTGGCCGGATATCGACCAGCAGCGCTCCGGCCCGGCCTGCCAGGTGTGCCCGCTCCGGATCCAGCCGGTCGAGGCGGCCACGCGCGGCGGCCAGGATCTCGTCGATGCCCCGGGATCCCGGCGGCGGCATGGGAGCCGGACAGTGCTCGGCGGTTACCTGCATTCTCGGTTCCTCTCGGTGACAAGGGATGGGATCGTGGCTCGCCGCGCTCACCAGGACCGGCCGGCCTCCGCCACCTCGGCGATCCGCAGTCGCCCGTCCACGAGGTGGTAGCGGGTCATCCGCACCAGCGCCGGCCGGTAGACGTGCACGCTGACCGCCGGTGCCGGGCCCCGGTTCGTCACCTGGTGCACGTGTCGCGGGCCGAAGCGGCGACCGGCGTCGGCGGGCAGCAGCCGTGGGCGCAACCGGCCACCGGTGACCGTGTCCTCGGTGAGCGTCCCGGTGACGACCCGGAACGCTCCGGCGGAGCCGCCGTGGTCGTGCAGGTCGGTGCCCTGCCCGGGCAGCCAGCTCAGTGCCCACACCTCGTGGTCGTCGCCGGCTGCGAGGCGGGCGTACCAGCGTTCGGCGGGGTCGAAGCGCAGCGCGACTGGCCAGCCGGCCGGGTCGGCCCACCGGGCGGCGACGGTGAGCAGGTCGGGCTCCGGGCGGTGGTGGGTCATGGCGGTTCCTCGCGGGTCGTTCGGCGGGGGTGCCCTCGTACTCTAGACGGCAAAGCCTATAGGTTTAGTAGGTATTTCCATTTGCTGGGACGCGTGTCGTGGCCACGGCCGATCAGAGCAGTACCGGAGGGTCCACCCGGTAGCCGGGCACCGACGGCCACCGCACGGTCAACACCACCGAGGCACGCTCGGCGAACCAGGAGTGGTCCACCCCACGGGCCCACACCACGTAGTCGCCCGGCGCGGCCAGCCGCACTGTCCGGTCCGGAAGCTCAACCCGGAAACAGCCCTCGACGAGGACGAGCAGGGTGGTTCGCCGTTCCCCGGTCGCCCACCGCGACCGGGCCTGTCCGGGCGGATGCACGCCCCACTTCACCTCGACGTCGGTGCTGTGTCGGATCTCCCCCGGCGGCGCGAAGTGCCCGAGCAGCCAGCCGGCGTTGGCAGCACCGTCGACACCCGCGTTGCCCACGTACACCGTCTCACCCATCGGACCCTCCCCCAGTGCGCCGGCCGAGCAACCTATCAGGGCCGGTGCGACTAACCTGGACCGATGACCGAGGAACTCGACGCCGAGACGCTGGCGTTCGCGCACCGGATGTTCGACCTGGCCCGGGCCGGCTCCACCGAGGAGTTGGCCGCGCAGCTCGACGCCGGCCTACCGGTCAACCTCACCAACGACAAGGGCGACACCCTGCTGATCCTGGCCGCCTACCACGCCCACCCGGACACGGTGGCCGCCCTGCTCAGTCGCGGCGCCGACCACTCCCGCGCCAACGACCGGGGTCAGACCGCGCTTGCCGCCGCGGTCTTCCGCAGCAGCACCGAGGCGGTCCGCGCGCTCCTCGCCGCCGGAGCCGACCCGGCACACGGTAACCCGTCCGCGGCCGAGACCGCGCAGTTCTTCGACCTTCCGGAGATGGCGGAGCTGCTGCGCGCCGGCTGACACGGGCACCGACGTGCCGGTATACAGGGTCGGTGGAAGATCCCCTGCCCGAGCAGATGCGGGCCGCCAGCACCACACTGCTGGCCGCGCTCGACCCCGCCGCCCGCGAGAGCACCCTGCACCCGTTCGACGACGAGGCGGCCCGGCGTTGGCTGGAGTACCGGCCCCGACCCCGACCCGGCGTCTGCCTCGCCGAGTTGGACATCGCCGGGCGCAAGGCCGCGCACCGGCTGCTGGCCACCGCGCTGAGCCCATCGGCGTACGCGCAGGCGATGGCGATCATCTCGCTGGAGGAGGTGCTGGACCGGGCCGAGGGCTGGCAGCGCGGGCGGCACAGCGGTGACTACTGGGTGGCCGTGTTCGGCGATCCAGCGCGCGACGACCGCTGGGCGTGGCGGATCGAAGGACACCACCTGTCGGTGAACATGACCGTGGTGGACGACCAGGTCTCCCCCGCGCCGATCTTCTTCGGCGCCAACCCGGCCGTGGTCCGGTACGCCGGCCGCCCGGTCTCGCGCCCACTCGGCGTCGAGGAGGACCTGGCCCGGGCACTGCTCGACGCGCTGGGGCCGGCCGAGCGGGCCGCCGCGATCATCGACGACGAGGCGCCAGCGGACATCATCAGCGCCACCCGTGGGCGGGTCGACGGGCCGCTGGAACCGCTCGGCGTTCCGGCGAACCGGCTGGGGCCGACCGGCCGCGCGTTGCTCGACCAGGTGGTCGCGCTCTACCTGGACCGGCTACCCCCCGAGCTGGCCATCCGAGAGTCGACCCGACTCGACGCCGGCCAGTTGCACTTCGCCTGGGCCGGCCCGACCCGCCCCGGGCAGCGGCACTACTACCGGGTGCAGGGCGACGACCTGCTGATCGAGTACGACAACACCACCCCCGACGGCAACCATGCGCACACCGTGCTGCGCCGCCCCGCCAGCGACTTCGGAGCCGACGTCCTAGCCACCCACCACCAAACCCACCACTAACCCCCCCCGTCCCCCGACCGCTCCGTCGATCATGGAGTTGTGGTGGGCGGATCGCCCTGAACTATGGCTTCTGTGAAGCACCACAACTCCATGATCGACGCTCTGGAGGTCAGGGGCGGGTGGCCTCGATGAGGAAGCGTTCGGCATGGGCCACGAAGGGGCCCTTGGTGGTGATGCGGTGGTGCAGGTTCAGCAGTTGGGCGCGGTAGCGGTCGACCGTGAACCCGGGCACCGTCCAGATCACCTTGCGCAGGAACCAGACCACCGCGCCGATGTCGGAGAAGGTCGCCCGCAGGGTGGCCCGGCGCAGGTCGACGACCCGCAGCCCGGCAGCTTCGGCGGCGGCGACCGCGTGCTCGGGGTGCCGCTGGGTCGCCGGCGGCAGCGGACCGAGGATCGCCTCACTCAGCTCCCGCATGGTGCCCGGCCCGATCTGCTGCGACAGGTACGTCCCGCCCGGTCGCAGCACCCGGGCGGTCTCCGCCCAGTCGGTACGCACCGGGTGTCGGCTGACCACCAGGTCGAAAGAGGCGTCACGGAACGGCAGCGGACCATCCGGGTCGACCGCCACCACTGTCGCGCCCACCCGGCGCAGGGTCCGTCGGGCGACCTCGACGTTCGGCGGCCAGCCCTCGGTGGCCATCAGCAGCTTCGGCGGGCGCGGCACCTCGGCGAGCACCTCCCCGCCGCCGGTGTCCACGTCCAGCGCCGCGTCGGCGCGTGCCATCCGGTCGGCGACCAACTGGGCGTACGCCCAGGGTGGACGCTCCTCTGTGGCACGACCGGCCAGCCAGTCGAAGCCCCAACCGTCGACCGGCGCGGCGGCTGCCTCCGCGATCAACTTCTCGGCGTCACGCTCGGCGTTCATGGCGGTCAGCCTCGCCGGGCGGTCGCACGTCCGGCAACTCATTTGCCGCCGCCCGGGCGAGGGCCGGGCAAGGGGCCGGGCAAGGGGCGGGCGAGGGTCAGGGCGGGGCGGATCAGAGCACGCCCGCCGTATTTCCCGGTTCAGGGGAGCTGGTAGCCCTGTGGCGTCGGCAACGGCACAGGCGCTCGGGAAGAGCGGCCGAACTCAGCCGAGGCTGAGATTGTGCTCTTCGAGGGCGGCCTGGAGGATGTCGAGCGCCCTCGGTCCCATGCCGTGCAGTGTGGCCAGGTCCGACCGGGGGACGTCCGCGAGTTGGCGCAGTGTGGTGTAGCCGGCGCCGTTCAGGGCTCGAGTCGCGGGCGCACCGATCTTCGGAAGCGTGTCCAGGGACGAGGTCATCCGTGGATGGTAGACGGCCAGTTCCTTGGAGACCGGGCTCCGCGCCACCCCTGCCGGTCGGGTCAGGGGCGTGGGCGGACGATCTCGACGGTGGAACCGGCGAGCGCGTCCAGGCTGCCGGTCTCGGCACGACCGGTGTCGAACTGGCGCATGAGCCGGGCACCCAGGTGCACGCCGACTCCGCCGACGGCCAGCGCGACCAGCTCGGTGACCAGGATCGCGGCTGACGCCCCGCGCTGCGGGGACTGTGCCCGAACCAGGCTGGTGAGCAGGAACATGCCGGCCATGGCCGCGTTCACGAGGTTGAAGGCGATCGCGGTGCGGCGGGTGCGGTCACCTGGTACGTCCCACAGGTCGACCATGCCGGCCACCGCGGTCAGCGCTGCGGCGACGAGGGCGGCGACGCCCGTCCAGTAGCCGACCTCGCCCAGGAACGCCGGCCCGCCGACGACGTCGGTGAGGTCGAAGACGGTGGCGCTGACGAAGAGCCCGAACGGGAACGTCACCAGCATCGGTTGGATCGGGTGCCCCTGCACCCGCAGCCGGCTTTGCATTGGTCCTCCCCCGGGTCGGCGCAGCTCACCTGACCACCAGAGTGCTACCCGAGCCCGGTTGCGGCGAAACGATGCCGCCCGACTCGCCGCCGGCAGGGAGAACGGGCACGCCGCCGCGCCCGTCGACACTGGACGGACAGAGCAGCGGATGATCGACTCCGTGTCGGCGATGTCGGGCTATCTCAGCGCCGGGAGACCCCGATGTCGGCGACCTGGGGTCGATCAGGAACCCGAGCGGCCAGTCAGTTGTCGCGGGGGCGGGAGACCGTACGGACCAGTCGCTCGGCCACCTCGCGTAGCGGGATGTCCAACGACGACGCGGCGGTACGCAGCACCTCGAGGGCCTCGGCCGGCGGGCACCCGCGCTGCGTCATGATGACGCCGACGGCCTGGCCCACCACCCCGTTGTGCAGTTGCGAGGCGTCCCGTTCGCTGGAGAGAGCGAGCTGCCGGCCACGGTCGCGGACGGCGGCCAGCAGCAGGCCGGCGTGCTCGGCGAGCAGCATCGCGGTCAGCTGGTGTTTCGGGGTCAGCAGGTCCGGCGATCCGGCGTAGAGGTTGATCGCACCGATCACCTGGTCGTCGATGTCCACCGGCGCGGAGATCACCCCGCGGACGCCGAGGTCGCGGGCGCGCGCCGTCCAGGTCGGCCAGCGAGGCTCACCGGCCAGGTCGGCGGCGAGGATCATCTCGCGGCGTCGGATCGCGCTCATCGCCGGCGAGTCGGGCCCGTGCCGAAGGTCGTCCAGGCCGGCCAGCCGGTCGTCAGAGGCGGCCACCCCGGCCGGTGCGCCGGCGCGCAGGGCGGTGAACCCGCACCAGCGCACCCCGGCCAGCGCGTCCCGGGTGACCCGGACCAGCGCCAAAAGGGCCTGGTCGAAATCGGTCACGGCGATCAGGCCGGCGGTCAGCTCCCGCAACAGCGCGGCGGTTTCCAGGACGCCGAGGTTCTGCACCACCGGTTCCCGCGTGTCGAGGTTCACCGGTTCGCAGCCTCCGTACACTCTCGCGCCTGCCCAGCGGGCATCGTCACCTGTGTCATCGTCTGCTCTCTCCCGACTTGACCGACCAGCCCTACTACCCCGCGTAACCCGTGTCGAAACGGCGTAAATCAGGGCCTCTGCCGCACGCGGACGCGCGACAGAGGCCCCGAAGGCCTACGTCAGCGCGGGGCGCCGCTGAGCCGCCGCCCGATCGACGCGATCAGCCGGTCCAGCTCGGAACCGAACGGGTTGTCGTGCACCAGGTACGTCCAGGTGGCGGTGGGCCGGACAAGGGTGCCGTCCCCGGGCTGCCAGTCCTCATCGAATTCGGTCTCGGTGAAGGTGGCGATGGTGCGGGCCTCGATCTCCGGTACCAGGTTGTTGAATGCCGGCACAGCGGCCCGGTGGAACTCGTCCAGCGGATCGAGCCGGCCCAGCGCCCGCAGGTGCACGCCCTCGCGGACCTCCGACAGCTCGGCCAGGTGCTCCGCCCAGAGCCGGTCCAGGTGGTAGAGCGCGATCGACCGGGCTGCTCGGGCGAGCAGGTCCTCGTCCATCTCGCCGGCCTTCTCGGGCTCCTTCTCAAGCAACATGACCGCGGCCACGTCACTGGTCAGCAGCCGCTCCCGACGCGCGGCGAGGGCCTTGCGCTGCTGCTCGGTCACCACGCTGTAGCGCCAGGTGTTGCGGTGGATCTCGTGGTTGACGCCCTCGGCGACCCGCTGGGCGTGCTCCACCGCGTAGTCCACCTGATCGTCGGTCACCAGACCGTCGGCGTTCATCCGCGGCGACGCCGGGACCGAGTCGGCGGCGTGCCGGACGACCAGGTCGTCCTCCAGACTGACGAGGAAGACCGACCCGCCCGGGTCGCCCTGCCGGCCGGCCCGACCGCGCAGCTGGTCGTCCACCCGGCGGCTGTCGTGCCGGCCGCTGCCGATCACATAGAGCCCGCCCAGCTCGGACACCCGCTCCTGGTCGCTCTGGTCGCTGCCGCCGAGCCGGATGTCGACGCCCCGGCCGGCCATCTGGGTGGAGACGGTCACCGCGCCGTACGCGCCGGCCTCGGCGATGATCGCCGCTTCCTCGTCGTCGTTCTTGGCGTTCAACACCACGCAGGGCACCCCGGCCGCGTTCAGCCCGGCGGCCAGCCCCTCGGACTCCTTGACGTCCAGCGTGCCGACCAGCACCGGCCGCCCCTTGGCGTGCCAGCGCTGGATCTCGTCGATCAGCGCCTCGTCCTTCTCCGCCCGGGTGGCGTAGATCCGGTCCGGCTCGTCCTCGCGGACGCACGGCGTGTTCGGTGGAATCACCGCGACCTCGAGGCCGAAGAACTCCCGCAGCTGGTCGCCGACCAGCACCGCGGTGGCGGTCATGCCGCAGAGCTTCGGGTAGAGCCCGAGGAACGCCTGCACGGCGATGGTGCCCAGCACCTCGCCCTCGGCGGTGGCGTCCAGGCCCTCCTTGGCCTCGACCGCGGCCTGGAGCCCGTCCGGCCAGCGGCGGCGTTGGGCCACCCGGCCGCGCATCTCGTCGATCAGCTCGACCGAGCCGTCCCGGACGATGTAATCCACGTCACGGTGCAGCAGGGCGTGCGCGTGCAGCGCCACGTTTACCGCGGAGAGCTGCGCGACGTGCTCCTCGTCGTACAGGTCGATGCCGAGCTTGGCCTCGATGGCGGCCAGGCCGGCGGAGGTGAACGCCACGCTACGCCCGTCCTCGGCGACCGTGTAGTGCTTGCCCTTGCGCAGGCCGCGGACGAGCCCGGCGGCGGCGTGCACCGGGTCCTGCTCGCCCGGCACCGCGCCGGCGAGAACCATCGGCACCCGGGCCTCGTCGATCATGATCGAGTCGGCCTCGTCGACGATCGCGGTGGCCAGCGCGGGCTGCACCCGGTCGTCCACGTCGATGACCAGCTGGTCGCGCAGGTAGTCGAAGCCCGCCTCGCTGACCGAGACGTAGGTGACGTCGCAGGCGTACGCGTCGCGCCGCTCCTGCGGGGTGGAGGCCTCGTTGACCCAGCCGACGGTGAGGCCGAGCAGGGTGTAGACCGGCTCCATCCACTGGGCGTCGCGGCGGGCCAGGTAGTCGTTGACGGTGAGCACGTGCACCGGCCCGTTGCCGAGCCGGACGTGCCCGTACGCGGCGATCGTGGCGGTCAGGGTCTTGCCCTCACCGGTGGCCATCTCGGCGACCTTGCCCGAGAGCAGCGCCATCGCGCCGAGCAGCTGCACGTCGTACGGCCGCTGGTCGAGGCCACGGCGGGCGGCCTCGCGGCCGACGGCGCAGATCGCCTCGTAGTCGGCGGCGGCACCCGCGGCCTCGGTCAACTCGGCGTCGTCGAGCGCGCCGAGGTCGGCCTCGCGCGCCTCGATCGCCGGCAGCAGCTTCTCCAGTGGAGCAAGATCCACGGTCGAGCCGGGGCGCTGGAGGAACCGCCGGAACTTGCTCTTGAACCGTTGCGACACACCCATGAGCGGCAACGGTACGCGATTCCGGCCGGCTCGCGCGGCCCGGCCGCCCGGCATGTCGACGCCGACGGGACGCAGTCAGCCAACCAGCAGCTGGTGGGTGGCGAACTCCCGGTAGAGCGGGTCCGTGGCGGTCAGTTCGGCGTGGGTGCCCACGGCCACCACCCGGCCGCCGTCGAGGACGACGATCTGGTCGGCGTCGACCACGGTGGCGAGCCGGTGCGCCACGATCAACAGCGTGCGGCGGACGGCCACCGCGTCGATGGCGCGGCGCAGCGCGGCCTCGTTGCGCGAGTCGAGGTTGCTGGTCGGCTCGTCGAGCAGCAGCACCGGCGGGCCGGCCAGCAGCGCGCGGGCGATGGCCAACCGCTGCCGTTCACCCCCGGAGAGCAGCACCCCGCCCTCCCCCACCTGGACGTCGAGGCCCTGCGGGGAGCGCTGTGCCAGGTGGCCCAGGTTGACCTCGTCGAGGACCCCGTGCAACTGGTCGTCGGTGGCGTCCGGGGTGGTGATCAGCAGATTCTCCCGCAGCGTGCCGGCCAGCACGGGGGCCTCCTGCTCGACGTAGCCGAGCCGGGCCCGCAGCGCGTCGCGGGGCAGGTCCCGAACGTCGTTGCCGTCGAGCCGGACCGCGCCGGCGCTCACCTCGTAGAAGCGCTCGACCAGGGCCAGCAGGGTCGACTTGCCGGCGCCGGAGGGGCCGACCAGGGCGGTACGGGTGCCGGCCGGCACCGCGAAGCTGACCTCGTGCAGCACCGGCTCACCGCCCGGGTAGCCGAACCCCACCCGGTCGAACTCGATCATCGGGGCGGGGCGGGGGGCGGTCACGCCGGCAGCGGCGGGCACCGGCCGGTCCGCCGCGCCCTCGGCCGGCACGGCGAGGATCTCCTCGATCCGCTGCAGCGCGCCCAGGCCGGTCTGCAACTGGGTGTACGCGTTCAGCACCTGGGCCAGCGGCAGAGCCAGGAAGAACAGGTACATGACGAAGGCGACCAGATCCCCGACGGTGATCGCGCCGGCGGCCACCCGGGCCCCGCCGATGCCGAGCACCAGCAGGAAAGCGCCCTGCACGGTGACCGAGCCGATGGGCCCGACCACCGCCTGCACGCGGGCCACCCGCAGCCCCGCCCCGTACGCCGCGCGGGCGCTGCCGGTGACGGTTTCCGTCTCCCGGGCCTCGGCCCGGCTGGCCCGGATGGTCCGGGCTGCCGAGATGGACCGCTCCACCGCCGAGGTCATCTCGCCGACCCGCTCCTGGGCGGCACGGGCCAGTGCCCGGACCCGCCGCGCGAACGTGGCCGCGAAGCCCAGCCCCAGCCCCACCCCGAGCAGGGTGACGCCGAACAGCAGCGGATCGAGCAGGACCATGGCGGTGCCCGCGCCGAGCACCATCACCGCCCCGGTGACCGTCTCGAAGAGCCCGGAGGTGACCACCGCCCGCAGCAGGGTGGTGTCCGAGCCGACCCGGGAGAGCAGATCACCGGTACGCCGCCGGTCGTACTCGGCGATGGGCAGCCGCAGCAGGTGCCCGGCCAACCGTCGCCGGGTGCCCAGCACCAGCCCTTCGGCCGTGCGTTGCAGGAGGTAGTTGCGCAGGCCGCCGATCGCCGCGCCGAGCAGCACCAGCACCACCAGCACCGCCACCAGCCGGGACACGCCCAGGCCGTCGCTCACCCGGTCGAGCACCGACCGGGTGAGCAGCGGCTGGGCCAGTGACGCCCCCGCCCCGGCCAGCGACAGCGCGCCCACCACGGCCAGGGTGCCGCGGTGCTCACGGAGGTACGGCAGCAGCGCGGTCAGACCGACCGGCCGATCTTTCGGGGTGCTCATGCCGGGAACGGTAGCCGGGCCCGTCACCTGGCGAGCGCGCTGCGACGCCAGGTCACACGGCCAGCACCACCTGAAGCTCCTGGCGGCGACGCTCCGCCAGGTCGGTGAGCAGGGTGGGCGCCTCGTCGAACGGCACCACCGCCGAGACGAGGTGCTTGCGGATCACATCGCCGTACGTCCGGAGCAGGTCGATGGTCTCGGCGGAGAGCCGCTCCCGGTCCCAGGTGGGCGCGAGCCCGCGTGGCACCCGACCGATCTGCGCGCAGCGCAGCGACAGCCCGTTGTGGTGGAACTCCTCACCGAGCCGGACCGCGTCCGCGCCACCCTGGTAGAAGGCGAGGTCGATGACGGTGCCCTGTGGCCGAAGCAGCCGCAGGGCGAGCTGCAACGCCCACGCCTGCCCCCGGCACTGGAACACCACGTCGGCGCCCCGGTCGCCGGCGGTGTGCGCCCAGCGGGTCTTGAGCACCACCGCCGGGTCGTCCGCACCCGGATCGAGGGTTTCCAGGCCGAGCGCCTCGGCGACCTGGCGGCGTTGCGGGGTGGGGTCGAGCACCACCACCGAGGCAGCGCCGTTTCGTCGGGCGAACAGCGCGGTCAGCAGCGCCACCACACCGGCGCCGACCACCGCGACCCGTCGGCCGCGTACCCCGTCGCCGAGCGCGCGGACGTCGGTGCCGTGCAGGTCGGCGGCGGCGTGCAGCAGGCCGTTGGCGCAGATCGGGCCCATGTGCGCGACGTAGACGCCGAGTAGCGGGTCCAGGTCGTCGGGCAGCGCCACGAACCGCTCGGCGACCGGGTCGGCCAGCCAGCCGGTGCGGTGCCCGTACGTCATCGCGCCGACCGTGCCCACGGCGACGGCCGGGGTGTCGCTCTCCACCACCCGGCCGACCTGCATGTAGCCGAGCCGGGTCACCGGGTACGGGGTGCTCGCGTCGCCCGGTTGGAACAGCCCCAGGTCGGCGTTCCAGGTGACGTTCAGGTAGGGGTTGGTGCCCTTGACGTAGCTCAGTTCGGTGCCGGCGGAGACGCCGCTGAACAGCGTCTCGACCCGGAAGGTGCCGGGGCGGACCGGCGCGGCGTCCTGCTCCACCAGCTCGACCCGGCCGGGGCCGGTGACCACCACGACCTTGTCACGCATCGACGGTCACCCCCGTGCTGAGCGCTGCCGGCAGGGTCGGGGTGGCGAGCCGAACGGTCTCGCCGGTGCGGGCCGAGTCGGCCACCGCGAGGGCCAGCCGCTGGGTGGCCAGCGCCTCGGCGTACGGGACGCGTACGTCGTCGCCGATGCCGCGTACGGCGTCGACGAAGGCGCGGTCCACCGCCACCCGGGCGGCTTCCGGGTCGGCGGGGACGTGTCGTTCACCGTCGGCGTCACGGATCGACAGGCCGTCCTCGGTGAGCGACAGGGCCAGCCCGTCGGCGAGGATCTCCAGGCCGGCGCGGTGCTTCCAGCCGAGTACGCAGGCCGCGCTGAGCGTGCCGACCGCACCGCTGGCGAACCGCAGCGTGGCGGTGGTCACCGAGTCGATGTCGGCGCCGTCGACCGGCGGCGGTGTGCCGTTGCCGTATGCGGTGACCTCGGTCACCTCACCGGCCAACGTCCGGATCAGGTCCAGCACGTGTGCGGCCTGCTCGACGACCGGGCCTCCGGAGCGGTCCCGCCGCGACCACCACGCCACCGGGGGCACCTTGTCCAGCCAGGCGCCGCTGACCATCCGCACGGGGCGGTCGGCGAGCAGTTCGCGGGCCTCGTCGAGCACGCTCAGGTAGCGCCAGTGATGGCCGACGGCGGTGCGCAGCCCGCTGCGCGCGATCCGGTCGGCGATCCGCTCGGCGGTGGCCAGGTCGACCGCGACGGGCTTCTCCACGAACATCGGCACCCCGGCGTCGATCACCGCTTCCTCGGCCGGGCCGTGCGCGAACGGTGGCACGCAGACATACACGGCGTCCGGGCCGGTGGCCAGCAGCTCGGCGACGTCGGCGCAGGCTTGCCCGCCGTGCTGTGCGGCCAGCGCGGCCGCCGCCTCCGGCGCGACGTCGGTGACCCCGACCAACTCGACGTCATCGAAACCGGCCAGCACCCGGGCATGACGCTGTGCCACTCCTCCGGCTCCGATCAGACCCACCCGACATTCACGCATTCCGACAACCCCTCCGAGGACGTTTCATGTGCGATGGGAGCAGTCCCCTGGGGTGTGCGCAATCAAACGTTCATCCCCCGGGAACGCGTTGACGTCACGTCCGTGATCAAGCTGATGCCTTGCAAGCGGTTAGCGCGTGGTGGCGAATGGGAACAACCAAATTCGGTTTTTCCACGCACGAACGGAGGGGTGCCCGTGCGGGATATGACATCAAGCGTGTCACCGGTGGTGGAGGCGTGGGCCACGTACCGGACGACCTCGGCGGCAGACTGGCCGGCGCGCCGGTTGCTGCGTGCCAAGGGCGAGACCCGGGTCAGCGTGGTGCTGCCGGCGCGTAACGAGGAGGCCACCGTCGGCGCGATCGTGTCGACGATCCGGGAGCATTTGATGGATCGGGTCGCCCTGGTCGACGAGCTGATCGTGGTGGATTCACGCTCGACCGACCGCACCGCGCAGGTGGCCCGTGCCGCCGGCGCCGAGGTGGTCAGTCAGGACGCGATGACGCGGGGGCTGCCGCGACTGACCGGCAAGGGCGATGCGCTCTGGGCCGGTCTGGCCGCCGCCGAGGGGGACGTGGTGGCGTTCATCGACGCCGACCTGCGGGAGTTCCGGCCGCACTTCGTGAGCGGGCTGCTCGGCCCGCTGCTGACCGACCCGTCGGTGGATTTCGTGAAGGGCTTCTACCACCGGCCCCTGGTGGGCACCGCCAGCGTGGAGCCTGACGGCGGGGGCCGGGTGACCGAGCTGATGGCCCGACCGCTGCTCAACCTCTTCTGGCCCGAGCTGGCCGGCTTCGTGCAGCCGCTCGCCGGCGAGTACGCGGCCCGTCGCGACGTGCTGTCCCAGGTGCCGTTCGTCTCCGGGTACGGGGTGGAGACGGCCATGCTGATCGATCTGCTCGACCTGGTCGGCCTGGACGCGTTGGCGCAGGTCGACCTCGGTGAGCGCAAGCACCGGCACCAGGACACGGCGGCCCTCGGCCGGATGTCCGCGCAGATCATGTTGACCGCCTGGTCCCGGTTGCAGCGGCGCGGCTGGGCGGCCCCCGGGCTGGCACCGGAGGCGTTGCTGACCCAGTTCCGTCGCGGTGGCTCGGACACGCTGCCGAACCTCGACCGCGAGATCGTGGTCAGCGACGTGTCCATCGACGAGCGCCCGCCGTTGGCCGAGCTTCGCCACCGGGTGCCCCGCCGACGGGTGGCCGCCGCGTGAGCGTGAGGAGTGAGCCGATCTTGCGAGCCCCGCAGTCGCGAACCGAAGGCACAGTGAGCGGCAGGAAGGGACGGGCACGATGAGCCTAACCGTGCTGATGAACGCCGGCCCGTGGCTGTCCGTGCCACCGCCCGGCTACGGCGGCATCGAGAACGTGATCGCCACGCTGGTGCCGGAGCTGCGGCGACTCGGCGTACGGGTGGTGCTCGCCTCGGTGGGCAGCAGCACCCTGCCGGTGGACGAGCAGATGTCGGTCTTCGCCGACGGCCAGTTCGCCGCGTTGCAGCGGCCGTACAACCAGGTCTGCGGGATCGCCCAGGCGCACCTGGCCGGGGTGGTCCGCGAGCTGCACTCCCGCGACGACATCGACCTGGTGCACGACCACGTGGAGGCGGTCGGGCTGGCCACGCTCGCCGCGATGGGGCCGACCGGCCCGCCGACCCTGCACACGCTGCACTGGGACCTGGCCAAGCACCCCGCGCTCTACGGCGGCCTGGACGGCGGCGACCGGGTCCGGGTCAACGGCGTCTCCGCGTCGCAACTGGCTCGAGCCCCGCTGGCGTTGCGGGAGCACTCGGTGGGGCATGTGCACCTGTCCACCCCGCTCGCCGTGGACGCCGACCGGCGGCCCCGGCCGGAGAAGGGCGAGCACCTGCTCATCCTGGGCCGGATCAACCCCGGCAAGGGGCAGGACGTGGGTGCTCGGCTCGCCCATCGCATCGGTTTCCCGCTGGTTTTGGCGGGCCCGGTCGGGCCGTATCATCGGCCGGCCGATCTGGCCGCGGCCGGCGACGAGGCCCGGCAGAACCCGGACGTGCGGTTCTTCCTCGACGAGGTGGCGCCGCACGTCGACGGTGACCTGGTCCGCTGGATCGGTACCGTGGCCGGTCAGGATCGGGACGACCTGCTCGCCAGCGCCCGCGCGTCGCTGTTCCCGCTGCGGTGGGAGGAGCCGGGCGGCACGGCCGTCGTCGAGTCGCTCGCTCTGGGCACGCCGGTGGTGGCCACCTCCCGGGGTTGCCTGCCTGAGCTGATCGAGCACGGCCGCACCGGGCTGCTCACCACCGACGAGGAGGAGCTGGGCGACCTCGTACTCGCCGCCGAACTGCTCGACCCCGACGAGTGCCGGCAGGTGGCCGCGCAGCGGTTCACACCCGCGGTGATGGCCCAGCGCTACGTCGAGCTGTACGAGCGGGTCCGGCAGCTGGCCAGCGTGTCGGCCTGACTGCGCGGCGGTTTGTCGGCGGCGGCAGCGGGTAGCCGGCAGCGCTCATGCCCGCCGCGCAGCGAGGGAGCCGGTGATGGTCGGATCGATGGCGCACTCCCGGGCCCGACCCAACCCGGCCGACGGCAAGCCGCTGGTACGTCGCGCGGCGGCAACGGTCGGGGTGCTGTTCCTGCTGATCGGCGTGCTCGGCTTCGTGCCGGGGATCACCAGCGGCACGGACGACCTGCGCTTCGCCGGCCACGGCTCGGGCGCGTACCTGTTCGGTGTCTTCCAGGTGTCGGTACTGCACAACCTGGTGCACGTGGTGTTCGGGGTGGCCGGTCTGGTGCTGGCGAGGACGGTCACCGGGGCCCGGACGTTCCTGATCGGCGGCGGTGCCGTCTACCTGGTGCTCTGGCTCTACGGGCTGGCGGTGGAGCACGACACCGGGGCGAACGTGCTACCGGTCAACGACGCCGACGGCTGGCTGCACCTGGGCCTCGGCGTCGGCATGATCGCGCTGGGTGTCCTGACCGGGCGGTTCCGTCCGTGACCTGCGGTAGCCGGCCGTGACCTGCCTCGCCCTCGCCGTCGGTCCGGTTTGAGCCGGTACGGCTGGGGGTAGTTCGCAGATCCCGACCCACCAGCGAATCGAGGGCGCCGATGTCCAGTCGGATCACCTGCGAGGTGCGCACCACGGCACCGGTGGCGGTCGTCCGGCTCGCCGGCGCACTCGACCTGGGCACCATGCGGTCGGTGCACGAGGCGCTCAACGACGCGCTCATCGATCAGCCGGAGGCGCTGGTCGTCGACATGGCCGAGGTGGATGTCAAGGACCGGCTGGCGCTGTCGGTCTTCGCCGCGACCGCCCGCCGGGCCGAGGAGTGGCCGGCCGTGCCGGTGGTGCTCTGCGCCCCGTCGCCGGTCGCCGCGCGGTGGCTGGCCGAGTCGACCACGTGCCGGGTGGTCCCGGTGTCGGCGGACTGCGCGGAAGCGACAAGGGTGGCCAGCGCGACGTCCGCGCTGCGGATGCGGACCCGGCTGGAGCCGGTGGCCGAGGCCTGTCGGCGTGCCCGGGAGCTGGTCACCGACGCGTGCGCGCGGTGGAACCTGCCCGACGCGGCCGGCCCGGCCGCGCTGGTGCTCAGCGAACTGGTCGGCAACGTGGTCCGGCATGCCGGCACGCCGATGCAGGTGACGGTGACCCTGCGCCGGCCGTACCTGCATCTGGCGGTGGTGGACGGCAGCCGCGCGGAGGCCGAGCCGCGCGGCACGGACCTGGACGCCGAGGGTGGGCGGGGGCTGCTGCTGGTGCGGGAGCTGGCCCAGCGGTGGGGCAGCGTGCCGGCCGGTCAGGGCAAGGCCGTCTGGGCGATGCTGCCGGCCACCTGAGCCTTCGAGCGGCTTGCGCCCGGTACCGGCCATCTGACCGAAATTTCCGCTCTGGCCTGGTTACATGGTGAGAGGGTCGGGTAGGCACGCCCGTCCTTTCTGCCGTCACGACGGGGTGAGCAGCCATGCCGAAGCGGGTAACCACGGAACCCGGTCGCGATCGGGGCCCAGCGATCCTGGCACCGGCCCGCTTCGGGGGCTTCCCCGGGCCACTGCGGACGCCGACTCCCGGCAGCTCCCTGATCAAGTTCCTGGCCACCACCGACCACAAGCAGATCGGCCTGCTGTATCTGCTGACCTCCTTCGCCTTCTTCGTGTTGGCCGGGCTGGAGGCGATGGTGATGCGCGCCGAACTGGCGCGTCCGGGGATGCAGATCCTCTCTCCCGAGCAGTACAACCAGCTCTTCACCTCACACGGTGCGGTGATGCTGCTGCTGTTCGCGACGCCGGCGGCCTTCGGCTTCGGCAACTTCATCGTGCCGATCCAGATCGGCGCGCCCGACGTGTCGTTCCCCCGCCTGAACGCGCTGGCCTACTGGCTGTACCTGTTCGGCGGGTTGATGGTGGTCGGCGGCTTCCTCACCCCGCAGGGCTCGGCTGACTTCGGCTGGACCGCGTACACGCCGCTGAGCAGCGTCGAGCACTCCCCCGGCGTGGGCGCGAACATGTGGGTGCTCGGCCTGGTCGTCTCCGGGCTGGGCACCATCCTCGGCGCGGTCAACCTGATCACCACGATCCTGACCCTGCGCGCTCCCGGGATGACCATGTTCCGGATGCCGATCTTCACCTGGAACATGCTGTTCACCAGCGTGCTGGTGATCCTGGTCTTCCCGCTCCTGGCCGCCGCACTGCTGGCGCTCTCGGCCGACCGGCTGCTCAACGCGCACGTCTACGATCCGGCCACCGGCGGCCCGATGCTCTGGCAACACCTGTTCTGGTTCTTCGGCCATCCCGAGGTCTACATCATCGCGCTGCCGTTCTTCGGCATCATCACCGAGATCATCCCGGTCTTCTCCCGCAAGCCGCTCTTCGGCTACACCGGGATGGTGCTGGCCACCGTCGCGATCACCGTGCTGTCCATGACGGTCTGGGCACACCACATGTTCGCCACCGGCCAGGTGCTGCTGCCGTTCTTCAGCATCCTCAGCTACCTGATCGCGGTGCCCACCGGTGTGAAGTTCTTCAACTGGATCGGCACCATGTGGAAGGGCCAGCTCACGTTCGAGACACCGATGCTGTTCTCCATCGGGTTCCTGGTCACCTTCCTGCTCGGCGGCCTCACCGGGGTGCTGCTGGCCAGCCCGCCGGTGGACTGGCACACCCACGACAGCTACTTCGTCGTGGCGCACTTCCACTACGTGGTCTTCGGCACCGTGGTCTTCGCCCTCTTCGCCGGCTACTACTTCTGGTGGCCGAAGATGACCGGCCGGCTGCTCGACGAGCGGCTGGGCAAGGCGCACTTCTGGACCATGTTCATCGGTTTCCACGGCACCTTCCTGGTGCACCACTGGCTCGGCACCAAGGGCATGCCCCGCCGGTACGCCGACTACCTGCCCACCGACGGCTTCACCACGCTCAACACCATCTCCACAATCTTCTCGTTCATCCTCGGCGCGTCCACGCTGTTCTTCATCTACAACGCCTGGAAGTCCTGGCGGTACGGGGCGATGGTCACGGTGGACGACCCGTGGGGCTTCGGCAACTCGCTGGAGTGGGCCACCAGCTGCCCACCGCCGCTGCGTAACTTCGACCAGATGCCTCGGATCCGCTCCGAACGCCCGGCCTTCGACCTGAAGTACGGCCCGCTCGTCGCCGACCTGGGCCGGGACCTGCCGCAGCGCACCACGAAGCCGCCACAGCAGTTCTCCGAGGAGCTACGCGTCGAGCACCACGCACCGGAGTCGCCGGCCGCCGAGGGCGCGCACGGCGCCCGCGAGGCGACCGAGTACCAGCCGGCGCCGCAGTCCGGGGCCCGGCCGGTGGAGGTGCCGGATCCCGAGGGCGTGCGTCGGCCGAGCTTCGAGCAGAGCGACGCACCCCAGGACGCCGATGACGCGCCGAAGCCGCACGAACGCTGGCGCCACCCGCACAGCGACGACAACCCCGAGGAACGCTGACCGGCGTACGCCGAGAGGGCCGACACCCGGTGGGTGTCGGCCCTCTTCATCGTGTCGGCGGCCGCGAGCGTGCTGCCGGGCCTGGCGGCTCAGTCCCGGGCGGGCGGCTCAGTCCCGGGCGGGCGGCTCAGTCCCGGGCGGGTGCCAGGCCTGCGGCGGTGAGCGAGCGGCGCACCGCGGGCTGGACCCGGGTCAGCCGCAGCGGCACCCCGGTCCGCTCCGCCGCGTCCCGCCCGGCCATCAGGGCGGCGATCCCGCCGGCGTCGAATCCACCGGCGCCGACCAGGTCGACGACCACCTCGCTGGGCTGGCCGGTGACCGCCTCCAGCATGGCCCGGCGCAGCTGGTCCGCGCCGTCGCGGTCGACCTCGCCGCCGACCTCGACCACAACCCGGTCGCCGTTCTGCTTCACCGAGATCCGGGTCTTGCCCGGGTCGGGTTCGGCGGCACCGTTCTGCCAGGGCGGCGGCGCGTCGGCGAGCATCGCCTGACGCAGCCAGGTCAGCGCCCGCGACAGCAGCCGGGACACGTGCATCTGCGAGATGCCGAACCGGGCGGCGATCTCCGCCTGGGTCTGGTTGCCGTAGAAGCGCATCGCGAGGATTCGCCGCTCACGCCAGGGCAATCGGTGCAGCAGACCGCTCACCGTGACCCGGTCGTCGACGGATTCCAGCGCGTTGTCCGACTCGCCGACCAGGTCACCGAACTCCGCGGAGCTCTCGCCACCCACCGGGGCGTTGAGTGAGGCCGGGCTGTAGCCGGCCGCCGACTCCAGTGCGGCGAGAATCTCCTCCTGCGGCGTCTCCAGCCGGGCCGACAACTCGGCCACCGACGGCGCCCGGGACAACTCGCTGGTCAGCGCGGCCGTGGCCTGCCCCACCTCAAGGATCAGGTCACGCAACCGGCGGGGCACGTGTACGCCCCAGGTGCGGTCCCGGAAGTGCCGTTTGATCTCCCCCACGATGGTGATCGCGGCGTACGCGGTGAACGAGCCCCGTTCCGGGTCATACCGGTCGACGGCGTTGACCAGCCCCAACCGGGCCACCTGCTCCAGGTCCTCCAGCGGTTCCCCGCGTCCCCGGTACCGGCGGGCCAGTCGCCCGGCGAACGGCAGCGCGAAGCGCACCAGGTCGTCCCGGGCCTCCCCCCGCCGCTCCGGCGGCAGCCCCGCGATCCGGGCCGCGTACGCCAGTGCCGCCGCGTCGAGATCCTCCAGACCCCGATCGGTGGGTGGTGGTGTGGTCGTGGTCGTGGTCGTCTGTCCGAACATCCGCGCCTCCCTCAGGAAGGTCCCCCGCCCGGATCGGGAAACCGGTCGTGCGCGTGGTCGAGCCACGCACCGGGCCGGAAAAGTGGGTCAGTGACTGGGATGCCAGCGGACGACACCGCCTCTGCGCAGCGCAATCAGGCCGTCGCAGCCAGCGATGTTCCCGCTCCGTAGGTACTCAATCACGGGACCCCGGGTTCGCGAGGAAGTTTCGGCGTGCTCCGCCTCAGGAGACCAGCAACCCCTGGTGGCCGCCGCTGTCGCGGAGCACGGCCAACGCCTCGGCGGCCCCCAGCGGGGGCGGCGCGGGCAGGTCGTACGGCTGGGCACGCATGACCTCGGTGGCCCGGCGGGTGGGCACGGAGGTGACCGGGTAGCCCCGGGCGGTGGTGCGGTCCAACGCCCGGCGCCGCCGCCCGAACCCGGCCACCGCCAGCCACTGCGGCAGACCCGCCAGGGCGGGCGAGCGCACCCCGGGCGGCTCGGGCAGCACGTCCACCGAGCTGAACGCCTCGCTGCCGGCCAGCCACCACTCGGCCTCGTCGACGCTGCGCCGGGTGGCGTTCTCACACCAGTACGGCACCAGCCCCGCCCGCACCACCTGCCACGGGTCGAGCAGCCGGCCGCACTCCACCACCAACCGGTCACCGGTCTTTCCGGCGCCGCGCAGCCACCGTCGGTACAGGTCGGCCACGCCCGCGCTCAGCGCCGCCGGCCGGGGCACCAGCACCCGGTGGAGTGGGTGCTCGTGCCGTGTGGACCAGTCCCGCGCGGCCAGCTCGAAGCCCGAGTCGACGCCGTGCTCGGCGTAACCGGACGGCACGGATACCTCCGGTAGCTGCCACCGTGTCGCCTCGCCGCCGACAGAGCGCAGCACCTGGCGCAGCGCGTGGCTGTCGGGGTGGAAGTCGACCGGGTCCAGCCCGCTGGCCGGGCAGCCGACCTGGAAGCTGTACCCCGGCCCGCGCTCCAGGACCGGCCAGGTGCGCGCGTCGCGGACCAGCAGCACCGGCGCACCCGGGACCAGCCGGTCGGCCAGGAACTGCGTGTACGCGGCCGGTAGGGCCCTCCACGAGGCGGCCAGTGACACGGTCGCCCCCGTCAGCGCGCCACGGCTGGCCGGGCAGTGCACCTGGCGCAGGTGCAGGTCGGCGTTGCCGGCGAGCAGGCGGGTGGCGAGTGCCGCGCCGTGCTCCAGGGCGTCCACCGGGCGGTCCACCGCGCCATCGGGCCAGTGCAGGGTCATCTCGAAGCCGGCCGGCAGCCACGGCACACCGAGCGCCACCGCGAGGTGCGCCGCCGCACCGTGTGGCGAGCCGATCAGCACGCCCGGGTAGCGCTGACGGGGGTACTGGTCGACGAACCAGCGGGCCACCCGTGCGGCGTCCACCTCGTCCACCTGGGCCACCGTGAGTGCGACCCGACCGGCGGCGCGGGTGATCGCGGCGCGGCGTACCGGCTCCGGAGCGCCCGGGAACCGCGACGTCGGCCCGGTGTGCCCGAGGTCGGCGCAGTCCGCCCCCCGCAGCGCCCGGGCGGTGGCGGCGACCAGCACCCGGGCGGCGCTGCCCGCGGCCACGACCCGGTCGCCGGCCAGACCGGCGCCATCGGCCGTGAGCCCCTTGTGCACCTTGTGCACCGGCCCCACCTTGCCTCGTTCGCTCACCACGCGGCCCGGCTTCCCGTCCCGATGGGGTTCAAACGGAACATCACCCACCCGGCGGCACATTCCACTGGTCAGAGGGGTGCGCCGGTCATCACCGGCGTTCGGCGACGATCCGCCGCGGGCGGCGGGAGCGGGTCGGCCGAGGGCGATCGGCCCGGGATGGAGCCTGGGGTTTCGCCGGGGCCAGGGCGGGCACTTCGGGGCCCATGCGCACCGACGACACCAGCAAGCCCGCCGCCGCCACGATCACCCCGTACGAGGACGGACCGTTGTTGGTTCGCGGCGACTTCGCCCTGGTCACCCCGGACGGGGAGCGCATCGACGCGCGCCGGGGCACGGTGGCGCTGTGCCGGTGCGGCAAGTCGGCGCTCAAGCCGTTCTGCGACGGCACCCACAAGGCGGTCAGCTTCCGTGCCGGCACCGCCCGCGAGGGCTGACCGCACCGGCAGCGGCCGCCCGGCCGTTCGCGGGCGGTGATCGACTCCAGATCGGCGATGTGGGGGTACCCGGCCTGCGGGACAGGCCCACATCCCCGAACTGGAGTCGATCATGACCGCGGAGGGCTGATCCTGTCAGGCGACGGCGGGCTCGACCGGCGGCGCCCCAGCGGCGGACGCCCGCGCGGCGAGCGAGACGGTCGGCGGCACGGTGGGCGGGGCGGGCGCAAGCGCGGCCGACGGCGCGGATGACCGCAGCGAGCTGCGACCGGCGGCCCACCTGTCCAGCAAGTGCGCGGCGAACAGCCGGTCCACCGCGAGCCCGGCCGCCGCGCCGAACAGCACGTCGGAGGCGAGCGCCGGTTCGACGCGGACCAGGCCGCCGCACATGTCGTGGGCGGCGATCTGCTCGTGCACCGCGTCGGCCTCGACGTGCTCGTCGTAGAAGCGGGTCGCCACCTCGTCGAAGCCGAGCCGGCGCAGCCCGTTGCCGTAGCGGCGGTTCGGCAGCGATGAGGTCATCTCGAACGCGGCCAGGTGCCCGAGCAGCGCGCCACGCAGCCGTCGGTGCAACCCGAACAGCGACATCAGGTTGTTGGTCGCCAGCGTCACCGCGGGCACCGCGTCCAGGTGGGCGGCGTACGCGGTGTCCAGGCCCAGCCGGTCGAGAGTGCACCGGAACAGCTCGGCGTGCATCCGGTCCAGCCGACCGTTGCCGTACTCGTCGGTCTGGATCTCCACGAGCGCGGCCTTGGCCGGGCCACCGAGGCGGGGCAGCGCCCAGCTGTGCGGGTCGGCCTCGCGCAGGTGGTACACGGAGCGGTGGGTGACGAACTCGCGGAACTGGGTGAGGTCGGCGCGACGCTGCAGCGTCGCGGCCAGCGGCGGCCCGTTGTCGGCCGCGACCAACTCGGTCAGGCCGGCGGCCACCCCGGCGGCGGGCACCGGTGGCGAGCCGACGAGCCGGCGCAACGCCGCCTCGAAGGACCGTTCGGCGTGGGCTCGCAGCGCGAGCAGCGTCGGCTGCCACTCCCACGACTCGTCCACCCCGAGCCAGCCCCGGTAGTGCAGCTCGTAGCAGAGGAACAGGGTCAGCTGGAGATCCTCGTCGGTGATCGGGTCCGCCGGGTCGAGGTCGGCGCCGAGACCGGTCGGCAGGTCGTGCGGCGGGTGCCGCAGAGCCTCGACCACCGCCGCGGAGAGCGGGCCGCGCGGCCGCGGGAGGGTCGCGGGACCGTAGCGGCGGTCAGCGGGCTCGGACATGGGACCTCCAGCGTCGTCGGGCCGCTACTGATGCCCTGGCCGAGGGCGGCTAAACGAAGTCGTCGGCGTTCACGGTGGCCTCCACCTGCTCCCTGACCCTCCGGGCGGGGGCACCGTCCGCGTACAGGCCCCGCAGGTCGGCGAACGCCGGCTCCGGCGGCGCCAGCGACACCGCCGCGTCGACAACGGCCTCCAGTACGCAGGGGCGGTCCGCGGCCAACGCCTCGTCCCAGGCCGCGCCGACCAGCTCGGGGCGGTCCACCCGCACGCCGTGCAGCCCGAGCAGCCGGGCCCAGCCGGCGTACGGCACGTCGGGTCGGCGGCTGGTCGGGTCGGACGACAGCTCTCGCCCGCCGCCCATGCCGTTCTGGTCCCGGTTGTTGAGCACCAGCACCACCAGGCGAGGGTCACGCCACTTCTGCCAGTGGTGCGACACGGTGATCAACTCGGCGAGACCGTTGAGCTGCATCGCCCCGTCACCGACCAGCGCGATCACCGGTTGGTCGGGGGTGGCGAGCTTGGCGGCCACCGCGTACGGCAGAGCGCAGCCCATCGAGCCGAGGGTGCCGCACAGCTGTGCGTTCACCCCCGGTGGCAGAACGAGGTGCCGGGCGTACCAGTAGAGGACCGAGCCGACATCGACCGCGACCGCGCCGGTGTCCGGCATCCGGGAGGACAACTCCTGGAGTACGAGCTGCGGGTTGACCGGGTCGGCGGGCGCGGCGGCCCGGTCGGCGGCGACCTCCCGCCACCGGTCGACCGAGCTCTCCACGGTGGCGCGCCACCGCTGCTCGGGCCGACCGCTCACCCGGGTCAGCAGCGCCCGCAGCGTCTCGGCCGCGTCACCGACCAGCGGCACGTCGGCTGGGTACCGGGTGCCGATCCGCCGGCCGTCGATATCGATCTGCACGGTGCGGGCCTGCTCGGGCATCGGGAAGTAGTCGGTCCACGGGTCGTTGGTGCCGACCATGAGCAACGTGTCGCAGCCGCCCATCAGCTCGGCCGCGGCCGTTGTGCCGACCTCGCCGAGCACCCCGGTGTGGAACGGCAGCCGCTCGTCGAGCACCGGCTTGCCCAGCAGTGAGGTGGCCACCCCGGCGCCGAGCCGGTCGGCCATCTCGATGATCTCGGCGGCAGCGTCCCGACCGCCCTGGCCCACCAGGATCGCGGTGCGCTGACCGGCGCTGAGCAGTTGGGCGGCGGCGTCGAGGTCCACGTCGTGGGGCAGCACCCGGGCCAGCGGCTCACCCGGGCTCGCCGAGATCACCCCGGCGAGGTGTGTCTGCAGGTCGGGCACCAGGGCCTCCTGCAACTGCCGGGGCAGCACGACACAGGTCGGGCTGCGGGTCGCCGCCGCCGTACGGAACGCCTGGTCCAGCAGCGCCGTTACGTCCTCGGGCCTGCGGCCGTACCGGACGAACTGGTTGCACACGTCGCCGAAGAGCCGACTCAGCCCGATCTCCTGGTGCGCGCCACCCAGCGGCCCGGAGATGTCCTCCCCGACGATCGCCACCACCGGCTTGCTGTCCAGCTTGGCGTCGTAGAGGCCGTTGAGCAGCTGGACGGCGCTGGGCCCCTGGGTGGCCAGGCAGACGCCGATGCCGCCGGTGTACTTGGCGTGCCCGGTGGCCATGAACGAGGCGGTCTCCTCGTGCCGGGCCGGGATGAACGCCGGTTCGCCGCCGGTGCGGTCCAACGCCTCGACCAGCGGGGCGATCGCCTCGCCCGGGTAGCCGAAGGCGCGGGGCACCCGCCAGGCCAGGAGGCGCTGCACCACGAGGTCGGCCACGCGCTGCTCAGCCATTGCCGCGCCCCGGTGTGCCGGGGTCGACGTAGCGCAGCACCGCGCCGACGCCGTCGGCGAGTTCGGGTGCCTCGTCCGGGCCCAGGACGGTCAGCGCCGCGTCGGTGCCGACCAGTGCCCGGACCAGTGCCGCGTCGGCGCGGACCCGCTGCGGGTCGGCCACCGCCATCGCGGCCAACTGCCCCGGGTCGACGGCGATCGCGGTGGGCTCCGGGCCGATCCACAGCTCACCGTTGGCGGACGGATCGTCCACGATGATCATCGTGTCCACCTGGTTGCGTTGCAGGGCGGAGACGACCGCGTCGAGACCGCCGCCCACGTCCTCCTGCACGCCGAACCTGTCCAGCGCGGCGGCGATCCGCTGGTCGGCGACCTCCGCGATGGTCTGCACGGTGAGATCGTCCAGCAGCGTCTGGTCGGCGCCGGCGGCCCGCGAGCCCGCGTCGGTACGCACCATGACGTCCTGCCAGCGCTCGGGCATCTGAGCGGCGATCATCCCGGTGGCCCGCACGTCGCCGGCGACCACCACCACCTCCGCGCCGACCTTCTCGGCCAGCTCCACGGTCGCCGCGGTGACGTCACCGGCGTTGTGGTGCCACGCCTCCATGGCGGCCTTCTGGTAGATGTCCTGGGACCAACCGCCGGGCTGCACCCGGCGCAGCGGGAAGGTCGACCCGCCGACGACGTGTGCCTTCCGGGGAACCCCGCCGGCACTGATCGCGATCGCGTCCGCGCCGGTACGGTCGGCCAGCACCCGCACCCAGGCCACCTGTTCGCCCCGCTGGGCGAGCAGCGGCATCACGTGTGGCAGCGGCGCGTAACTGGCCAGGTCGCTCAGTGGTGGCGCGGACAGGTACTCGGAGAGCACCACCCGGCCGTGGCTGGCGAAGACCGCCAGGCCGTAGTCCCCGACCATCGGGTCGTGCCCACGGATCACCCGGTCCAGCGCGGCGACGCTCGCCTCGTCCGCTCCCTGTTCGGTGAGCTGACGCTGCAAGGCTCGCCAGCGCAGGTCCAGCGCGGCATGGGCATCCTCCGTGTCCGCGGAGGCGTCCAGATACACCGAGCACCACGGCCCGGGACGGTCATAGAGCGGGCGCAGGAAGGACAGCTGCATGCTCGACCCCTTTCCAGCTCGGCCCCCCGCTTACCCGGGTCGCCCGGGATGTCACCTCGCAGCCGTGAGCCCGTGACCAGGTTTCATTCACGTCGTTCAACCGAGGACGTCGATACGATCTGTGAACACATGCGGACTCTCGGTGGTGGGAATGGACAGCGGACTCGAAATCCGACGGATCGTGCACCCGACGGAACGGATCGTCACGGGGCGGCTGGTCCGCCTCTTGGACGGCTACACCCGCGAGGTGCGCATCGGCCAGCCGGTGCTGGTGGCGGTGCTCGCCGCAGCGGCGATCGCCCGGCTACCAGCCCTGCTGCTGCGCTCGCTCTTCTCCTTCGGCGGTGGCGGCACCCGCCGACGCTGGAAGCAGCTGAAGCAGGGCCCGGAGTACCTGGTCACGCCCGTGCGACTGCGCAACAGCGCCGGGCAGCTCTGCGAGGTGGAGCTGCACGGTCACCTGCCGCAGAGCGCCCTGCACCCGGCGGACCAGGTGCAGCTCACCCTGCGCCCGCAACGCGACCCGGAGCTGCCGCCCCGGATCGAGCGGATCGTCAACCTCACCACCGGGCAGTTGCTCACCCCGCGTACCGCGACCCTCTGGTCGCATCTCGGGCCGCCGCTGCTGTTGCAGGCGATGCTGGGCGCGCTGCTGCTCGCCGGCGTCGTGGCCTGCTCCGCGCTGACGTGACCTGACCGGTCGGCGGTCAGCCGACCGGGGCGGGCTCGCGGGTCGGCCGGGCGGCGGTGTCGAGCATGCCCCGGCGGCGGGCCCAGCGCTCAAAGACCAGGGTGGCGAACGGCGGCACGGCACAGGCCAGCGCCACGACGGTGGCCGGCAGGCTCCATCGGTGCAGGCGGGCCACCGCGAGCACCAGCAGGCCGTACGCGACGAACAGGCCGCCGTGGATCGGGCCGAAGATCTTGACACCCAGCTCGTTGCCCGGCGGGCCGTACTTGACCAGCATGCCGACCAGCAGGGCCAGCCAGGAGCAGGCCTCCGCGATCGCCGCCGCGACGAACAGTCGGGTCACCTTCTCGCGCATCCGCACGCCACCACCTCTCGGGCCGCAATGCTATCGGGGCGGGCTGACTGGGTAGGAAAGGGCTGTCGGGTCTTCCCCGCCCGCCGATCACGTGCGAGGTTAGGGGGACCAGCGGTGACAGGGTGGTGACCATGGGCGAGGACGTCGGCGTACGAACCTTCAGTCGAGAGGATCGGGCCCGCTATCGCGACAAGGTCCGCCGCTGCCTGGATGTCTTCGCCGAAATGCTGCGGGAGTCCCGTTTCGACGTCGATCGGCCGATGACCGGCCTGGAGATCGAGCTGAACCTGGTCGACGAGGCGTCGAATCCGGCGATGCGCAACGCCGACGTGCTGGCGGCCATCTCCGACCCGAGCTTCCAGACCGAGTTGGGCCAGTTCAACGTCGAGATCAACGTGCCGCCGCGCCGGCTGACCGGCACCGGCACCGCCGACTTCGAGGAGAGCGTGCGGGCCAGCCTCAACGCCGCCGAGGTGAAGGCCCGGGCGATCGGCGCGCACATGGTCATGATCGGGATTCTGCCGACGCTGCGCCCCGAGCACCTGACCGCCGAGACGCTCTCGGCCAACCCCCGTTACAAGCTGCTCAACGAGCAGATCTTCGCGGCCCGTGGTGAGGACCTGCCGATCGCCATCAGCGGCGTGGAACGGTTGGCGGTCACCGCCGACACGATCACCCCGGAGGCCGCCTGCACCAGCACCCAGTTCCACCTGCAGGTCAGCCCGGCGCAGTTCGCCGACTACTGGAACGCCGCCCAGGCCGTCGCCGGCATCCAGGTCGCGGTCGGCGCGAACTCGCCGCTGCTCTTCGGCCGGGAGCTGTGGCGTGAGACCCGCATCCCGCTGTTCCAGCAGGCCACCGACACCCGGCCGGAAGAGATCAAAGCCCAAGGGGTACGCCCCAGAGTCTGGTTCGGCGAACGCTGGATCACCAACGTCTTCGACCTGTTCGAGGAGAACGTGCGCTACTTCCCGGCGCTGCTGCCGGTCTGCGACCCGGAGGACCCGACGCAGGCCCTCGCGGCCGGCGAGGTGCCCAGACTCGCCGAGCTACGCCTGCACAACGGCACCGTCTACCGGTGGAACCGCCCGGTGTACGACGTGTCGCGCGGCCGGCCACACCTGCGGGTGGAAAACCGGGTGCTGCCCGCCGGCCCGACCGTGCTGGACACCGTCGCCAACGGTGCCTTCTACTTCGGCCTGGTCCGCGCCCTCGCCGAATCGGACCGACCACTGTGGTCGCAGATGTCCTTCAGCGCCGCCGAGGAAAACTTCACCAGCTGCGCCCGGCACGGCATCGACGCGCAGGTCTTCTGGCCGGGCCTCGGCTATCTGCCGGTCACCGAGCTGGTGCTGCGCCGACTGCTGCCGCTGGCGCACCACGGCCTGGACCGGTGGGGGCTCGACCCGGGTGAACGCGACCGGCTGCTCGGCATCATCGAGCAGCGCTGCCTGACCAGCCGCAACGGCGCGAGCTGGCAGGTGGAGACGCTCCATCGGCTGGAGTCCGCCGACCACCTGGACCGGCCGGAGGCGTTACGCGAGGTGGTCCGCCACTACGTGGACCTGATGCACAGCAACCGCCCGGTGCACGAGTGGCCAATCCCCTGAGCCGGCCGACGCCGCCGGCACCAGATCAACACCGGCACCGTGGCGCCACCGGGGTCGAGATCAACACGAGATCGGCGACATCGCGGTATCCCGGCGGTCCAATACCCCCATGTCGCCGATCCGGAGTCGATCATCGCCGCCATCTCGACAGGCGAGAGGCATTGACCGAATGCTGGACGATGAGCCCGGTCAGACCTTGAGCAGCACCTTCGTACAGTCGTCCTGCTTCTTCTGGAAGATCTTGTAGCCCTTCGCGGCGTCGCGCAGCGGCATCCGATGGCTGACGATGAAGCTCGGGTCGATCTCGCCGCGCTGGATCCGCTCCAGCAGCGGCCGGATGTAGCGCTGGACGTGGCACTGGCCGGTCCGCATGACCAACGACCGGTTCATGAACGCGCCCATGGGGAACTTGTCGACGAAGCCGCCGTACGCGCCGATGACCGAGACCACCCCTCCGGAGCGGCAGGCGAGGATCGCCTGGCGCAGGGCGAACGGCCGTTCCGTCTCGGTCCGCGTGGCCTGTTTGGCCCGGTCGTACGCGTACATGGCGGTGTTGCCGTGGTGGCCCTCCAGCCCAACCGCGTCGATGCACGCGTCGGGGCCCCGGCCGGCGGTCATCTCGTTGAGCGCGTCCAGCACGTCGGTCTCTTCGTAGTTGATCGTCTCGGCGCCGGTGTGCTCCTCGGCCAGCCGCAGCCGGTACGGGAACCGGTCGATGACGATCACCCGTTCCGCGCCGAGCAACCGGGCGCTGGCCGCGGCGAGCAGCCCGACCGGCCCGGCTCCCCAGATCGCGATCACCTGCCCGGGTTTGATGTCGCACATCTCGGCGCCCATGTAGCCGGTCGGGAGCACGTCGGCGAGCATGACCGCCTGGTCGTCGGGGATCTCGTCGGGCACCTTGATCGGGCCGACGTCGGCGAACGGCACCCGGGCGTACTCGGCCTGACCGCCGGCGTAGCCGCCGAGCAGGTGGGAGTAGCCGAAGATGCCGGCCGGCGAGTGCCCCATGATCTTCTCGGCGATGCCGGCGTTGGGGTTGGAGTTCTCGCAGACCGAGTAGAGGCCCCGTTGGCAGGACGAGCAGTGCCCGCACGCGATCGGGAAGGGCACCACCACGCGGTCGCCGGGCTTGAGGTTGCGGACCTGCGGGCCCACCTCGACGACCTCGCCCATGAACTCGTGGCCGAGGATGTCGCCCTTGCGCATCGCGGGAATGTAACCGTGGTAGAGGTGCAGGTCGGAGCCGCAGATCGCGGTCGTGCTGATCTTCACGATCGCGTCCCGCGAGTTCATGATCTTCGGGTCGGGTACGTCGATCACCTTGACGCTGTCGGTGCCCATCCAGGCGGTGGCCTTCATCGTCGGTCCCTTTCGGATCGTGGGCGGTCAGCGGCGGGACGCCGGCAGCGGCTGGGCGGGGCGCTGCATGGCCTGCTGGCGTACGGAGATGCCGCTGGGGCTGCCCTCGGAGCGCACCACCTCGCCGGTCTCCAGCACCTGCTTGAACCGGCGCAGGTCGTCACGGACCTGCTGCTCGGGTTCCTCGCCGAAGAGCTTCGCCACCGCCCGGCCGAGCGCACCGGCCGGCGGCGCGTAGCCGAGTTGCACGCGTACCTCGGTGCCCCGGTCACCCGGGGCGGGCACGAACCGGACCCGACCGGCGTTGGGCACCTGGGCACCGGGCATCGACCGCCAGGCGACGGACTGGTTCGGCTGGTCGTCGACGATCTCCGCATCCCACTCGATGCGCCGGCCGGCCGGGCCGCGGGCGATCCAGTGCGAGCGGCGCAGGTCGTCGGCGCGTACGGACTCCAGGTGCGCCATGAACCGGGGCAGGTTCTCCATGTCCCGCCAGAACCGGTACGCCTCGGCCGGCGAGCGGTTGACGGTGACCCCGAGACTGATCCGGATCATGCGGTTCCGGGTCCGACGGGCACGGGTCGATGCGATCGCGACGGCCAGGTCCACGGCGGTGAGGCCGGCGATCACGGCAGTGGTCAGCGCGAGCCGCCGACGCCGTTCGCCGCGCCGGTCCGTCAGCGCCCGGCCGAGCAGCGTCAGGTCCATGGCGTCGCCGGCCACCCGGGTCCACACCCAGCCGCCGGGGTGACGGCCGGCGATCAGGGGGGCGGCGTGCGCCAGTTCCCGCGCACCGACGCCCCTGATGACCGCCATCGCCGCCGGGGAGTCGTCGACCCCGGTGAGCCGGGACAGCGGGCCGGGCTCGGCCAGCGCGCCGGCGCCGAGCGCGAGGCTCAGCCAGCCCAACGCACGCGGCAGGGCCCTGCTCGGCTCCGACCCGTCCAGTTCGGGCAGGCGCACCCCGTCGACACGGTCCACGTCCGGTCCCTTCGGCTCGGCGCTACCGCCGGCGCTCCGGCGGCGCGGCGGTGGTTCCGCCACCGTGACGCTATGCCGTAGGGCCGGCCGTGACGCCCGTTTCGGCCCAGAATATCCCCGAACCGTCCGCCGGCTGGCCGCCCTGAAATCAGACGGGCCGCCAAGATCCGCGACAGAACCGAGGGCCCTATTCGGTACGGACCACCCGATGACAACACCACGAACGGCGCGCCGGCGCCCCGGGCCTGCGCCGCGCTCGTGCCGGTGGACGCCGCGGCGTTGGCGTCGGTCACGCTCGGCGAGGACCAGGTGGGCCGGTACGGGGGCTGCGCCGACGAACAGGGCACGCTGGTGACCGGCGACGTCGCTCCCGGGAGGTACCGGCTGCTCGTGCGCCCCTACGACACGACGGTGCACGGCTGGCAGTGGGTCGGCCGGCACGGCGGCACCGGCGACCGCGAACGGGCACGGGTGGTCCAGGTCCGCGCGGGCACGGTGACCAGCGTGCCAGCCATCCGGCTCGACCCGCCCGGCACCGTCACCGGGGTGGTGACCGACGCGGCGACCGGTGCCCCGGTCCCCCGCGCGCTCGTGATGGTGGTGCCGTACGTGCCGCACCCGAAGTACGACGACCACGGCCCGACCACCGACGAGTACGGCCGCTACACGATCACCGGCCTCGGGCCGTACCACTGGCCGGTGCAGTTCGTCGCCGCCGGGTTCGCGACCGTGTGGTCCGGGGGCGTGGGTAGTCGCCACCAGGCGCGGCCGGTGCGGGTCCGCGCCGACCGGACGGTCACCCTGAACCAGGCGCTGCCCGCCGGGACGCTGGTCAGCGGAACGGTACGGGTCGACGAGCTGGCCACCTACGCCCAGGTGGTCGCGTTCGACGCGGTCACCGGGGACCTGGCCGGCGTTGCGGAGGTGGGCAGCGGCTACGCCCTGCGCCTGCTTCCCGGGCAGCGGGTGAAGGTGCGCTGTGACTGCTCGTACGCCCAGCCGGTGTGGCACCGGGACGCGGCCGGCTTTGATGCCGCGACCCCCGTGCGGGTCCGACGGGCACCGACCGTCGTGGATTTCGACCTCGGGTGATCCGGCGGCCCATGGTGCGCCTCTGAGCGGCTGGTCGACATAATCTGGCCGGCCACCGGAACCTTCTTCCCAGCCCGTTGGTGGGAGTGGTGGAGAAGGGGGGTGACGGTGTCCGACGGTGATCTGATCTCTGAGCTCTACGCCGGCTGTTACCGACGGCTGGTGGTCCAGCTGTACGCGATGACCGGTGACCTGAGTGAGGCCCAGGAGGCGGTCCAGGAGGCGTTCACCCGGGCACTGGTGTCGCCACGGCGCTTCGCCGGGCTGGAGAACCCGGAGGCGTGGTTGCGCAGGGTCGCGGTCAACTGGGCCCGCAGCCGGTACCGCCGTCGTCGGGTGCTCGACGGGCTGCTGCGCCGTATGGGCCCGCCGCCGGCAGTCGCCGACCACTCTCCGGAGCACCTTGCCCTGCTCGCCGCGCTGCGCGTCCTGCCGGAGGGGCAGCGGCATGCCCTGGCTCTGCACTATCTCGTCGACCTGCCGGTGGACGAGGTCGCCGCCACGCTGGGCGTCTCGGCCGGGACCGTGAAGTCCCGCCTGTCCCGGGGCAGGCACGCCCTGGCGGCACTGCTCACCGACACCGACACCGGCCCAGGCACCGGCCCGGGCACCGACACTACCGAAACCGGGAGGATCGATGTCCGGTCGTGAGTTCTCCGGATTCGACCCGGACATTGTCACCGAGGCCGTCCAGCCGCCACCCTTCGACGAGCTGCGGTCCACTGCCCGGTCCCGCCGGCACCGGTCGGTCGCGATGGTGGCGGTCGCACTGGTCGCGCTGGCCGGTCTGGCGGTCGTACCGCTGGTGGCCGAGTCGGACCGGGCCGCCCCGACGGACCCGCCGAAACCGTCGCCCGCCCAGACCAGCGAACTCACACTGACCGGGCCCGACTCCGGCGTCGACGTGCGGCGGGACGGTTGCGTCGTGCGCTTCTCGTACACCGGCGACAGCGGCCGCAGCTGGTCGGACTGGGATGCGGCGCGTTTCGAGGGCACCAGATGTGCGGCCGGCTCCACCATCGGGACACCGGGCAGCGGCGTGGGCTTCTCCGTACTCGGTGAACGGTCCTACCTGGTCACAGACTCGGGGCTGCCACACGTCTCCACCGACTACGGCCACACCTGGCGGGACGGGGACTCCGCGATCGTCGCCGTACCGGCGTTCCCGGCGACGGCCCGGCCGGTCCTCTGCGGGTTCGGCTGCGAGCCGCTGTCGGAGCCGCTGGCGGTGGACCCGTCGAGCGGGACGGTGTACCGGCTCAGCGCCAAGGCACCCTCGTGGCGTCCGCTGTTCGGTCTCTACCCGGCAGCGGACGGCAGCATCTGGGCGACGTACCAGATGGGGAGCGCCGACGGAGCGACCGTCGCCCGCAGCACCGACCGCGGCGCGACCTGGACCACCTGGGAGGTGGGAGACGACACGAACGTGGTGGCGGTGGTCGGGCTCGACGACCAGGAGGGGTACCTAGTGGTCCAGGCACGGGACGGTGGGACGCGGCTACTGCGGAGCACGGACGGCGCGAAGACCTGGACGGATACCGGCGCCGACCTGCCGGAGCAGATGCTCTACGACCTGACGGTCGGCGCCGACAGATCCCTCCTGGCGATCGCTCCTGGCGCCGATACCGGACCCGACCAGCGCGCGAGGCTCCTGGTCAGCCGGGACAATGGGCAGACCTTCACGCTTGCCCGGGAGTACGGCCGGCTCGTCGGCTCGGTCAGTGTCGCGCCCGGCTACGCCTGGCTCTTCGGGCGCGACGACGGGTCGACCGGAGAGCCGGATCATGTCCTGGTCACCACGGACGGAACCACCTGGTCGCGTGTCACGCTCGCGCCGTGAGCCATGGGCGATGACGGCGGGTCACCGGAAGGGACCGGTCTCCCCCCGGCTGGGCAGCGGCCAGCGCGGGAAGCGCCACGGAGTTAACGGCCGCGTGCAGCGGGTAGCCGACCTGCGCTCCTACCAGCGTCTGCGGAGGTCGGATGACGGCGACCAGTGCTTTCTTCGATCGGTTGGCCGTCGCCTGCCAGGATCCACGCTTCAGCAAGGTGCGGGGAAGCGTGCGATTCGACATCCAGGACGGGGACCACCTGGAGCAATGGCTCCTGAATATCGATCATGGCCACATGGAGGTGACGAGGAGCGGCGGTCCCGCCACCACTGTCATCAGGGTGTCCGCGCAGGTCGCGGAGGCGATGGCGCGCGGTGAGGTGAACGGTCTGGCGGCGATCACCCGGGGCGACATCCTGGTCGACGGTGACCTCGCCCTGGCGCTGCGACTCGGGCGACTGTTCCCGCGCGCACCCGAGTTGCAGGCACAGAACACCTCGAATGGCGGTGAGTGACCGATGAGGGACATCACGGGCACCGTGTCGTGTATCGATGGGAACACGTTCATGGTGTCGGATGCCAGCGGCGACGTGGAGTCGTCCCCCGCCACTCCGGTCGGGCTGTTCGCCGCCGACTCGCGTTTCCTGTCGCGCTGGGTGCTCACCATCAACGGCGAACGCATGACCGCGCTCTCGGTGGACGACAGCCAGTACTACGAGGTCGCGTTCTTCGTGGTGCCGGGCGGGGCCGTCGACTACGTGGAGGCTGACGTGTCAGCCATCCGGCGGAGGCGTATCGGCGCGGACCTCACCGAGTCGCTGACGATCTTCAATTACGGTGACCACGACATGGATCTCGACATACGGCTGGAGGTAGCGGCCGACTTCGCGGACATCTTCGAGATCAAGTTCGACATCGGTGACAAGACCGGCAGTCACTACACCGAGGTCGGCTCGGACGAGTTGCGCCTGGGCTACCGGCGCGCCACCTACCACCGTGAAGTTGTCGTGTCGGCGAGCACGCCGGCCGACTTCGACCCGAACGGCCTTCGGTTCACGGTGCGACTACGGCCCGGGGAGCAGTGGTCGACGCGGTTGCAGGCTGCCATGCGGGCGTTGCGCCCGGACGGCGTCGACCTGCGCTCCGCTCTCCGGGCGCAGCGGCCGGACGATTCCACCCTGCCGGAGAGCGTGCGGGCATGGATCGCGGCGGCCCCGACACTGGACACCGACAGCCCCGCCCTCCAAGAGGTGTACAGCCGCAGCCTGGTGGACCTCGCGGCGCTGCGGTTCGCCCCGCTCTCACTCGGCGGCGCGACCGTGCCCGCTGCGGGGCTGCCCTGGTTCATGACCCTGTTCGGCCGGGACAGCCTGCTGACCTGCCTGCAGACCCTGCCCGTCACACCGTCACTGACCCCACCGACGCTGCGGATCCTCGCCTCGCTTCAGGGCGCCCGCACCGACGACGTGCTGGAGGAGGACCCCGGCCGGATCCTGCACGAGCTGCGCTACGGGGAGTCGGCCGCGTTCGAGGAACAACCCCACTCCCCCTACTACGGCACCGTGGACGCCTCGCCACTGTTCGTGGTGCTGCTCGACGAGTACGAGCGGTGGAGCGGCGACACGGCGCTGGTGCTCGAGTTGGAGCAGGAGGCTCGCGCCGCCCTGGCCTGGATCGACCTGTACGCGGATCTGACCTCCACCGGCTACATCTGGTACGAGAGACGCAACCGCGCCACCGGCCTGGACAACCAGTGCTGGAAGGACTCCTGGGACAGCATCTCCTACGCCGACGGACGACTGCCGGGCTTCCCGAGGGCCACGTGCGAAACCCAGGGGTACGCCTACGACGCCAAGATCCGAGGGGCACGGCTGGCTCGTACCGTCTGGGGTGACCCCGACTTCGCCGACCGGCTGGAGCACGAGGCGGCGGCGTTGTACGACCGGTTCAACCGCGACTTCTGGCTGGAGGATCGGGGCTTCTACGCCCTCGCGCTCGACCATGACGGCACTCCCGTGGACAGTTTGTCCTCCAACATCGGGCACCTACTGTGGAGCGGGATCGTGCCGGCGGAGCGGGCCTCGCGGGTCGTCGAGCACCTGATGGGTCCGGCGCTCTTCTCCGGCTGGGGGGTGCGCACCTTCGCCGAGGGGCAGCGCCGCTACAACCCGCTCGGCTACCACAACGGCACGGTCTGGCCGTTCGACAACTCGTTCATCGCGTGGGGCCTGCGCCGTTACGGGTTCACCAGTGAGGCGGGTCGCATCGCCGAGAGCATCCTCTCCGCCGCCACCTACTTCCAGGGTCGGCTACCCGAGGCGTTCGGCGGGTTCGACCGCAACACCACCCGGTACCCGGTCCGGTACCCGACCGCCGGCAGTCCGCAGGCGTGGTCCAGCGGGGCGTCCATGCTGCTCATCCGCACCCTGCTCGGCATCAATCCGCACGAGGACCACCTGGCCGTGGACCCCGCGTTGCCGTCCGCCTTCGGACGGATCGCGCTCCTGGACATCCCTGGCCGCTGGGGCAAGGTCGACGCCTTCGCCCGCCACCGCCCCGACCAGCCCTAGCCGCCCGGATGCCGATCACGACTCCGCTGAGGGCCCAACACTGCGGAAGGTGCGACGGTACGCGTCCGGAGGTACGCCGACGGTGCGGTGGAAGTGTCGGCGCAGCGTCGTGGCGGTCCCCAGGCCGGCCGCTTCGGCGATGACGTCGATGCTGTCGCCGGTGTTCTCCAACAGCTCCTGGGCACGACGGATCCGCTGCGTCGACAGCCACTGCAACGGGGTGGTGCCGGTGGCCGACTTGAAGTGACGGGCCAGGTTGCGTGAGCTCATGTTGGCCTGGCGGGCCAGGTCCTCGACGGTCAGCGGTCGGTCCAGCCGTTCCATCGTCCAGGGGAACAGGTTGGCGAGCGGGTGGTCGTCGCGGGCCGGCACCGGGGTGGTGACGAACTGGGCCTGGCCGCCGGCCCGATGCGGCGGCACGACCAATCGGCGGGCGACGGCGTTGGCGACCGTCGAGCCGTGGTCTCGGCGGATCAGGTGCAGGCACAGGTCGATCGCGGCGGCTTTGCCGGCGGAGGCGAGCACGGCGCCGTTGTCGACGTAGAGCACGTCGGGGTCGACCCGCACCCGGGGATAACGGGCGGCCAGCGCCTCGGTATGGGCCCAGTGCGTGGTCGCGCGTAGCCCGTCGAGCACCCCGGCGGCGGCCAGCACGAACGCACCGGTGCACAGCGAGACCATGCGGGCGCCGGCGGCGTGGGCCGCACGGACGGCGTCGAGCAGATCAGGGGGTACGTCCGCGTCGATGTCCTCCACCGCGGGGATGATCACGGTGTCGGCGCGGGCGAGTCGGTCCAACCCGTCGTCGGGCTCCATCAGGAATCGGCCGATCCGGACCGCGCTCGGCCCGCAGACCACGAGCTCGTACCACGGGTCCGCCAGGCCGGAGGGGTCGCGGGCGAAGACCTCGCAGGCCAGGGCGAGCTCGAAGTGCAGCATTCCGTCGGTGGCGGCGAACGCGACAGTGGTCATGTCCGAAACTGTACGGGTCATGGCGTTCCCGACACTGGTCCGAGCCGGCCGCCGCTGCGAGGCTCTTCGTAGTTGATCTGCGAGGAGGAACCAGAGATGGCTCAGAGTGTTGCGGTGTTCGGCGCGTACGGACACACCGGACGGTTCGTGGTGACGGAGTTGCGCGAGCGCGGGTTCATGCCGCTGCTCCTCGGCCGCGACGAGAGCAAGCTCCGGGCGTTGGCGGCGTCGGGGCTCGACTACCGGGTGGCGTCGGTCGACGATCCGACCTCGCTCGACCAGGCCCTGAAGGGCGTGGACGCCGTCATCAACTGCGCCGGCCCGTTCGCCTCGACCGCCGCCCCGGTGATCGAGGCTGCCCTGCGCGCCGGGATCCCGTACGTGGACGTGGCGGCCGAGATCGAGGCCAACCTCGACACGTTCACGCACGTCACCGACCGCGCCCAGGCCGCGGGCGTCGCGGTGGTCCCGGCGATGGCCTTCTTCGGCGGGCTGGGCGATCTGCTGGTCACGATGGCGATGGGCGACTGGACGTCGGCCGACGAGGCGCACGTCGCGTACGGGTTGAGCAGCTGGCACCCGACGGCCGGAACGGTCGCCGCCGGCACGGTCTCGCGCGAGCGCCGCGACGGCCAGCGTGTCCGCTACAGCGGTGGCCGGCTGGAGTACTACGCCGGCGAGGGCGACCTGCCGAGCCTGGAGTGGGACTTTCCCGCCCCGCTGGGCCGACGGCGGGTCCTCGGCGAGTTCACGATGGCCGACGTCGTCACCGTCCCCAGCCACCTGGCCATTCCCGAGGTACGCACGTACATGACCGTCGACGCCGCCACGGACCTGGCGGCTGCGGACGCACCGGTCGCGGTCGACGACCTGGGCCGGTCGGCGCAGACGTTCACGGTCGACGTCGTCGTGCGTCGCGGCGACACGCAGCGACGGGTCGTTGCCAGCGGCCAGGACATCTACGCCATCAGCGCACCCCTGGCCGTCGAAGCGGTCCGCCGCATTCTCGCCGGTCAGACGAGGACCAGCGGCGTCGCATCCGCCGGCGCGATGTTCGACGCGCCCGACTTCCTCCGAGAGCTGTCCGCGCACATCTCGGTCGAGCTGATCAGCGGCTGAGGCCGGCCAGCGTCGCCAGTCGCGCCACGCCGGCCGGCTGGGCGGGTGGGCGATGTACCCGCCCGCTGCCCAGCCAGCCGGCGTCAGTTGAGCCGCGAGGGTCAGAGGATCACGCTGACTCCGGCCGCCTTGCACGCGGCGGTGATGTCCTTGCCGGCCTTCTCGAAGGCCGGGTTGTCGGCGGCGGTCGCCGGGTCCGCCGCCGCTGCGGCCTTGGACGCCTCGGCGCCGAACTGCCGCAGCGCGGCGGCCATCTTGCTGTCACCGCCGGCCGTGGCCACCGTGGTCACCTTCTGTTCCAGCTCCGTCAGGATCTTCTTGAAATCCGCCGCCGACGTCTCACCAGCCGTGGCGACCTTCACAAGCTCCGCCTTCATCTCGTCGCTGGCCTTCTTCACCGACTCGCAGAGCTCCTTGTCGCTCGTGGCGGCTGGCGAGGCCGGCGGAGCGGCGGCGGAGGTCGCTGCTGAGGATGGCGCGGCGGACGTGGGGGCAGGCGTCGTGGATCCGGCGGTCGTCGTCGAATCTCCGTCACCACAGGCGGCGAGGGCCGTCGTAGCGGCGAGGATCAACAAGGCAGAGACGATACGAGAAGACTTCACGGACGCGCACGCTAGCCGATGTCCCAAAGATGATCAATTCGTTTGGCACAGGCGAGTCCTGTGCATACGGTCAAAGGGAAGGCTGCGTCTCGCGTAGCGTGAGAATGTACGCCGCCGTGTGCGCGACGACAGGGTCTCGATCCTGCGACAGATCGATGAGAGCACGGGTGGCGGTGCTCCCCGGGATGTCCGCGAGCGCCTGCGTCAGCCGCCGACGTGCGGACGAGTCAGCGGTCCCGTGGGCGAGGCGGTCGACGAGCCTGGCCGCGATCTGATCCGCCATCGCGGGCTCGCTCGCCACCGCGCTCAACGCGTCGGCTGCTTCGACGTCGTTCGTCTCCGCGACGACCAGGTCGATGAGCGTCGGAACCGCCTCGGCCACTCCCCGTGCCCCGAGCGTCAGGGCCGCGTACCTGCGGACCACGATGTCGGAGGTCGCGAGGGCATCCCGCAGCAGCCTGGTTGCGCTGGCGCTCGGGATCTCGGCGATGGACTGAACGGCACGCTTCCGCACCTCGGCTTCTGGTGAGCCGAGACCCTCGGCCAGCAGCGCCAGTCCGCCGTCGCCCGATTGCGCCAGAGCCCATCGAAGGGCTCCAGCGACGTTCGGGTCCGTCTCGCTCAGCGCCGCCTCGACCAGTGCCTCCACTGGCACCGGAACCTCGTCGACCGAGGACAGGGCCGCGCGTTGGCGCCTCCCCGCGCTCTCCGACCTCAATGCCTGGAGGAGTGCGACGATCTGGAGGACATCGTCCCAGCCGGCGGGTTCCGCGCCACCGACCCGACGGAGTCGAGTGAGCAACTCCGTCTCGGCCGCGACGCGCTCTCTGGTCTGGCGGATGAGGTCATCGACGAGCTTCGAGGGTGTGAAGCCGGGATCATCGAGCGCGCGCCGGACGTCACGCAGCGACAGCCCCAATGACCGCAGGCTCTCGATATGGAAGATCAGCCGCAGGTCCTCAGGGGAGTAGTCGCGATAGCCAGCGCCGGTACGACCAGTTGGCCGTACCAGGCCGAGCGACTCGTAATGCCGGAGCATGCGGGCGCTCACCCCGGACCGTCGTGCCACATCACCGATCAACACGGCCGATCACCCCTGCTCGCTGGTCCTGCCGAGGGCTACGGCGCGCTTCGCCTCCTCGACCGCGAACTCGAAACCGGCATCCGGGTCGCGCAACAACCGTTCCGTGGCGATGGCGTGCGCGCGCACCAGAGGGTCGAGGTTCGTCGTCGCGGCCCGCAGGGTCGGCATGATCAGCTCACCGAGCGCGATCAGCGCCCGGCTGAGGCTCAACTGCGTCTCCCGCTTGCCGCGTCCGAGCTGGGTCGACAACACGCCGGCCAGCTCGGGCTCAGCACCGTCGGGCACGAGGACGACCGCTGCTCGCCAGGCGCTGCGCGCCACCTCGTCGTCGGCGTCGGTCAGCAGCGCCCGAGTCATCGCCGGCCACGCTCGCCGATCACCGATCTTGGACAGCGTGTGCAACGCCTGACTTCGTGCCTGCGCACGTTTCGAGCGCAGTTCGTCGATGAGCTTCGGAACGGTCAGTGCGGAGGGGTGACGGGTGAGTGCCCACGTGAGCATCTCGCGGACGTAGAACTCCGGCTCGATCGCGGATCGCTCGATGAGCTTGTCGACGAACCGTAGGTCAGGGGTCGTGCCGACCGCCAGCGCCGCGCGCAGCCGCACCGACGAGCTGCTGTTCTCCAACCCCTGGAGAGCCCGCATCGTGATCGTGTCCATTTCTGGCATGGTCATCGGAACCCCCTCCTCGACCCAGTGAAGACCTTGTCACTGTGTCAAGGTCAAACGGGCACCATCCCGCGACCGGAGAGGAATGACGATGGCTGTTTCGGTACGACGTCTGGCGACCGCGGTGGCAACGGCGTCGATCCTGGTTCCGTTGGCATCGTGTGGCACGGCCGACGTGGCAGACGTGCGGAAGCGGGGCGCGGAGGCGACGGTCACGCCGTCGCCGACTGCCCCATCGCCGGCCGCCCCGCAGGAGTTCCAACGGCTGGAGAAGACGTTCGAGGTGCGGCTGGGAATCTACGCCGTCGACACGGGCACTGGCCGCAGGGTGGAATACCGGGCCGACGATCGGTTCGCGTACGCCTCGACGTGGAAGGCGCTGGCCGCCGCCGAGGTGCTGGACGAGACCACGGACGCCGAGCTGGATCGTGTGGTGCGGTACTCGGCGAAGGACCTGGTGACGCACTCACCGGTCACCGAGAAGCACGTCGCCGAGGGCATGAGCCTGCGCGCCCTCGCTGACGCCGCCGTGCGCTACAGCGACAACACGGCTGGCAACCTGTTGCTGAAGCACCTCGGAGGGCCGCAGGGGTTCGAGAAGGAGCTGCGCGAGGTCGGCGACACGGTCACCGACGCGGCCCGCTACGAGACCGACCTCAACGAGGCAAAGCCGGGCGACAGGCGGGACACCAGCACCGCGCGGGCTCTGGCGGACGACCTTCGGGCGTACACCGTGGGGGACGCCCTGGAGCCCGCGGACCGCGACCTTCTGTGCGGCTGGTTGCGGGGTAACACCACAGGTGGGGCGCTGATCCGCGCCGGGGTGCCCGCCGGCTGGGGCGTCGGGGACAAGACCGGCACCGGCGGGTACGGCACCCGCAACGACATCGCCGTGATCTGGCCGCCCGACCGCGCCCCGATCGTCCTCGCCGTGCTGTCCAGCCGCGACGAGAAGGACGCCAGCCACGACGAGGCCCTCATCGCCCAGGCCACCAGGGTGGTCGTCGCCCAGTTGTGACAGCGGTGGCCTCACCGCGGCGGTTGACGCCGCGCCTGGCCGGCCAGCCGGGTCAACAACTCCTGGTACGCCTGGGCCCGAACGGCCGGTTTCGCGGACATCGCGTCGGCGGCCATCGCGGCATGCGCTTCATGCTCGGCGGCGGCAGTCACGGCGTCGGTGGCTGCCCGGTACGTGCGCTCCCCCGCCCGGTGCCGTTCGTGCCACGGACGGATGGCCGTGCTGGCGACGTGCAGACCGGCCACCCCGCAGCCAAGCGCGACCAGCACCAGGAAGATGAACGCCACCCCCTCCTCGAAGGAGGGCAACACCCCACCCAGGCCGAGGGACCGCTCCAGCAGCCGGTCATGGCGGGCATCGAGGTAGTCGGCCGCGCCTGCCCCGGTCAACCAGCCACCGGCCAGCGCGGCGCCCACGCGGACCACCATGACCCGGGGTGACGCAAACCAGGCGGCGGGCGACCGCAGCGCCGGATCGTAGGCGGCACCGAGCCGGAACGCGGCCGGCGCGAGCCCGAGCGTGGCCCCCAGACCGCCCACCACGATCTGGGCGCTCAGAATGCCCGCGACCCGCAGGTCGTACCAGGCCCCTGCCAGGAAGGCGAGGAGCACGAGGGCGCTCGTCCAACCGCCGACGAACACCAGCGCCCGCCGTACGGCCGCCAACCGGGCCGCTGCGGTGGTCCGCGTCGCTTCGGCGGACCGCCACTGGTCGACCCGCTGCTGCGCATTCCGGCGTTCGTCCGCGGCGCGTTGCCGCTCCGCCTCCCGCCGGCCGCGCTCGTCGTCCCGCTGGGCCTGGTCGGCCCTGCGCCGTGCCTCTTCCGCCGGACCGACGAACGGTGACAGGAGGCCGGGACGGCTCGGTTCCCGTAACGGGTGACGCTGTGGCAGGTCGTCGGGGATCCGCCAGCCGATGCCCGTGGCGAGCACGACCCGCAACCCGCCGTCCAGCCGGTCCGGCAACAGCACCGCGACACCGGACGCGTGTCGCCGATCATCCAGCCCGTCGACGACCAGCACCAGTCGCTCGCCACACCGTGCGCACGCCTCGCCCGCGTCCGTGTACCGGCCCAACAGGTGCGCCTCCCGGGTCGACCCGGTCAGATGGCCCGGCATCGACCCGTCGGTCAGCTCGACGAGCTGCTCCAGCACCACATCGACGAACGCGTCGCGGTTCTCCCGTTCGGTGCGGCCCGCGACGACGAAGTACGACACCACCCGCACGCCGGGCGGCGGGTGAAGCACGAACCAGGACAACAGTGCCGTCATTCCGGCCCTCGGGGCAGCCTCCCACCGCAGGTAGGCGTCCGGGCCGTCGCCCGCGCAGAAGGCCGCGAGCCGCGCGAGGTCGGCCTCCCGGCTCAGCAGCCGGGCCGGGGCGATCCGGCGAACCTCCGCCAGGTACGCCGACCGCACCACCGGGGCGTAATTGTTGTGCTGGACGTTGTTGTCGCCGATCTGCACGCCCCGTGAGTCGCGGGCGTCGACACCTCGCGAACGGCTGTCGTCCGGCTGGTCGCTGCCGCCCATCTGCCCGACCGCCTCAGTGGAAGGTGTTGTGCTGGGTGTTGCTGCTGCCGAGCTGGACGCCCTGCGCCCCCCGCAGGTCGACAGGCCCGATCTCGGTCCCCCCGCCGGCCGCCTCGGCCCGCGCCAACAGGTCCCGCGCGATGCTGAGGATCTGCTCGTCCCGGTCGACGCCGGAGCGGATGAGATCCTCGGCGAGGCGGACCTGCCAGACGCCCGAACCGGTCTCGTCCGCCTCCAGCGATTGCAGCGCCTCCTGGCCACGGCCGGTCAGCCTCTGCCGCACCAGACCCCGAAGGTTGACGGCGCCGTCCCGGACCAGGGCGCTGGTCGCGTCGGTAACCCCCGTCGTGACACCCAGCGTCAATGCGGCGAGAAGCAGTTCCACACCGTCCACGCGTCCTCCATCAGCGATGCGTCACCACGCTGGCCCTATTGGACCATTCGTAGTGCCGCCGGGGATGCCCGCGCCGGGCGACAAAAGCAAAGGCAGGAAGATCGCACTCCCTGCCACTTCTAACGTATAGCGCATTGGGGGGCTTGCGGCAAGACCCGGGTGGTGCCGCAAAATCGGCGGCCGGGCTCAGCACCGGCGAAGAATGGGGGGAACGACGTGGGTGTGTTGTCGATGCATGTGTTGGATCTTGAAGAGGTTGACGAGACGCAGGTCGCGGTCGTCGGCGGCAAGGCCGCCCACCTGGGCGGGCTGTCGCGGATCGACGGCATTCGCGTACCGGCTGGTTTTTGCGTGACGACGGCCGCCTTCCGGCGGATCATGGCGGATGCGGCGTCGATCAACGACCGGCTCGATCAGCTGTCGCGCCTGAACCCGGATGACCGGGACACGATCCGCGCGCTCAGTGCGGAGATCCGCCGGGCCATCGAAGGGATTGCCATCCCTGGCGATCTGGCGGCGGCGATCACCCGCGCACTCGCCCGGCTCGGAGAGCAGGCCGCCTACGCCGTGCGATCCAGCGCCACGGCGGAGGACATGCCGACGGCCTCCTTCGCGGGGCAGCAGGACACGTACCTCAACGTCCTGGGGTCGGCGGCGATCCTCCAGCACGTCAGCCGGTGCTGGGCGTCGTTGTTCACCGAGCGGGCCGTGACCTACCGCCTGCGGAACGGCATCGACCACCGTACGGTCGACATGGCGGTGGTCGTGCAGCAGATGGTCTTCCCGGATGCGGCCGGCATCCTGTTCACGGCCGACCCTGTCACGGGCAACCGGAAGGTCGCCACCGTGGAAGCCAGCTTCGGTCTCGGCGAGGCCCTCGTCTCCGGCCTGGTGAACCCGGACGTCTTCACGGTGCGCGACGGCGGCATCGTCGCCAGGACGGTCGCTGCCAAACAGCGTGCCATCCACGCCCTGCCCGCTGGCGGGACTCAGGAAGTGACGATCGACCCGCAGCGGCAGGAGCAGCCGGCGCTGACGGACGCGCAGGTCGTGCGGCTCGTCCAGCTCGGGCGACGGATCGAAGCGCATTTCGGCCGCCCGCAGGACATCGAATGGTGCCTGGTCGACGACGACTTCCAGATCGTCCAGAGCCGGCCGATCACCACACTGTTCCCGATCCCCGCGGCCGGCGACGGGGAGAACCACGTCTACCTCTCCGTCGGTCACCAGCAGATGATGACCGACGCCATGAAGCCGCTGGGGCTCTCCATGTGGCAGCTGACGGCCATGGCGCCGATGCACGAGGCCGGCGGGAGGCTGTTCGTCGACTCCACCCGGCTGCTGGCATCGCCGACGAGCCGCGCCGGCTTCCTGGAGATGGTGGGGAGGTCCGATCCGCTGATCAGGGACGCGCTGGAGACGGTCCTCGACCGCCCCGACTTCATCCCGACGCTCCCGGACGGTGGTCCCGGCGGGCCAGCGGTTGGCGGCGCACCCGCACCGATCGAGACCGATCCGGCCATCGTCACCGAGCTGATCGAGCGCAGCCACACCTCCATCGCCGCCCTGCGGCGCGACATCGCGACGTTGACCGGAGTGGCGCTGTTCGACTACCTGCTGGAGGCATTCCAGGAGCACAAGCGGAACCTCGGTGATCCATTGAGCATGCAGGCGATCATGGCGGGGATGGGGGCCACCTGGTGGCTCAACGACCAGCTGTGGGAATGGCTGGGCGAGAAGAACGCGGCCGACACCCTCACGCTGTCGGCCCCCGGCAACATCACGTCGGAGATGGGGCTGGCGCTGCTTGACGTCGCCGACGTGATCCGCCCACATCCGGAGGTGGTGGCGTTCCTACAGGGCGTCGAGGACGACGACTTCCTGGACGAGTTGCCGAAGTTCGCGGGCGGGACCGAAGCGCGCGACGCCTTCGAGTCCTACCTCGACCGGTACGGCATGCGCTGCGTCGGCGAGATCGACATCACGCGGCCGCGTTGGCGCGAACGCCCCACCACGCTCGTGCCCCTGGTCCTCGACAACATCAAACTCTTCGAGCCGGGCGCCGCGGCGCGGCGATTCGAGGAGGGGCGGCAGGCGGCGCGGAAAAAGGAGCAGGAGGTGCTCGAACGCCTGCGGGCACTGCCGGACGGGGAGCAGAAGGCCGACGAGACCAAGCGGATGATCGACCGGGTCCGGACCTTCATCGGCTATCGGGAGTACCCGAAGTACGGCATCGTCAGCCGCTACTTCGTCTACAAGCAGGCCTTGCTCGACGAGGCCGAGCGCCTCGTGCGGGCCACCGTGCTCCCCGAGAAGGAGGACATCTTCTACCTCACGTTCCAGGAGCTTCACGACGTCGTGCGCTCGAACCAGGTCGATGGCGAGCTCGTCCAGCGGCGCAAGGAGGCGTTCCGGTCGTACCAGACGCTCACGCCGCCCCGGGTGCTGACCTCGGACGGCGAGGCCATCACCGGGGCATACCGACGCGACGACGTTCCGACCGGCGCCCTGGCCGGCCTCCCGGTCTCCGCCGGGACCATCGAAGGGCGCGCCCGCGTCATCCTGGACATGGCCCAGGCTGATCTCGAACCGGGTGACATCCTCGTCACCACCCACACGGACCCGAGCTGGACGCCCCTCTTCGTCGCCATCAGCGGCCTCGTGACGGAGGTCGGAGGATTGATGACACACGGCGCGGTGATCGCACGCGAGTACGGCCTGCCCGCTGTCGTCAGCGTGGTCGATGCCACCCGGCTGATTGCCGACGGGCAGCGGATCCGCGTGCACGGAAGCGACGGGTACGTCGAGATTCTGCCGTGACCGACGGTCCGCGTGTCTGCTGCCGTCACGCCCTGCTCCTCCAGTGCCCTAATCTATCGATGTCGATTGCTGTCCGCTCCGGCCGCGACCGGCCATTGGCCAGCTCATTGCGAGGAGAGGAATCCCGATCGTGAACGTCGGTAACCGAACCCTTCCACGACTCCTCTCCATCACGCTGGCCGCCGTGCTCGCCACCGGCCTGTCCGCTGCCGGTGCCGGTCCGGCGGCAGCCGGACAGACCAGTCTGCGGGCCGCCGATCCGAGCGTGATCCGCGTCGGCGGCACCTACATCTCCGTCCAGTCGCTCAACGGCGGGATCGCCGTCCGGCAGGCAGCGTCAACCGACGCGCTGGCCGCCGCACCCGCGCGGCAGGTGTGGACGGACAGCCGCAACCTCGGTGAGGTCTGGGCTCCGGAGATCGTCACCGATGGCGGCCGCTACTACATCTACTTCTCGGCCGGGCGCGGCACCGCTCACCGCATGTACGCGATCAACTCGGCGTCGCCGGCCAGCGGCTACACGGCCGAGAGGCAGCTCGCCCTGCCCGGCGGCAAGTGGGCCATCGACGGCAGCATGTTCACCTTCAACGGGCAGCGGTGGTTCGTCTGGTCGGGATGGGCCGGCGACACCAACGTCGAACAGAACATCTACCTCAGCCGAATGAGCGACCCGCTCACCCCGACCGGCAACCGGTACGTCATCTCCCAACCAAGGGAGAGCTGGGAGCGGGTCGTCGGCAACCCGTACATCAACGAGTCCCCCGAGGCGATCAAGGACCCGAACGGGCAACTCCACATCGTCTACTCCGCCAACGGCAGTTGGAGTGATCAGTACTGCCTCGCCGACCTGCGACTGCGAGCGGGTGGCGACCCGACGTACGTGTGGGACTGGTACAAGTCGAACGGCTGCCTGTTCGGCTCGAACCGAGCCACCATGATGGCCGGCTGGGATCCCACCCTGCACGTGAACGGGCCTGGCCACCACAGCTTCGTGCTGCTCAACGGCGACATCGCCACGAGCCCACCCGCCGGGCCGAGGTTCCCGCTGATGTTCCACGCTGTACCCAAGGGCACCCCGTACTCCTGGGCGAACCGGTACTGGTACACCGGCACCTTCTGCTGGTGGGGCAACACCACCTACCGCCGCGCCAACGTGCCCGGCCCGACGGCCGACACCGGATTCAGCATCAAGTTCTTCGAATGATCGAGCTGCGGCGGATGTCACTTTAACCCGCAATACATATCGGCGTGCGCGCATAGGACACTAATTCCGGCGGGGCCTTGGACAGAGATGTCGGTAGATATTGTAGCGAGATCTTTGTTCGGAACGCATAGGCGGAGGTGTCGGTGAGACACAGAAGACGATTGCGCTCAAGACTTGCCGCTGTGGTTGCGGCACTGGTCGCCGCACCGGTGGCGCTCGTCGGCGCCCCGGCGTCGGCAGGGGAGAAACGCCTCTGGGAGGTGGAGGTCGCCAAGATCCCCACCACCAGATACACCAGCGACGCCAAGGTCTACATCCGCGAGTCCCTCCAGGCCCTTCGGCCGTACGTGGAGGGCGGGTTGGGAGACAGGCGGATCGCCCCGGTGCTGGCGGACGTCGAGAGCCGGTATTTCGACGGCGCCCGGCTCAAGGGCGCCGCCGACGGTGCGACGGTGTTCGACAACCTCCAACATCTGGAGTCGTTCCTCAAGAGTCGCCTCTCCGGTGCCAGCCCGCCCAACGGCGAGGCCGAGCAGGCACATGTGGTTGCGCTGGTGGACACCCTGTCCGGGTTGCGCCTGCTGGCCGACGCCGCGATCCAGGACGCCGAGGCGACGATCGGGCCGTTCCGGGCCAGTCCCCCGCCCGCGCCCGCACCGGCTGGGCTGGCCGCAGCGTTCGCGGACCTGAATGCGGCCAAGGCCAGCCTGGCCAAGGCCGACACGATGCTGGCCAAGGCCAATCCGGAGCCGGCGACGGTCCACGCGTCGAAAGCCTGGGGCGACGGTTTCCGCGTGTTGACCCGGCTGGGCATCACCTACGACGGCGACCACGATGGCGACGGGGTCATCGATGTGGTGGAGCTGCGGTTCGGGTCCAGCCCGCTGCTGGTCGATTCTGACGGTGACGGCTTGACCGACAAGTTCGAGATCACCGAGTTGGCTGGCTGGACCCGGCCCAACGCGGTCGACACCGATCAGGACGCGGTCGCCGACGGCGCGGAGGACGTCGACGGCGATGGGCTCACCAACCTCGACGAGCAGCGGCTCGGCACCTCGCCCACCGACCCGGACACCGACGGCGACGGTGCCACTGACGGTGCCGAGGTGGCTCAGGGCAGCAATCCGCTCGTGGCCGACCAGCCACGCGCTCCGCCGACACCCGGCGACGTCCCGCCGATCGTCCCCGCCCCCACGGACACCGACACCGACGGCGACGGCCTGCCGGACCTTGTGGAGGAGGACGGCCTCACCGATCCCGCCAACGTCGACACCGACGGCGACGGGCTCTCGGACTTCACCGAGGACGACCTCTCGATCAACCCACGTGTCCAGGACACCGACGGGGACGGCCTACGCGACGACTACGAGGTCGCCAACGCCGACTCCCAGGGCCTCGACCCTGGCCGATTCGACGAGCAGATCAGCAAGTGGACGTACGTCTCCGACTTCCTGCTCGGCATGTTCGCCGGCGACTTCGCCGAGAAGGACTCGATGGCGTGGCTCGCCGGCAACCTGTGTGGCGGCGGGCTGAGCGTCATCCCGGTCGTCGGCTGGATCCTCGGCGGGCTCGCCGACATCCGCGACACGATCGCCGCGCTCATCCACGGCGAGTGGGTCAGCGCGGGTCTCAGCATCCTCGGCGTCGTCCCCTACGTCGGTGACGCGATCGCGATCCCCGCCAAGGTCTCGAAGTTCGTCCTCAAGTACGCCCACCGCCTGACGCCGGCGGCCCGGTTCATCGCCAAATACGACAAGATCCCCGACACCGTCAAGGAGCTCACCTATGAGCTCATCATGCCGGAGGTCTGGGCAGCCCTCGTCGAACCGGAGGGTCTGGCACCCGCCGCCGCCGGCAGAATCAGCAAGAGCAACTTCAATCGGTTGCTCAGTGGTGAGCGCACCGACCTCCAGAAGATCCACTTCGCGCTCAAGGCGGTGGGCGCCAACGGACTGAATCTGCACGTCCCCGGCCCCAACGTCAGATGGGCCACGGGCCGTAACGACGGTCAGAACATCTTCATCGACGAACTCATGGGATACCGTCAGGACACCACTCGCGGCCGGCCCCAGCTCTGGCTGAGGCAGGCCGGCGAGCCAGGGCAGTTCGAGCCCAGCGGCCGGTCGGTCGACTATGGCGAGCACACCTCTGAAGGCTGGGTCCTCCACGAGGTCAAGACCGGCGTCCCGACCGAACACGACCGCCACAATCTCATTCAGTGCGATGAGGACAAGTGGTATTCCGACCCGACCAAGCAGGAGAAGATCCTGCGGGACAACAAGATTAACCCGCAGTTCCGAGACACAAAGATCAAGGGAGCCCACTGGCACTTCATGCCGCATGGTGGGTATAACTCACTCGGCCCGTCAGATCTTGTGCTCGATTGTCTGAAGAAGAACAACATCCCCTTCACCATCCATTTCCCGGTGAGCTGACCGGGGTCCGTCGGGGGCCGGGCCGCCCCCCCCGCCCCCCCCCCGAGGAACAACAAAGACCCCAAAACCAAGAAAAAAAAAAAAAACCCCAAA